>JBKOUM010000077.1:0-11313 GCA_046723385.1 Actinomycetota bacterium
CTCCTGCCGTGATCTCTTCCCAGGCGGCGAGCCACATCTGGTCGCATGCCGTTGGGAGCTCGACGGGGGTGAGGCCCTGCTTGAACATCTCCTCCGTCACGACGGCCTGGGTGAGCGTCTTCGGGACGACCCCCTGGTCGATCAGCTTGGTCGGGTCGATCGAGTTGAACGGCGGCTGGTACCCGTTCCAGTTGACGAAGTTATCGGTGCCGACCTTGTCGTCCAGGAAGAAGTTGATGAACTCGTGCGCGAGCCGCGGGTTCTTCGCCGATGCGGGGATGACCAACAGGTCGTTCCCGATCATGTCCTGGGTCATCTCGGGCCGCCAGTACCCGAGCACGTCGGTCCCCGTCCCCTTCGGCAGGTACCACTGCGCGCCGACGATGTCGCCGGACCAGGCCTCGGCGACGGTGAAGTCACCGGCCGGGAGCTTCGCGTAGACGCCGTTGATCGTGAGTCGGGCGTCGTTGTCGTTGATCGTCTGGAGGATCTCCTGCTTCGCCTGCTCGATCGCGTTGGGATCGCACGAGTTCACGTCCGTGTTGCCGTCGCGAAGGAGCGTGATCGCGATCGTGTCGCCGTACGAGTTGTACAGGCTGATCGCGCCCGCGTAGTCGTGGTTCCACAGCGCATCCCACCCCTGGGCCGCGATGTCCGCGTCGTCGACCCGGTCGCGCCGGTAGGCGACGCCCCAAACGTAGATCGTGTACGGGACCGAGTAGTTCCACTTGAGGTCGTAGTAGGGACCGGGGTCGGAGTAGCTCGGCCACACGTTGGTCATGTTGGGGATCAGCTCGTGCTGCAGAGGCTGGAGGAGGTCCTTCGCGACGAGGCGGCGCAGGTACCCCGGTGTCGGGACGAACACGTCCGGGGTAATCTGGCCGGCCACCACCTTCGCGATCCCCTCCTCCAAGTTGTTGAAGGTGGTGACCTCGACCTTCACGTCGAACTTGTCCTCGAAGTCGTGGACGTCCTTCATGTAGATGTAATCGGCCCAGTTGTAGAGGACCACCGGGCCCGACTCTTCCGGCGTGCTCGCGGAGATCGGCTCTCCAGTGAGCGGCAGCTCGACCGGGTTCTGGAGCGTGGCGATCGGGATGTCCGAAGGGCCGCCGGTTCCCGGCTCGACCGACCCCGGCTTGGAGCAGGCGTCGAGGATCGCGGCCAAGGTCGGGAGCGCCAGCGTCGTGCCTCCGGCCCGGATGAGGAAGTCACGTCGGGACAGGTCCTTCGGATGCCGCATCAGCTGCCTCCCCTGGTCGAGGCCGGCCGGGCCATCCCTGACCGGTCGTTCAACATCGATGGGCGGTGAGTACCATAGCCAGCCCGCGCTATGCAACCCATGGCGGACCCCGCCCGTTGTACGTAGTCCGTTCGTGGGGCATGCCTTCCGACCTCATACGTGCTGCGGCGCCTCCAAGATGGTCCGGGCGTCCGCGACCAACGGTCACCGCTATCATCCGACCCTCGTGGGCTGTGCCGGATCGAGGGGGGAAGATCGTGACGGACGTTGCAGCGGAAGCGGTCCTGTTGCAGGAGGATCTGGGCTCGGTCCGGCGTCTCACGATGAACCGCCCCGGAGCCCTGAACGCGCTCAACGCCGAGCTCACGGACGCCCTGTCCGCGGCGGTCCAGGGGGCGGGCAGCGACGACGGAGTCTCGGTCGTGATCCTTCGGGGCGCCGGACGAGCGTTCTGCGCGGGCTACGACCTCAACGAGGACGCGTCAGGCGGCGTCCTGGACGCGCGCCACTGGCACGAGGACCTGGCGCACGCGACCGACCGGATGCTCCAGATCCTGGACTGCCCGAAACCGGTGATCGCGTCGGTCCATTCCTATTGCCTGGCCGGAGGAACGGACCTGATGCTCGCGTGCGACCTGGCGGTGGCGGCCGACGACGCGTATTTCGGGTACGTCGACGTCCGGTTCGGCTCCGGCGTCGTCTCGATGTTCCTGCCGTGGGTGATCGGGGTCCGCGCGGCGAAGGAGCTCCTGTTCACCGGCGAGGACCGCGTCTCGGCGGACCACGCGCTCCGGATCGGTCTGGTGAACCGCGTCGTGCCGCGTGACCGCCTGGACGACGCGACGATGGAGCTCGCCGAGGAGATCGCGAAGAACGAACCGTTCGTCGTGCAGACGACCAAGCGCGCCGTGAACCGCGCGTGGGACGTCGCGGGGTTCCGGGCCGCGATGGCGGCGAACACCGAGCTCGACGTGATGATCGAGACGGCGAACCTGCCGGCGCGCGACGAGTTCCGGCGGATCACGCAGGAGGAGGGGCTCAAGGCGGCGATCGCGTGGCGAGATGCGAGGTTCCGCGGTGACGCTCCATGAGCCCGGCGTGGCGCCTGACGCCGCTGCTCGCGCCGCGGTCGATCGCGATCGTCGGCGCCTCTGAGTCGGAGGATTCCTGGGCGCCGGAGATCGAACGATCGCTCCTGCACCTCGGGTACGACGGCGAGCTCTATCCGGTGAACCCGAAATACGAGTCGGTCTGGGGCCGTCCGTGCCTGCCGTCGGTCGGCGCCCTGCCGCGGGGGGTCGACCTGGTGGTCTTCGTCGTTCCCGCGAGGGTCGTGGTCGGGATGATCGACGCGTGCGCCGACCGAGGCGTGAGGGCCGCGATGGTCGTGTCGTCGGGCTTCGCCGAGGCCGGAGAGGAGGGCCGCGCCCTCCAGGAGCGGCTCCGGGAGGCGGCGATGCGCCGGCGGCTTCCGGTCCTGGGTCCCAACGTTGAGGGCTTCGTGAACTACGTCGACCGCGTCGCCCCGTACGGGACGACGCCGCCGGCCGATCCGATCGCCGGGACGATCAGCGTGATCTCGCAGTCGGGGACCGTGGCGTGGACGATGAACCAGTTGGCGTCGGACCGCGGCGCCGGGCTCCGGCTGATCCTGGGCGTCGGCAACGAGGCGGTCCTCGGCCTGGGCGACCTCTTCGCCTGGGCGGCCGAGGATCCGCATACGAAGGTCGTGGCGTCCTACATCGAGACGATGCGCGACGTCGAAGGGATCGGTCGCGGGCTCGACGCGCTTCGAGCTGCGCGCAAGCCCGTGCTGATCTGTGCGCCCGCCGGGAGGACGGAGGCCGCGCTCCGGTCGATCGTCGCGCACACGGGCGCGCTCGCCGGCGACACCGCGCTCCGCGATGCGTGGCTCCGTGGTCGCGGCGCGGTCCTGGTCGACGATCCCGTCACGATGTTCGAGGCCTCGGTGCTGCTCGCCCGCCATCGCCGGGTCAGGACGGAGGGGATCGCCGGCGCGTTCCAGTCGGGCGGAGCGTGCACGCTGTTCGCCGAGGCCGCGGGCCACGCCGAGCTGCAGCTCCCGGCGTTCGCGCCCGCGACGACGCGCGCGCTCCGGAAGGCGCTCCCGTCGTTCGCCTCCCAGAACAACCCGCTCGACGTCACCGGCCAGGCCGCCGTGGAGACCGACATGTTCGTCGAGGCCCTGACCGCGCTCGCCGGCGACCCTGCCGTGGGGCTCGTCGCGTTCGACGCGTTCCCGCCGCGTCTCGACGGCGAGACGCCGTGGGCGGATCCTGTCCTGACGCGGGCGATCGAGCTCCAGCGTTCGTCGGGGGTCGCCTTCGCGTCCGTCTCGATGGGGCCGCTCGCGTACGGCGCCGACGCGAAGGCGTTCGTCCGGCGATGGAGGGCGCTGCCGTTCCTCCAGGGTCATCGCGCGGCCGCGGGCGCGATCCGGGCGCTCGTCGACGCCCAACGTGCCCGCGGCCGCGCGACACCCACGGTGGGGCCGCACCCCCACCGCTCCCGGGCGCTCCGGCTCCTGCGGGGCGCGGCCGGACCGTTGGACGAGGCGACCGGCGCCCGGGTGTTGTCGCTCTACGGCGTCCGGCGCCCGCGCGAGGCGCTCGTCGGGACGGCGGCAGAGGCGGTCGCCGCGGCTCGGCGGATCGGCTCGCCGGTGGCCGTCAAAGTCGTCGCGGCCGAGATCCCGCACAAGGCGAAGCTCGGGGGGGTGGCGCTCGGGCTCCGCGGCCCGGATGCGGTTGGAGACGCAGCCGAGCGCGTGCTCGTGGCCGCTCGCGACGCCGGCGCTCGCGCGCCCAAGGTGCTCGTTCAGGAGATGATCGCCGGGCGAGAGGTGCTGGTCGGGGCCGTGGTCGACGAGCGCTTCGGCGCCTGCGTCACGATCCGGCCGGGCGGGGCGCTCGCCGAAGCCGGGGACGCGGAGTTCGTCGCCGCCCCGCTCGGGCCGAAGGACGCTCGATCGTTCGTCGACGCCGTCGCCGCTCCGTGCGGGCTCGATCCGGACCGCGACGATCTGGGAGCCGTGGCGGTGGCGGTCGCGCGGATCGCGCGCGCCGCGCACGATCTGCGCGACCGCCTCGTCTCGCTCGAGGCCAACCCGCTCGTCGTCCGCGATCGCGGCGTGATCGCGGTCGACGCCCTCGCCGAGGCTCGGGCTCCCGCGTGATCGAAGGTCTCGTCGCGGCCCTCGGCTGGGGGATCGCGGACTTCCTCGGCGCGGTCACCGGCAGGCGGATCGGCAGCTTGTGGACCGTGATCATCGCGCAGACGTTCACGGCCCTCGCCGCGAGCGTCATCGTGCTGTTCACGGGCGACAGCGTGCGCCCGGTCGCGACGTTGGTGGGCGCTCTGTTCTTGAACGCCGTCTTCTCGGCGGGCGCGTACGTGACGCACTACCGGGCTCTGGAGCTCGGGCCCGTCGCCGTCGTCTCGCCGATCGGCGCGACGTACGCGCTCGTGGGCGTCGTGCTCGCGATCGTGTTCCTGGACGAACGCCCGAGCGCGCTGACGCTGACCGGTGGGGTGATCACCGTGATCGGGGTGATGCTGACGTCGACCGACATCCGCAAGCTCCGGGCGGGGACGCACGGGATGCCGCCCGGGCTCCCGTGGGCGATCGCGTCGGCGATCGGGTTCGGCCTCGGCGGGTTCTACCTCGCCTACCTGTCGAGGCACCTCGGCTGGGTCGTGGGTCTGTGGGCCTCCCGGTGCGCGCAGCTCGCCGGGATCGCCGTCGTCGCCCTCGTGCAGCGGCGGGCCCTCGGCGCGCGCCTCCCGGCGCGCGCCGGGATCGTCGCTGCCCTCGGCGTCGGCCTCGCCGACCTGGTCGGCGTGATCGGCTATTCGTACGGAGCGTCCGTCGGCCTGGTCACGATCGTGCTCGTCGCGTCGGCGGTGTTCCCGTTGATCGCGGTCGCGCTGTCGGTGATCTACCTGGGCGAGCGACCCGTCGCGAACCAGTACGTGGGCGTCGCGCTCACGGCAACGGGGCTGATCGTCCTGGGGCTCAGCTGATCGCGATCAGGCATCGTTGCGCCGGTCGTCGAACCGGTAGAACAGGGTGGGCTCGGGCGGCGCCGGCGTGTTGCCCAGGATCAGGTCGGCGGCCTTCTCCGCGACCATCATCACCGGCGCGTAGATGTTCCCGTTCGTGATGAACGGGAACACCGACGCGTCCACGACCCGGAGCCCTTCGGTCCCGTGCACCCGCATCGACGTCGGGTCCACGACGGTCACCGGGTCCGCGGCGTCGCCCATCTTCGTCGTGCACGATGGGTGCAGCGCCGTCTCGGCGTCGCGCGCGACCCACGCCAGGATCTCCTCGTCGGTGTCGACGGCCCGGCCCGGCGACAGCTCCCCGCCGTCGAACGGCTCGAACGCGGGCTGCGTCAAGATCCCCCGGGCGACGCGGATGGCCTCGACCCATTCCCGCCGATCCTGCTCCGTCGAGAGGTAGTTGAACCGGAGCGCGGGGTGCTCGCGCGGGTCGGCGCTCCGCAGCGTGATCGAGCCGCGCGCGTCGGACGTCATCGGGCCGATGTGGACCTGATAGCCGTGATCGCTCGCGGGCGCCGAGCCGTCGTACCGCACCGCGATCGGCAGGAAGTGGAACATCAGGTTCGGGTACGCGACGTGGTCGTTGCTCCGCGCGAACCCGCCGCCCTCGAAGTGGTTGGTCGCGCCGGGTCCCTTCTTGAACAGCAACCACCGCAGCCCGACCACCGGGCGGTTCCTCCACTTCAGGTAGGGGGCGACCGACACCGGTTGCGTGCACGCGTGCTGGACGTAGACCTCCAGGTGGTCCTGGAGGTTCTGGCCGACGCCGGGCAGGTCCGCGACCACCTCGATGTCGAGCGCCTTCAGATCCCGAGCGTTCCCGACCCCCGAGAGCTGCAGCGTCTGCGGTGAGTTGATCGCACCGCCGCAGAGCACCACCTCGCCGGCGTCGACCCGTTGGACCCCGCTCCGGGCGCGGACGACCTCGACGCCGGTCGCGCGCCGGCCGTCGAAGACGATCCGAGACACGAAGGCGCGCGTCCAGACCTCGAGGTTCTTCCTGCCCATCACCGGGTGAAGGTAGGCGCGCGCCGCGGACAGCCGCCTCCCGTCGTGGACGTTCCGGTCGAACGGCGCGAAGCCCTCCTGCCGGTAACCGTTGACGTCGTCCGTGAGCCGGTAGCCGGCCTGCTGCGCCGCCTCGAAGAACGCGCCGAACAGCGGGTTCGTCGCGGGGCCGCGTTCCAGCACGAGGGGGCCGGCGTGACCGCGGAACGGGTCGTCGCGCGCGGCGGCGAGGCACGTCTCCATCCGCTTGAAGTACGGCAGGCAGTGCGCGTAGTCCCACGTCTCCATCCCGGGCTCGGCCGCCCATCGCTCGTAGTCGAGCGGGTTGCCCCGCTGGAAGATCATCCCGTTGATGCTGCTCGAGCCCCCCAGCACCTTCCCCCGGGCGTGGTAGATGCGGCGGCCACCCATGTGCGGCTCCGGTTCGGACTCGTACTTCCAGTCGTAGAAGCGGCTCCCGATCGGGAACGTCAGCGCGGCCGGCATATGGATGAACACGTCCCAGGGGTAGTCGGGTCTGCCGGCTTCCAGCACGAGCACGCTGACGGACGGGTCCGACGAGAGGCGGTTGGCCAATGCGCTGCCGGCGGAACCCCCGCCCACGATCACGAAGTCGTACCGCGGGGCCATCGGCGTGAGTGTGCACCACGTCCGATGCGCGCGCCTCACGGCGTTGTCGAGGCTGCAACCGCTATCTTGCGCCAGTCGGCTCCAGGGCAGAGCATCGCTCCGGTCGGCTCCATCCCGTCGAGGGGGGTCTGTTGGACGACGCGCCGCAGGCGACGGTCTCGTGTCGGAACGTCTGGAAGATCTACGGGCCGAAGGCCGATCGCATCGTCGGGACGCCCGACGCCGACCTGCCACGGGGGGGGCTCCTCGAGAAGACGGGTTGCGTCGCAGCTGTCCGAGATGTCTCCTTCGACGTCCGCACGGGCGAGGTCTTCGTCGTGATGGGGCTGTCCGGTTCGGGCAAGTCAACCCTCGTCCGGATGATCAACCGGATCCACGATCCCACGGCCGGCCAGGTCTTGATCGACGGAGAGGACATCATGGGCCTCGACGACGAGCGCCTTCGAGAGGTCCGCCGCCGCAAGATCTCGATGGTGTTCCAGCACTTCGGACTCTTGCCGCACCGGCGGATCATCGACAACGTTGCGTTCGGGCTCGAGGTTCAGGGTCGGGACAAGGAGGAGCGGACCGCGACCGCTGAGAAGGTCATCGACGCCGTCGGGCTCCAGGGATGGGAGAACGCCTACCCGGACGAGCTCTCCGGCGGGATGCAGCAACGCGTGGGCCTTGCGCGCGCCTTGGCCAACGACCCGCAGATCCTCCTCTTCGACGAACCGTTCAGCGCGCTCGATCCCCTGATCCGCCGGGACATGCAGGATCAGGTGCTCGGGCTCCAACGCAACCTGAAGAAGACGATGATCTTCATCACGCACGACCTGGCCGAGGCGCTGAAGCTCGGCGATCGGATCGCGATCATGAAGGACGGCCGGTTCGTGCAGGTGGGAACGCCGGAGGAGGTCGTCGCGCATCCGATCGACGACTACGTCGCGGACTTCACGCGCGACGTTCCCCGCGCCCACGTGCTGACGGCGCGGTCGATCATGAGATCGACCGACGGCGCCGCCGAGTTCGGTGGGGAGGTCGACGCCGCCGTGGTGGTCCAGGACGTCCTTCCGCTCGTCGTGAAGAGCGATCTCCCTCTCCGCGTGATGGAGTCCGGGCGTCAGGTCGGGGTCCTGGATCGGACCGCCGTTCTCGAAGCGATGATGGAGGCCTGACCGCGGTGGCGGTCCCGGTTCGCGAGGTCGAGCGGATCGGCGTGGACGTCGTCCCCGTCGTGCACGAGCCGGCGTCCCCGTGGCGCCGACGTCTCGTGGTCGCCGGGGCGATCGTCCTGGTCGTGTTCCTGGGGGTCGCCCTGTTCTCGGGTGGCTTCCCCGGCTCGCTGACGGTCGATTCGGCGAAGCCCTTCAACGCGTTCAACGACTGGGTCGTCGAGAACCAGAACACGAACCCGTTGTTCGTCGACGTGCTCGTCCCGCTGCGGCACGGCATCAACGCGGTGTTCGACGACCTGGTCACGGCGCTGTCGAGGATGACGTGGCTCGGCGTCGTCGCCGCCGCATCCGTCATCGCCGGCGTGCTCGCGGGGTGGAAGATGGCGATCCTGGCCGCCGTCGGTTTCCTCGCGATGGGCGTCCTCGGACTGTGGGAGGCGAGCCTCGAGACCCTGGCGCTGATGCTGTTCGCGGTCACGATCTCGCTCGCGATCGGGATCCCCGTCGGCATCTGGGCCGGGCGCCACCCGGCAGTGGAACGCATCATCCGGCCGGTGCTGGACGCGATGCAGACGATCCCGGCATTCTCGTACCTCGTCCCCGTCGTGCTGCTGTTCAGCATCGGCACAACTCCGGCCCTGATCGCGACCGTGCTGTTCGCGCTCCCACCGTCGATCCGACTGACGAGCCTGGGCATCAAGCTCGTGCCCGAGGGTGCGCTCGAAGTCGGTCGCTCGTTCGGGACGACCAGCCGGCAGCTGCTGCGGAAGATCCAGCTTCCGTTCGCGAAGCCCTCGATCATGCTCGGGGTCAACCAGACGATCATGATGGCGCTCGGGATCGTCGTGATCGCGTCCGCTGTCGGGTTCAAAGGGCTCGGGCGTGAGGTCCTCGACGGCCTCCAGAACCAGGACGTGGGCACCGCCCTGGCCGGTGGTCTCGCGATCGTCGCCCTCGCGATCGTGCTCGACCGGGTGACCTACGCGTGGAGCAAGCGCGACCAAGCCACCCGTGGCGCTCCGGTTCACCTCTTCGGTCGAGATCTGCCCCGATGGTTGGTCTGGGTCGGCGCCGTCGTCGTGGCGCTGATCGCGATCGGCATCGGCCGCCAGATCCTGCGGCAACAGGAATTCCCGACGAGCTGGGTGGTGGACATCACGGGCCCGGTGAATGACGTCGTCGACGCGATCACGCGCACGATCGGCGACGCGACCGGAGCGTTGAGCGACTTCATCATCCGGTTCGCCCTCGATCCGATCCGAGACCTGCTGAATGGCCTTCCGTGGTGGATGCTCTGCGGCGGCGCCGGGATCCTCGCCTGGCGCGTCTCGCGCCGCGTGGGTCTCGGCATCCTTTCGTTCGTGTTGCTGGCTGCGATCGGCGTGCTCGGGATGTGGGCCGATGCGACCGACACCCTCAGCCAGGTGATCGTCGCGGTGGTCATCGCGGTGGCGCTCGCGATCCCGATCGGGATCTGGTCAGCCCAGAGCGACGTGGTCCAGAGGATCCTCAAGCCGATCCTCGACGTGATGCAGACCCTCCCGCAGTTCGTCTATCTCGTGCCGGTGATCGCGCTGTTCCACGTCGGCCGGGTCCCCGGGGTGATCGCGGCGCTCGTCTACGCGTTGCCGCCGGGGATCCGGTTGACCGACGCGGGGATCCGCCAGGTGCCGAGCGAGACGGTCGAGGCTGCCGTCGCGTTCGGCGCAACGCGGAACCAGGTGCTTCGCAAGGTGCAGCTGCCGCTCGCCCGTCCCTCGATCCTGCTCGGCGTGAACCAGACGATCATGATGGTTCTGTCCGTGGTGATCATCGCCGGGCTCGTCGGTGGCGGCGGGCTGGGATACCGCGTCGTCGTCGGCCTGAACCACGATCCGGGTGCCGGGATGGTGGCGGGGATCTGCATCCTGCTGCTCGCGATCGTGATCGACCGCATCACGCAAGCGCTCGGGCAGGGTCCCGGCATGGCATCGTCTCGGACGCGCACCGTCGGGTGGTCCTTCGGCCCGTCCCGGTGGCGCGCCGCGGCCGTACGACAGGGTGTCTCCGAAACACCGACCGAAGAAGGGAAGGGGGAGGGATGAAGCGTCTGAACAGGGCGAGCCTGATCGTTGGGATGTTCGCCGCCTTCGCGCTCGTCGCCGTCGCCTGCAGCGACGTATCGTCCAGCTCGGCCGCCACATCGGGCGGAGGTGCGGTCCCGGACAACAGCGGGACGACGATCACGATCGCCGTCAACCCGTGGGTGGGTTCCGAGGCGAACGCGAACCTCGCGAAGGTTCTGCTGGAGCAGAAGCTCGGCTACACCGTCGAGCTGACCGAGATCGACGAGTTCGCGCAGTTCCCGTCGTTGTCGAACGGCGACATCGACGCGACGCTCGAGGTCTGGCCGTCGGGCCACGCGAAGGACTACAAGAAGTACATCGACGCCCAGAACGGGGTGGTCGACGGCGGCCAGCTCGGGGTGATCGGTCAGATCGGTTGGTGGATCCCGACCTACATGCTCGACGCCCACCCCGAGCTCGCGACGTGGGAGGGCTTGAAGACGAACGCCGAGCTGTTCAAGACCGCGGAGAGCGGATCGGCCGGTCAGCTCCTGGACGGCGACCCGAGCTACGTGACCTTCGACCAGCCGATCGCGGACAACCTGGGCTTGAACCTGAAGGTCGTCTACGCGGGGTCCGAGGCCGCCGAGCTGTCGGCTCTCGACGCTGCCTACCAGAAGGAGGACCCGTTCCTCTTCTACTTCTGGACGCCGCACTGGGCGCAAGAGAAGTACGACCTGACGATGATCAAGCTGCCCGAGGTCACGGACGCATGCAAGGACGCGGCGCTGAACGATGCGAACGCGTACGCGTGCGCATACCCGCAGGACGATCTCTACAAGGCGTTCAACGACCAGCTCCAAACGCGGGCTCCGGCTGCGTTCGCGTTGCTTTCTGCCATGAGCTACACGAACGACGATCAGAACTCGATCGGGCTCGACATCAACAACAAGACGGATCCCGAGGAGGCCGCGCAGAAGTGGATGGACGCCAACCCAACGGTGTGGCAGCCGTGGGTGGACGCCGGTCTGGCGGCCCAGCCGGCCTGACCTGAGGGCGGGTGGGGGGGGGCCCGGGGCGGCCCCCCCCCCCCCCCCGTGCCCGGGTGCGGCCCGGGGTGGCCCGCGCGCCACCGAGGCGGTGG
>JBKOUM010000211.1:0-10600 GCA_046723385.1 Actinomycetota bacterium
CTCCGTGAGGAGACCCGCGAGGCCCGTGCCCGGATGGACGATGCCGAGCGTCGCGCGCGGACCTCGTCGGAGAAGGCCCGCGAGCTCGAGGGGCGTGCCGAGATGGCGGAGTCCAACCTGCGGTCATTGCTCGCGTCGGCCCGAGGGAGCAACGTTCGCCCCGACGCTCCCGTCGGGGACGCCGAGATGGCGGCCATCCTCGGCGTCCTCAAGGGCGATGAGGGCGATGAGGGGCACGACGATGGCGCGGTCCGGTCGAAGCGCTCCGCTCCATCCGATCGGGCCGACAGCGACGAGGGCCACGAGCCGGAGGAGTTCGAGTCGTCGAACGCGCCGGCGGCGGGTTGAGCCCCGGGCTCGGCTAGGGTTCTTCGCCGAGCGGCAGCAGGTGGCACGCCACCTCGTGATCAGGTGACGCCTCGGCGAGCATGAGATCTTCGCCGTTGCACTTGGGCAGGATCCCGAGCGCCTCGGCCCTGCCGCTCGCCACGACCGGACACCTGGGGTGGAACCTGCAGCCGGCCGGGATCCGGGTGGGGTCCGGTGGTTCCCCCTGCAGGATCGGCCGCTCGGTCCCGCCTGCCTCCGGGACGACGTTGAGGAGGGCCTTCGTGTAGGGATGTTTGGGCCGCTGGAGGACTTCCTCGGCTGGCCCGATCTCCACCACCCGGCCCAGGTACATCACCGCCACGCGATCGGCGACGGTCCACGCGAGCCCAAGGTCGTGCGTCACGATCAGGATCGAGATCCGGAGCTCTTCCCGGAGTTTCATCAGCAGCGCGAGGATCTCGCCGCGGACCGACGCATCCAGGTTGGAGACCGGTTCGTCGGCGACGATCACGCTCGGGTCGAGCACGAGCGCGCCCGCGATCACGACGCGCTGCCGCTGACCGCCCGACAGCTCGTGTGGGTACAGGAGGTAGAAGCGCTCGGGCGGGCGCAGCCCGGCGCGTGAGAGCGCCCGCGCCACGAGCTCCTCTTCGGACTCGCCGGTGGGACCCTCGTTCACGCCGTGGATCCGGAGGCCCTCGGCCACGATCTCGTAGATCGTCTGGCGCGGGTTGAGCGCCGCGGTCGGGTCCTGGAAGACCATCTGCACCTGCCGGCGGTACGGGCGGAGACCGGTGATCGACCGGGGCAGGGCCTTGCCCTTGAAGCGGATCGTGCCCTTCTGGGGGGTGATCAGCCCCATGATCGCTCGGGCGGTCGTCGTCTTGCCGCACCCGGACTCGCCGGCCAACGCGAGGACCTCGCCTTCGTGCAACGTGAGGCCCACGTCGTCGACCGCCTTGGCGTCGACGCTCTTGCGGCCCATCAGGCCGGCGACGAGGCCGACGCGGCCCTTGAAGTTCACCTCGAGGTGCTCGACCTCGATCACCGGCGTGCCGACCTGGAGGGCCGGCTCCACCGGGAGGGTCTCGCTCACGGCCGTACCCCTTCCAGGGCCGGCGCGCCGGCCGCGTGCACGCACGCCGCCCGGCGCTCAGCCCCCGCCTCCCAGAGCTCCGGAACGAGCTCAGGGCAGACCGCAGTGACCTCCGCGCAGCGTGGATGGAAGGGACACCCGCTCGGGATGTGCTGGGGGTCCGGTGGGTCTCCCCCGAGCCCGGAGGGGTGCCTGCGGAACCGCGCGTCGCCGATCTCCGGGAACGCCGCGGCCAGCGCCTTCGTGTAGGGATGCAGGGGCGTGTGGAAGACCTGGTTCGCCGCTCCCTCCTCGACGATCTTGCCCGCGTACATGATCGCGAGGCGGTCGGACACCTCGACCAACACCGACAGGTCGTGCGTGATGAACAGCATCGCGAGGCCCAGGTCGTGCTGGAGGGAGCGCAGCAGCTTCAGGACCTGCGCCTGGACCATCACGTCGAGCGCGGTCGTCGGCTCGTCGGCGATGATCAGAGAGGGGCTGCACGCGAGCGCCATGGCGATCATCACGCGCTGCTTCTGTCCGCCCGACAGCTCGTGCGGGTAGTCGTCGATCCGTCGCGGGGGCAGCCCGACCTGTTCGAGCAACGCACCGGCCCGGACGTACGCCTCCTTCTGGGCCGCCATCCGGTGGACGGTGATCGCCTCCACGATCTGATCGCCGACCTTCTGGACGGGGTTCAGGGCGTGCAGGGCGCCCTGGAACACGATGGATGCGCCGGTCCAGCGCGCCGCACGGAGCTTCCCGGGCGAGAGATCCAGGATGTCCTTCCCGTCCAGGACGATGTCGCCCTCGATCTTGGTCTGCTCGGAGTGGAGGCGGAGGATCGCGCCGGCGATCGTGGATTTCCCGCACCCCGACTCGCCGGCGAGGCCCAGGACCTCGCCCTTCTCGATGTCGAACGTCACGCCCCGGACCGCGGGGACGTCGCCGCCTTTCGTCGAGTACGTGACCCGCAGATCGCGGACCGAGAGGACGCTCACCGCTCGCGGATCCGCGGGTTGACGATCTCGTCCATCGCGAAGCCGACCATCGTGAACCCGAGCACGACGAGGACGATGCACGCGCTCGGCGCGAGCAGCCACCACCACTTCCCGAGCGTGAGCGCCCCGTGCGAGAACGCGTCCTCGATGATGGACCCCCACGTGACGTGGAGCGGGTCACCGAGCCCGAGGAACGAGAGGGCCGACTCGGAAAGGATCGCGATCGCGATCGTGAGGATCGTGTTGGCGAAGATGACGGGCATGACGTTCGGGAGGACGTGGCGAGTCACGACGTGCCAGTCGCTCCCGCCGAGGGCGCGCGATCGCTCGATGTAGGTGCGTTCCTTGACGGACAACACCTGCGCTCGGACGAGCCGAGACGTCCCTGCCCACGACGTCAGACCGATGATGAAGATGATCACCCACAGGTTCTGGCCGAAGACGGCTGCGAGGACGATCGCGAGTGCGAGCCAGGGGATCACCAGGAATGCGTCGGTCACCCGCATCAGGACCGTGTCGTGGATCCCCGACTTGTAGCCGGCCCAGATCCCGATCGCGCTACCCAAGAGCATCGAGATCAGCGACGCCACGAGTCCGACGAACAGTGACGTTCGCGACCCCTCGACCACCAGCGAGAGGACGGAGATCCCGTCGCGGTTGGTGCCGAGCGGGTACGCCCACGACGGGTTGGCAAGCGTGGGACCGCTCGTGGTGATCGTGGGGTTGAGCCGCGCCGGGTCGGCGAAGATCGAGAAGATCGCCATCCCGACGAAGAACAGGAGGATCGCGAGCCCCGCGAGTCCCATCTTGTTCTTCCGGAACTGCGCCCAGAATCTGGCGAGCGCGCGGCGTCGCCGCGCCCATCGGATCCGACGCGGCGACAACCGCTTCAGGACCGGAGGCGGGGCCTCGACGAGCGGCGGGACGACGGTTTCGGTCTTCACACGTCAGGCCCTCCGCACCCGTGGGTCGAGATACGCATAGGTCAGATCGGCGATCAGGTTCGCGACCAGCACGCCGATCGCCGCGAACAGGAACGTCGCCTGCAGGATCGGGAAGTCCCGGTTCTGCAGGGCCTCGTAGGCGAGGTATCCCACTCCTGGGTAGGAGAAGACGATCTCGACCGTGATGACCCCGCCCAGGATGAACCCGAACGAGAGCGCGATCAGCGTGACGGTCGGGAGCAGGGCGTTGCGGACCGCATGCCGTCTCAGGACGTACTTCTCGCGGACACCCTTGGCGCGGGCCAGCGTGATGTACTCCTCCCCCAGCACGTCGAGCAGCGAGCTCCGCATCAGCAGGTAGAACTCCCCGAGGTACGCGAGCATCAGCGTCAACCAGGGAAGGACCATGTGGTTGGCGATGTCCGACACGCGGTCGAGCCCGGTGTTGGTCTGCGGGATCGTTTCGAAGCCGCCAGCGGGGAACCACCCCAACCACTTCCCGAAGATCAGCAGGAGGATCATGCCCAAAACGAACTCGGGCATCGCGTACAGGACCAGCGACCCCACCATCGAACTGTTGTCGACGCGGCCACCTCGCCGCCACCCCCCGTAGATGCCCATCAGGACGCCGATGATGATCGAAGCGATCGTGCTGGTCGCGATGAGGATCACCGACTTCCCCATCTTCGACCAGTAGATGTGGGTGACCGACTCACCCGGGTACTTGAACGTCGAATACCCCATGTTGAGCGTGGCGGTGTCTTTCAGGTACTGGACGTACTGGTTGGGGAAGACCGGCTGGTCCAGACCGTACCGATGCTTCAGCTCCTCGATCTGCGCGGGCGTGTACTTGGCCCCGGCTTGCTTGAGGAAGACCTGTACGGGGTCGCCCGGCATGAACACGTGGAACAGGAAGAAGGTGAACGTGACGACGGCGAACAGGGTGATGACGAGCTGGACCACTTTGCCCAGGAGGTACCGCTGCGTCCCCACCCTGTCGCCTCGTTCTCCTTATCTGATCGTCAGGCGAGGTCCTCGTCCGAGGCCGAGCGTCGGCGAGAGAACCCGATCACCCCGGCGATCACGATCCCAGCTACGGCGATGATACCCACCCACGCGATCGCGGGGATCCCCTCGCTCGACGTGGTCGGGGCAGATGCACGCGGCGCCAGCGTCAGCGCCGAGTACGGCGTGTACTGGCCCCAGAGGAACCCCTCGGGCTGCGGCGAGACGTTCTCCTCGAGCCCCTGCCACTTGGCGCTGTTGTACGCCTCGAGCGAGTTGTAGTACGTCAGCACGATCTCGGGGATGTCCGTGTAGACGATGTCCTGCATCTGCTGGATGATCGCGACTCGGTCCTGCTGGCTCGTCGCCGTCTGCTGGTCCTTGTAGAGCTGGTCGTACTCGGGATTCCCGTAGCAGGTGTCGCTCCAGCTCCCACACTGACCAGAGGTGAACGTCGACAGGATGAAGTCCGGGTCGGGGTCCGGCGCCCACCCCCAGATGTAGAGGTCGTAGTCGTTCGCGTACCACGCGGTAACCAGCTTGCTGTCCGTCAGGATCTCGGTCTTGGTCCCGATGCCGATCTGCTTGAGCCAGCCGGAGATGTAGTTGCCGAGCTGCGGTTGGACACCGCTCTCCGATCGGAGGATGAACCGGAAATCGAGGTTCTCGCCGCCGTTCGCCTTGTCGTTCCGGATGTCGTCGCCGTCCGTATCGACGTATCCGGCCTGATCGAGCAGGGCGTTGGCCCCGGCGATATCGAACCCGATCGGGGTTGTCGGATCGGTGTGGTACTGCGATGCGAACGGAGGCACGACCGTCGTCCCCGGCTGGGCGTACCCCTGATAGACGCGGCTGACGATCGTGTTGCGGTCGATCGCCATCTCGATCGCCTTCCGCACGTCCGGATCACGGAGCGCTGGGTTGCCGGTGGAGCCCTCCTTGGCGCAGTACGGGGCGGCGTCGGCCGCGTTCGGGTCGCACATGTTGAAGCTCAGCTGGTCGAACTGTGTCAACGGCCCGACGTGTGTCGTGATCCCCTGCGACCCGCCTTCGCTCTGAAGCTGGTTGAACAGGTCGACCGGGATCGCCGAGTCGTTCCCGATGTAGTCGACCTCTCCGTTCTTGAGCGCCGTGATCATCGCCTCGTTGTTGTTGTACTTCTTCACGACGAACTGGTCGATGTGCGGCGCCCCGCCCCAGTAGTTCGGGTTGGCCGTCATCGTCCACGACTCACCCTTGACCCAACTGGTCATCTGGAACGGGCCGCTCCCGACCATCTCGCCGTCCTCGAAGAATGGAGCCTTCTTGATCTCGCTGCACGACTTATCGCTCCACAGGTGTTCGGGAACGATGTAGACCCACGGCGGTCGCAGCGGCGCGGTGTTCGGCTCCTTCATCGTCCACACGAGCGTGGTGTCGTTCGTCGCTTCGATCTTGTCCGTGAAGTCAGGGACGAGATAGTCGAGCGAGTTGCCGAGCTGGCAATCGAGCGTCGTGTTGTACGTGTAGGCGACGTCGTTGGCCGTGAGCGGGGTCCCGTCCTGCCACATCGCATCGTTTCGGATCGTGAACGTCCACGTGAGCCCGTCGGGTGACTGGGTCCACTGGGTCGCGAGGCCCGGGCTCGCCGCGAGGTTCGCCTTGTCGAAGTTCAAGAGGATGTCGAAGTTGAGCGCCAAGACCTCGTACTCGGGGGTTTCGAGCGCGAGCCACGGGTTCACGGTGCTGATGTCGTTCGTCGATCCCTCGATGAAGGTGATCTTCTGGTTGCTCGCGGACGACACGGCGGAGGGGCTCGAGCTCTGCGCCAGCGCGGTGCCGGCGAGCGACACCGCCAGGACACTCCCGAGCGCGGCCACCACCACCACCGCACGACGACCTGCACCCATCACGTGCCTCCTCCCGTCCATGGCTTTCCTCTCCTTCCCTTGGTGCTACGAATGAGCCCGCACGCCGGGTTCGTCGATCGTCAGCGTCCGGGCCTCCGCGTCCAGGGTTGCCTGAACCCCGAGCGGGATGGTCGCGAGATGCTTCCCGTGACCCAGTGGCAGCCTGTATAACACCGGCACGCCCAGGGGCGCCAGGCAGCGTTCCAGCACGTCCTCGATCGACCGGTTGCGCGGCGCCTCCGGGCGCTTCTCGCTCCAGTCGCAGTCCTTGAGCTCTCCGACGACGACCCCGACCACGCCGTCCAGCTTGCCCGCCAGCTTGAGCTGGTCCAGGTGGATCTCGATCACGTAGGCAGGCTCGTTGACCTCCTCGAAGAACAGGATCGAGCTGTCGAAGACCGGCTCCCACGGCGTCCCCATCAGGTGGACGAACGTGAACAGGTTCCCCCCGACGATCGGACCGGTCGCGCGACCGCCGACGATCGTCCGGCGGTACGGGTCGTCGGGGTCGTGCGGAACGAGCCCCGTCGCTCCGGTCACGAACCCTTCACGGGCCGACTCCCACGTGAAGTCCGTCCGCTCCGGATAGCCCATCGACCCGAGCCCGGGCCCGTGGAGGGTGGCGAGACCGCCCTCCTGCCTGATGGCGACGTGGAGGTTCGTGATGTCGGAGTACCCCATCAACGCCTTCGGGTTCGCGGCGATCAGGTCGAAGTCCAGATGCGGGAGGACGCGGATCGCGCCGGTCCCGCCCCAGAGCACCTGGATCACATCCACCTCCGGATCCGTGAACAGGGTGTGGAGGTCCTCGGCGCGCTTCTCGGCCGGCCCGGCCTCGTAGTCGTCCTTGGACCACACGCCGTCGAGGAGCCGCACCCGGTAGCCCTTCGACTCCCACCACTCCGTGGGGCGGTAGACGTCCGAGGCGTTGTAGTAGGGCCCCGAGGGAGCGCACACACCGATCGTGCCGCCGTCGGGGAGCGGGGCACCGAAGCGGCTCGCGGCGACCTGCACCATCAGGACGCGAGCTCCGTGACGTCGATCTCGTCGTAGTCGTGCTCGCACGGGTTGCCCACGGCCACCCACATCCGGCGCGCACCCAGGTCGGCGACCATCGAGAACATGCACGCCGATGCCTCGTCGCCCTCATCGGGATCCGGATGGAGGCAGATCGCCTGCGGCGAGGATCCATGGTCGCGCATGATCTCCATCACGGCCTCGGGCCCGGCCGGCCTGCGCTCATCGAGGAGCTCCTGGAGGCGCGCGAGGCGGGCCCGGGACCCCTCCGACGGTGCGGGTGCGAGCTCGGAGAGGTCGCTCTGGTAGTGGTTCGTGTGCGCCGAGGGCCCATCCAGCACCCGGTGATCACGGCCGGATGTCTCGACGATGAAACAGTCGCCGTCGGCGAACCCGTAGACGTGGCCGTACCCGCCGGCGCGCTCCTGCAGCGCCGCTCGAGAGATCGCGTCGCGCCGATCCCTGGCTTCGAGCGAGCTCCTCGAGACCAGCACGCGTGGGATCCCGACGCCGTCGTCGGATGCGGTGAGCGATCCGATCCCCTGGGCGCCGCCATGGCCGTTCATCCCGACGGCGGGCAGGCAGCAGACCACCGTGGGGCTCGCGACCGCCGTCCGCCCGTCCGACGGGTGATCGATCACGACCGCGACGTTGCCGGCGTCGCCGGCGAGCCAGTGCTCGTTGTGCGCGACCAGCGTGTTCCCGTCCGCCGTCAGGACGGAGAGGCTCGAGCAGTGCTCGGTCGGTGGCGGCTTCGCGGTATAGCCCTCCTTCTTCTGGAGGAACAGCAGCTCGCCTTCGGGGGACTCCAAGAGCGGTTCCAGCTCCTCGAACGCGTTGATCGCGAAGAGCTCCATGACCGGGACGAGCGCGGAGACGGACATCCCCTTGAGGACGTTCATGTTGTCGGGGAACGCGGTCTCGGCGGCGACCAGGTACGGGGTGAGCAGGTCCTGGAGCTGTTCCGAGGAAACCCCGCGACGATCGAGGTATCGGTGGTAGAAGCCGATCGAGCTCTGGATCAGGTCCTGGAGCTCGCCGCCGATGTGCATCCCGCGGGCGAAGCCGTCGCCGCGCGCGTGGACGACCCGGACCTCAGTCAGCGGCGACCACCTGCCTTGGTCGGCTTGCGCCGGAGATCATGCGCTCCCGGAGGCGTTCGGCCGGAGATCTGCTCCCCTCCCGTGCTTCGGAGCCGCGATCCGTTCGGTACCAGGCTCCATGCTCGCGGCGATTATCCCCGGCCGGGACCGACCTGACTAGTCCTTTTTCGCGGACCGGCTCTGCGGACCCGGCCGTCGGTTCATGGTCGCCGCCGGCTCCCCGAGAGCCACCGCCTCGACGGCGGAGATGAAGCCGGTCTTCCCGTCGACGTAGGACATGATGTCGCGCGGGTGTTCCCGGGCGAGCCGCCGCTTCAGCCGCTCGTAGGCAGCCGCCTCATCCGGATGCTCTCGGAGGTGGTCGCGGAACGCCAGGTGGCGCCGCTCCCAGCCGGAGCCCGTCCGGCACACGTGGATCTGGAAGGCTCGGCCGCTCCCCAGGTCGCGGCTGAAGTACTCGTGATCCGGGTTGAACGGATCGCCGGCGTGCCGGTACCCGAGGCCGGTGAGGGCCGGTACGTAGTCGGCCCGGGGCTCGAGCGAGTCCAGCGAGACCTGGATGTCGACGATCGGCTTGGCCGCCAGGCCCGCGATCGACGTGGAGCCGATGTGGTCGATGCGCACGGCGCGCCCGCCGAGCGCGTCGCGGATCCGCGCGGCCTCGTCCTCGAAGAGGCCGGGCCACGCGGGATCCGCGTCCGCGATCGAGTACGCGCGGCTGCGGCCCTCGCGTTCGCCGGGCTTCGCTCGGGTGCCCCGCAACCTCGCGAGCTGTACGACGGCGTCGAACAAGGCCTGCTGCGACGGATCGTCGGCCGCCGTGTCCTCGGGATGCCACTGGACGCCGACCATCCAGGTCTCGTTCTCGTCGAGGGGCCGGTCGAGCTCGATCGCCTCGACCAGCCCGTCGGACGTGCGACCCGAGACGATCAGTCCGTCGCCCACCCGGTCCACGCCCTGGTGGTGGTGCGAGGACGACGCCAAGGTCGAGGACTTCGTCGTCGCGAAGAGCCGGCTCAGGTGACCGACCTCGACGTCGTGGAGCGACTCCGTGTCGAGGACCGGGACGCCGTGCTCGAGCATCCCCGGGACGTCCGGCAGATGAGGGTGAAGCGTCCCGCCGAAGGCGACGTTCATCACCTGGAACCCTCGGCAGATGCACAAGGTCGGCATGCGCAGCCGATCCGCGGCCAGGACCAGCGCCATCTCCAGCTCGTCGCGGTCGGGCTCCACGCCGTACAGGTGCGCCTGATCGGCGACCCCCCCGTACCGCGCAGGATCGATGTCGCCGCCGCCGACGAGCACCAAGCCGTCGAACGGTTCGAGTAGCTCCTCGGGATCGCCGTCCTCTCCGGGCGCGACGATCGCGGTGCGGGCGCCGGCGCGTCTGAGGCCGTCGATGTACGGCCCCGGCACGCCGTACCCACCGCGGGGCCAACGCGCGACCCGGTCGTCGCCGAGGTGGTACGCGACCAGCGCGATGAGGGCCCGGTAGGTCATGTGCGAGCGCGGGCGACCTCGACGAAGCGGCGGAACGTCTCCCGACCTCTGCGCTCGTGACCCGCCATGTTGAGCTCGATCTCTTCACGCAACCGGGCCGGCGACTTCCCCCAGGTCTCCTCGAGATCCTCCGCGGCGCTCGCTTCGGTGACCCACATCTGGGCCTCGTCGGCGTCGACCTCCGCGTGGAACTGGGTCGCCCACGCCGATCCCCCGACCCGGTACGCCTGGTGGGGTACCCCGTCGCCCTCGACGAGGAGGGTCGCGCCCTCCGGGAGGTCGTACGTGTCTTCGTGCCAGTGGAAGACCGGGTCGCCGTCGGCGTAGTGACCGAGCACGCGGTCGTCCGTCCCCGCGGAGAGGGTGCGGATCGGCTCGAAGCCGATCTCGCGGACCGGGGCCTTCACCACTCGCGCACCGAGCGCCCAGGCCAGCACCTGCGCGCCGAAGCACAGACCGAGGAACGGCACGCCGCGTTCGACCGCCTCGTACGTCAGATCGGCGACCTCCTTGATGAACGGCCGCTCGTCCGCATGCTCGACGTTCGAGGTACTCCCGAAGAGGACGACGCCGGAGACCTCTGCGAGGTTCGGCCGCTCCTCGGCGGGGTCGATCGCATCCCAGATCCGGGTCGTCGCACCGGCCGCGGCGAGCGCCGAGGGGGCGACACCGTACGTCTCGAACGCGTCGCAACGGACGAGCAGGATCGGCTCCACGCAGGTCAGTCTAGGGT
>JBKOUM010000088.1:0-3850 GCA_046723385.1 Actinomycetota bacterium
GTCCGGGTGCACGAGGAGATCGGCAGCTCGGTCCCCGGCGAGGTGGCCGCCCTTGACCATCACGGCCCTGGGTCCGAACGCCAGGATCGCATCGGCCGCGCGACGCATGTCCTCGCGCGTCTCGACGGACACCCCAGCGAGGCCCGCCGCCTCAGGCAGGTTGGGCGTCACGAGCGTCGCGAGCGGGAGGATCAGCTCCCGCAGGGCGCCTACGGCGTCTGCCTCCAGGAGCACGTGCCCGTGCTTGGACACGAACACGGGATCGACGACGAGCGGATCGATACGCGTGTCGGCGACCGCGGTGGCGACGGCTTCCACGATGGCGGCGTTCGCGAGCATCCCGGTCTTCGCCGCGTCGACGCCGATGTCCGTCGCCACGGCACGAATCTGATCGCTCACGTTCGCCGGCGACAGGGTCTCCACGCTCTGCACGCCTTCCGTGTTCTGAACCGTCACCGCGGTGATCGCCGTCATGCCGAAGACGCCGAACGCGGAGAACGTCTTGAGGTCCGCTTGGATGCCGGCGCCACCGCCGGAGTCGCTGCCGGCGATCGACAGCACGCGTGGTCGTGCGGAGCTCGTCACGCGAAGTGGTCCCATCCGCTGCGTTCGAGCGGACGGCTCCGGCCGGCCGCGTCGATCGCCTCGAAGCCGTTGACCGCGATCGTCCCGATCGCGGTCAACGGGACGCCGAAGAGCTCACGCAGCTCGGCCGCCGCCTCCGCGGTCGCGACGGCCGACGGCAACGTCGCGAGCAGCTCGTAGTCCTCGCCGCCGCCGAGGGCTTCGCCCTCGGCGGCGGCGGGATGCACCGGCACGTCCTCCAGGTTCAGCCGCGCGCCGACGCCGCTCGCGTCGCACACGCGCGCCAGGTCGAGCGCGAGCCCGTCGGAGACGTCGATCATCGCGGTCGCGCCGTGCCGCGCGAGCACCTGCGCCTCCCCGACCCGCGGCGTCGGATGCTGCTGCCGCCTGATCGCGTCGCGCATCTCGTCGGTCCACCCCCCGTGGAGGGCATCCTTCGCCAGGCGCAGGCCGGCCGCGGCCCCGCCGAGCGAGCCGGTCACGGTGACGACGTCGCCGGGCTTGGCGCCCGCGCGAGTCACTGCCCTGCCCCTCGCGACCTCGCCGGTCAGCGTGACGACGACGCTCACGGCGGCGCCCCCCGCGACGTTGCCGCCGACGAGGATCGCCCCGAACTCCTCGCACGCCTCGCGCATCCCGCCGAAGAGCTCCATCGTCCAGGCCGCGTCGACGTCCTCGGACAGCGACAGCGCGCACAACGCGTACCGCGGGGACGCCGCCATCGCCGCGACGTCGCTCACGTTGACCGCGATCGCCTTGAACCCGATGTCGTGCGCGGTCGAGGTCGCTCGATCGAAGTGCGTGCCCTCGACCAGCGCATCGGTCGTGAGCACGAGGTCCCCGACGCCGGCGTGCACGACCGCGGCGTCATCGCCGACGGGGACGATCACACCGGGGTCCGCGCTCGACAGCACGCGACGGATCGCGGCGAGGAGCTCATCTTCGTTGATGTCCATGTCTCCCTCGGCTGTTCCCCATCCCCGCCGGAGCGCTGCGCGAGAAGCGCTCCGGGACGTCTTATAGACTCTAGGCCGCTTCGCGCCCGGCGCCGTTGGAGCCGGGCGCGACCCATCCATCGAGGAGGCGCACGTGGCGCAGGTGTTCGACAACCCGTCCCCCGAGGACCTCCGCTCCTTCACGGACGCGATGCCGGAAGCGCGCGTATCCGAGTACGGCAACGTGAACGTGCAGACGAAGGTGCTCTCGCGGAGCGCGGGGAGCACGTTCGTCGTCGATCGCGAGTCGAGCGGGAAGACGATGACGCGGGCGGCGTACGACGAGATCGCCGCGAGGCAGGATGCGTACCTCGCCGAGCACGACACCGTCGTGGTCGACGGGTTCATCGGCAACGACCCCCAGATGCGCACGGCGGCGCGCCTGGTGATGGAGAAGCGCTACGCGAACGTCGCCGGCATGCAGCAGAAGCTCTATTTCGAGCGCACCGACGGCCGCGATCCCGAGGTCCAGGTGCTGTACACGCCGGGGCTGACCGCGCCCGGATACCCCGACGACCGGATCATCGCCGTCGACCTGGATCACTACGTGACGCGCGTCCTCAACTCCGACTACTTCGGGGAGTCGAAGAAGGGCGGGCTCCGGATGTGGAACGACATCGTGTACCGCAAGGGCGGGCTCGCCCTCCACGCCGGGCTGAAGGTGATCCCCACGGCGGCCGGGGACAAGGTCTTCATGATCATCGGTTTGTCGGGGACGGGCAAAACGACCACGACGTTCACGACCCAGAACGGGTCCCGCCCGATCCAGGACGATTTCGTCGGGCTGATGCCCGGCGGTCATGCCTACGGCACGGAGAACGGATGCTTCGCGAAGACCTTCGGGCTGGACCCAGACTTCGAGCCCTCGATCCACGGCGCCGTCGTGAAACCGACGACGTACCTCGAGAACGTCTTCCAGGACGATTCAGGAAGGATCGACTTCTTCAACGAGCACTACACGAAGAACGGGCGCGCCGTCTTCGAGATGCGGGACCTTAAGGCGTACGAAGACGCCCGGAACGTGGGCCAGGTCGACTACCTCCTGATCCTCAACCGGAACGAGAACCTGATCCCCGCGGTCGCCAAACTCTCCCAGGTGCAAGCGGCGGCCTACTTCATGCTCGGCGAGACGACCGGGACCTCGGCCGGCGGGGCGGCCGAGGAAGGCAAGTTCCTCCGGGTCCCGGGCACGAATCCCTTCTTCCCGCTCCCCCACGGCCTCCAGGGCAACCGCCTGCTGGAGCTGCTCGATACCCATCCGATCGAGACGTACCTGCTCAACACCGGACGGGTGGGTGGCACCGACGGCGACGACCGTTCGAAGAAGGTCAAGATCCCGCACACCTCGGCGTGCGTCCGCGGGATCGCGGAAGGGACGATCGCGTTCGAGCAGGATCCCGACTTCGGCTACCTCGTCGCGACCTCGGTTCCGGACCTCGACGACGCCGAGCTCCTCCAGCCTCGGAGGCTCTACGAACGGCAGGGGAGGAACGACGAGTACGCCGCGCTCGTCGACCGCCTCAGGTCGGAGCGCGTGGAACACCTCCAGCGGTTCACCCAGTTGTCCGAGGACATCATCAAGGCGGTCGGGTAGGCCCTTCGCCGTCGTCGGACGGCGACCCGTCGCCTCGGTGCCCCAGGAACCAGCCCGCCAGCAGCTGCATGGCGCCGAGCACCGCGAAGACGATCACGTACCACGCGTAGTCGGACGCATCCTCGATCACGAACCGCCCCGTCACCGGGTCCGGCGTCGGATCGTGGGCTCCGGCGAACGCGAAGATCAGGAACAACCCGGCGAAGGCGAACCACATCCCCACGCGACCGGTCAGGTAGAGGGCGTACAGCAGCTGGTCCCGCGGATCCCGGGAATCGAACGGCCGGCGCGCGTGGTGGATCGCGGACCGGATCCCCGCGGCCGCGAACACGAGCGCGATCACGAACTCGACCCGCCTCACGACGCGACCGCCGCGAGCGCCGCGCGGACCTCGTCGTCCGTCACCTGATCGAACCGGTCGTACCACTCGCCCACCGCCGCGAACGCGTGCGGCGAGACGAGGAGGATCACGCGATCGCAGGCGGGGCCGAGACGAGCCGCCGTGTCCGGCGGCCCGACCGGCGCCGCGAACACGACGGTGGGCGCGTGCTGCGCACGCGCCCACCTCGCCGCCGCGATCGCCGTCCCACCGGTGGCCACGCCGTCGTCGACGACGACGGCGGTCTTCCCCTCCAGGTCGAGCGGCGGACGGCCCGCGCGGTACGCGGCCGTCCGC
>JBKOUM010000187.1:0-6136 GCA_046723385.1 Actinomycetota bacterium
GCCCGCTCGCCTGCACGCCCAGCAGGCGGATCCGTCGGCCGCTCCCGGGCAGCGCTCGGTACAGCTCCGAGACCGCGTGGTAGAGGTCCGCGCCAACGTCGGTTGGGTCTCGAACGGTCCGGGACCTCGTCAGCGTGGTGAAGTTCGCGAGGCGAGCCTTGAGCGACACGGTCCGTGCGCGGTAACCGTCCTCGCGCAACCTCGCAGCGACGCGACCGGACAGATGCAGCAGCTCGCGCAGGATCCGCTCGTCGTCGTCCAGATCCTGGTCGAACGTCTCCTCGTGCCCCACGGACTTGGGCGCCTCGTACGGCACGACGTCGCGGTCGTCCCGTCCGTGCGACAGCGCGGTGAGGTGGCGCGCTGCGGCCTCTCCGAGCAGGCGCTCGAGCACCTGCTCCGGGGTCCGCGCCAAGTCGCCGATCGTCCGGATCGCCAGCCGCTCGAGCAGGTCGGCGGTCTTCTCCCCCACGCCCCAGAGGCGCCCGACCGGGAGCGGCTCGAGGAACGCGACCGTCCCGGACGCCGGGACGTGCAGCAGCCCGTCGGGTTTGCAGTGCGCGGAGGCGAGCTTCGCGACGAACTTGGTCGAGGCCACGCCCGCCGAACACGTCACCCCCACGTCGGTTTCGACGGCGACGCGGATCTTGGCCGCCACGTCCGGGGGGTCCCCGAACAGCCGGGTCGCGCCGCCCACGTCCAAGAAAGCCTCGTCGAGCGAGATCGGCTCGACGAGCGGCGTGAACGACAGCAGCACCTCGCGGAAGCGGTTCGAGTGCACGCGATAGGCGTCGAAGTCCGGCGCGATGAAGATGCCGTCGGGACAGAGCCGCCGTGCCCGGACCGACGGCATCGCCGAGCGGACCCCGAAGCGCCGAGCCTCGTACGAGGCGCTCGTCACCACGCCGCGCGACCCGGTCCCGCCGACGATCACCGGCTTGCCGCGGAGCGACGGGTCCTTGAGCACCTCGACGCTCGCGTAGAACGCGTCCAGGTCGACGTGCAGGATCGGCTCGTCCGGCCGGGTCACGTTCCGTCGTCCACGACGATGACGGGCTCGCGACCGGCGGCGCCGGAGGCGAGCCGGAACCCGACGAGCCCGATCGCCGCGACGATCGCCCCGCAGACGACCATCGTGCCCCGCACCGGCACGGCGTCCCCGAAGATGAAGATCGCGATCGAGCCGAACAGACCCACTGCCTCCTGCGTCGCGACGAACAGGCTCGTGACCCGGCCCCGCTGGTCCTCGGACACGACGCGCTGGATGTAGGCGAAGAGCACCGGGAAGAACCACGCGAACCCGAAGCCCTGGACGGCCGTCGCGACCATCGCGACGCCGAGCATCCCCGCCCCCGCGTAGACGAAGATGCCGGCGCCGATCAGCGCGACCCCGGCGCAGATCACCGCCGTCTCACGGCCGACGGCGCGTTGGGTCGACGCGGAGATCAGCGCGCCCGTCAGCGCCCCGCAGCCGTGCAGCCCCCACAGGACCAGGACGACGGAGGGTCCGACGCCGAGCGTCTCACGGACGAACAACGGCTCCAGCACGAAGAAGACGTTCACGAGGATCCACCCGGCCGACGTCACGACGAGCAGCAGGCGCAACCCCGGATGCCGCCACGCGGTGGCCGCGCCGGCGCGGAGGTCGCGGACCGACACGCTCGGGATCTCGCCCCGCTGGCGGACGTCCGGGATCCACACGAGGAACGCGGGCGCGAGCAACGCGGAACCGAGCGCGATCGTGTACGTGACGTCGGCCCCCGCGGTGTCGATCAGGATCGCGCTGCCGACCCCCCCGACGATCAGTGCGGCCTGGAACGCGATCGCGAGGATCGCGTTCGCTCGGACCAGGGCGTCCTGGGGAACGAGCAGACCCGTGAGGGCCGACCGCGCGGGCTCGATCGTCGCCCACGCCGACCCGAGGATGAAGGTCGCCGCGTAGAGCCACGCGATGGAGGGTGCGAGGATCGCAACCGGGAGCGCGGCGGCGGCGAGCAGGTAGCCGCCCACACCCAGCCACTTGGGGCTCCACCGGTCCACGGCGAGGCCCTGGACGATGCTGACGACGATGAACGGAACGGAGAGCGACGCGCCGAGCACGGCCATCTGACCCGGCCCGGTGTCGAACCGGTAGGCGGCTTCGGTGAACATCGTCCCGAACGCCGCCCAGAACGCGAGGCTGAACGCGGCGTGCGCCGCGACGACGAGCCGGAAGGAACGTGATCCGATCGGAGCCCCCATCTGGCTCAAGGCTACCGACGGCGCCCCGATCAGCCTGCGGACCCGGGGCTCGCGTGCCAGAGCCGCCGAGCGGGGGCGTGCGACGCCGTCGGCTCGGCCATCGCCTCGCGCAGCCGTCCCTCGCCGCGTGCCCGGTGGAGCTCCGTGAGGTCCCAGACCTCTTCGGCCGTGACGCTCATCCCCTTCACGCCCGTGCGACGCAGCTGACCCCACACCGCGAGCGCGTACGCATGGAACACGGTCTTCGCGACCTTCGCCTGGACCGACTCGAACACCGTCACCTCGATCGGACCGGTCGCGTCGTCGAGCGACACGAAGATGATCCGTTGGCCGCTCCGGACCGCCGGCGTCTGCGAGGCGATCTTGACCCCGGCGACCATCACCCACGAGTCCTGACGGCAGCGATGCAGGTCCTCCGCCCGGGTCACGCCGAGGTCGCGCAACAGCGGTTCGAAGAAGCTCACCAGGTGCCGGGTCACGTCGAGCCCGAGCACCTCGAGCTCCGCCCGGACCACCTCCGAGTCGGTGTAGTCGGCGAACCGGTGCGTGGGTGTGGCCGCGTCGGCTAACGTGAGCTGGTCACCCGCACGCGGCGCCTCGACCGTGATCGCGTCGTAGAGCCGCCCCCGCCGGTTCCGTTCGTCGGCCAGCGCATCGAAGCCGCCGGCGTGTGCGAGCGCCTGCGTGACCGGCCGGGAGACGGTGGTGCGCCGCAGGAAGTCGCCCACGTCCCGGAACGGCCGGTCGGCGCGACCCTCGAGGATCGACCGGACCTCGGCGTCGCTGATCCCGTGCACGTCCTGAAGGGCCAACCGGATGCCGAACCGGTGCTCCCGGTCGCCGACCTCTTCGACGACGTACTCGGGTTCGCTCCGGTTCACATCGAGCGGCAGGATCGGGATGCCGTGGCGGCGGACGTCGTCCAGGATCAGCCGCCGCGGATACATCCCGGGGTCGTGCGTCAGCACGCCGGCCAGGAAGTGCGCGGGGTGGTTGGCCTTGAGCCAGGCCGAGCGGTACGTCGGAACCGCGAACGCCGCCGCGTGCGCCTTGCAGAACCCGAACGACGCGAACTGCGCCACCGCATCCCACGTCTGCTCGGCGGCCTCCCGAGAGACCCCTCGTGCGGTCGCTCGTTCCAGGAAGTCCCGCCGGAAGCCGGGCAGCAGGTCCTCGCGATCCAGGTGCCGGCGGACGTGATCGGCGTAGGTCAGGTCGTACCCCGCGAGCGCCGCGAGCGTCCGCATCACCTGCTCGTGGTAGACGATCACGCCGAACGTCTCCTGCAGCGCCGGCCGCAGTCCCGGGTCGATGTAGTCGGGCTGCTCGAGCGTCATCCGCCGCGACAGGTACGGGCGGATCATGTCGGACTTCACGGGACCGGGTCGGAACAACGAGATGTCGACGATCAGGTCCTCCCACCGCTCGGGCTGCAGCTTCTGCAACAGCTCGCGCTGGCCCGGCGACTCGATCTGGAAGCAGCCGAGCGTGTCGGAGGCGCGGATCATCCGGAACGTGGGCTCGTCGTCGAGCGGGATCCGATCGAGATCGACCTTCTCCTCCGTCGTGCGGGCGATCTCGTCGAGCGCGTGGCGCATCGACGAGAGCATCCGCACGCCCAGGATGTCGAGCTTGAGGTAGCCGAGCAGCTCGACGTCGTCCTTGTCGGCCTGCGCCATCCGGTGCCCGTTGGCGCTGCGCTCGAGCGGCACCCGTTCGGCGAGGTCGTGCGAGGACAGCACGATCCCGCACGGATGCAGCGCGATGTGGCGAGGGAAACCGTCGAGCCGTTCGGCGACGCGGAACAGCAGCTCGAGCTGGCGCATCGGCAGGTTGATGCCCTGGAGCTCGGGGAGGCGCTCGAGCCCCTCGCGGATGTTCCTCGCCGAGATGTGGGGGAAGGCCTTGGCGACTATCCCGATCTCGACCTCGGGCAGGCCGAGCGCCTTGCCGACCTCGCGGATGGCCGCACGCGCCCGGAACGTGTCGATCATCGCCACGCACGCGGCGCGCTCCTGTCCGTGCCGGGACAGGATCATGTCGTAGACGTCCTCGCGACGAGCCGACTCGACATCGATGTCGATGTCGGGCAGCTCGTCACGCATCGGGTTCATGAACCGCTCGAACGACAGGTCGTGTCGCAGCGCGTCGACGTCGGAGATCCCGGTGAGGTAGCACACGAGCGACCCCGCGGCGCTCCCGCGGCACGCCGCCATGATGCCCATCGCCTTCACGTCCGCGACGATCTCCGAGACCGTCAGGAAGAACGCCGCGTAGCCCATCCGCCGGATCATCGAGAGCTCGTGATGGACCCGGTCGCGCAGACGTTCGTCTTCCTCGAGACCTCGGTCATGCACCCCGCGCCAGCAGCGATCGACCAACACGGCGTCGGCGGGACGTCCGTCGGGGATCGGGAAGTCCGGGAAGTGGGTCCGCTTGAGCCCGAGGTCGTAGGTGCAGCGCTCGGCGATCGCAAGGGTCGCGTCGCACAGCTCCGGACGTTCTGCGAACAACGCCCGCATCGCGCCGGTGTCCTTGAGGTACCCCTCGGCGTTCGTCCGGCTCACGTGGTTGGACGCGACGGGCACGATCGCGCGCATGCACTCGAGCGCGTCCGCGAGGAACGCGTCGTCGGGCACGAGGTACCGGACCGGGTTCGTCGCCGCGGCGGTCGCGTCGAGCCGGTCGGCGAACCGGAGCATCGCGCGGATCTCGGCTTCGGAGCCGGCCTCGACGCGATGCTCGACCGCGACGACGCACCGCTCGCGGCCGAACGCCTCGCGGAACGGCGCCGCCGACCGCGATGCGGCGTCGGCACGGCCGGCGACGGCGAGCCGTCCGGGATGGGACCGCGGCCCGAGCAGCACCGTCAGCCCCGCCGCGTGCGCGCAGATCTGCTCGGTCGCGACCCACGGATCGGCGCGCTCGCCCAGCAGGTGCGCATCCGTGACGAGGCGGCACAGGTTGGCGTAGCCGACGGCGTCCTGCGCCAACAGGACCACCGATGCATCACGAGGCGGCGGAGCGGGCGCGCGCACGGTGAGCGACGCGCCGAGGATCGGCCGGACGCCCACCCGTTCGCACGCAGCGACGAACCTCGCCGCGCCGTAGAGCCCGTCGCGATCGGTCATCGCGACCGCGGGCATCCCCAGCCCGGCCGCTTGCTCGGCCAGCTGCTCGGGCGCGAACGCCCCTTCCTTCAAGGAGAAGAAGGAACGGACGTCGAGATGCACGAAGGACATGAGGGAGGATGCCTGCTTCCGAGTCGAACGTATGTTCGAGTCTGACGCTTCTCGCCGACATCCGTCAAGACGCCGTTCGGGGCGCCTCTCGGCCGGGTAGTTGGTCTGCATGACCGAGAACTCGGCCGAGCCGTTCCTCCCGAAAGCTCGCTCGCTCCGATCGCTCGGCGAGGCCGTCCAGAGCTGCGAAGGGTGCGGCCTGTACCGGAACGCCACGCAGGCCGTCTTCGGCGAAGGCACCAAGCGGGCACGCGTGATGTTCGTCGGCGAGCAGCCCGGCGACCGAGAGGACATCGAAGGGCACCCGTTCGTCGGTCCCGCGGGCGGCGTGCTCGACCGCGGGCTGGAGGCGGCCGGGATCTCGCGCGACGACGCCTACATCACGAACATCGTGAAGCACTTCAAGTGGACGCCGGCCCCGCGTGGCAAGCGGCGGATCCACAAGAAGCCCGACCTCCGCGAGCAGCTTGCGTGCCGGCCGTGGCTGGACGCCGAGATCGAACAGGTCCGACCCACCGTGCTCGTGTGCCTGGGCGCAACGGCGGCGCAGTCGCTGCTCGGCCGGTCCTTCCGCGTGACCAAGGAGCGAGGACGCTTCGTCGAGTCGGATCTCGCCCCGTTCGTCACGACGACCGTGCACCCGTCGTCGATCC
>JBKOUM010000038.1:0-20142 GCA_046723385.1 Actinomycetota bacterium
CCGTCGACGGTCGAGTTGCCATCGAGCGTCTGGAACGACCTGGCCCCGTCGCTGCGCCCCGCGTGGCGCAGCGACGCGCTCGTCTCGTCGCGGTAGAAGACGTGCACCGCGGTCCCGAAGGAGACCGCGGACACGTCGGTCCCCACGGAGTGGGTCGTCCGCCCGTCCGGCCCACCGGCGCCGTCGAGCATTCGATACGTCGGCGGCGAACCGAGCCGGGCCGCGCGGAGCCGGTAGCCGGACTCCGGGTTCGCGCCGTAGAAGACCCAGGGGACGCTGCTCCTCACGATCGCGGCCGTGTCCGATGCGATCCGGGCCTGCACGCGGCCACCGCCCGTGCCGAGCCCGTCGACGACGTCGGCGGTCGCGGCTGCCGATGGTGCCGCGATGACGCCCACCAGCCCGATCGCGAGCGCGATCGCGGGTATGAAGGCCCGGACCTTCTTCACGGGCGCGGTCAACGTGTCACCCGGAACTTGGTGCCGGTCTTGGCCGTGCCACCCTGGGTCGACACGGTGATGGCACCGGTCATCGCGCCCGGAGGCACCGTGGCGCGGAGCTGGGTCCCGGACACGATCGTGAAGGACGCGGTGGTCGGTTGGAACTTCACGGCGGTGACGCCCGCGAACCCGCTCCCGTTGATCGTGACGACCGTGCCGACCGGCCCGCTCGTCGGCGTGAACCCGGCGATCGTCGGCTTGACCTGGAAGTTGGCGCCGGTTGACGCCGAGCCGGACGGCGTGACGACGGTGATCTTCCCGGTGACGGCGTCCGCGGGCACCGAGGCGGTGATCCGGCCGTACGAGACCACCGTGAACGCCGCCGGCGTCCCGTTGAACCGCACCCCCGTCGTTCCGGTGAACCCGCTCCCGTTGATCGTCACCACGGTTCCCACGGTCCCACCCGTCGGGGTGAAGCCGCTGATCGCCGGGACCACGGCGAACGAGCTCGCGCTGGTGGCCGAGCCGTCCGGGGTCGTGACGGAGATCGGACCGGAGGTCGCTCCGCTCGGGACGGTCGCGGTGATCTGCGTCGAGGAGCCGACCGTGAAGGAGGCGCTCGTTCCAGCGAAGGTCACGCCCGACGCTCCGGAGAACCCGCTGCCCGAGATCGTCACGGTCGTCGCCACCGTGCCGCTCGCAGGGGAGAAGGATGTGATCCCAACGGTGGCCACGACCGTGAGCTGAGCGGTTGCGCTCGTCGACCCGTCCGTGCCGGTGACCGTGTACGTCCCGGGCTGGGTCGCCCCGCACGCGTTGCCGGTGCAGCTCCCGCCTCCGTCGATCGTGAAGACCGTCTGTTCGGTCACGTCGCCGAGGTCGTTGCCCAGGTCGTCGTAGCCCTCCGCCGTGTAGGTCTGGGTCGCCCCGGTGCCGATCGTGGACGTCGCCGGGCTGACCACGATCGAAGCCGGAGGCGGACCGGCGACCGTGAGCTCGGCGGTTCCGCTCACCCCGTCGACGATCCCGGTCACCGTGTACGTGCCCGGGGCATCCGCCCCGCACGAGTTGGCCGCGCACGAGCCGGGATCGTCCACGGTGAACGCCGTCCGGTCGGTGACGTCACCGAGGTCGTGGCCGAGCGAGTCGTAGCCCGCAGCCGTGTACGTCTGGGCCGTCCCCGGTTGGATCGTCGTGGCCGCAGGGCTCAGCGTGACCGAGGCGATCGGCAGATGACCTGGAGCGACCCGACCCCAGGCCGCCCCGACGCTCGCCGGATCGGTGACGGTGACGCCGGCGGGGATCGACGAGACGATCGAGAGGTAATCGTTCCAGCAGTAGCGCTCGGTGTCGTACGTCCAGTGCTGGCGCCAATCGGGGCTCGTGCAGTCCCAGAGCCCGGCTCGAGACCCCGTCACCAGGAGGTAGGTCTGGAGGGTGATCCACTGCGAGGACTGCGCCGACGCGATCATCTGTGAGATCGATATCGGCGATCGATACCGGAGGGGCGCGTGCGTGAACGTGTACGAGTAGCAGGCTGCGCTCGTGTCGTTGCAGGCGCCGCCTTGCAGACCGCGCGCCGGCTGGTCGTACGGAGGAACGGTTGCCGTCGCTTGATCCGCGATCCCGTCCCCGAGCGTTCGGCTGAAGTCGAAGCACGCCTGCACGTCGCTCGTCGCAGGGTCGTAGACGTACCCGTTCGGCCACGCCATCGACCCGTTCGCCCCCGGCAGCCCGTGCGCCGTGATCTGGTTCGCCGATCCGCACGTCTCGTCGTAGATGCCTTGAGGTGACAGCGCGGACCACATCGATTCCTTGTAGGGGTAGGTCGCGGTGTGGGAAACGAACGACCAGCCGTATTGGCTCGCCAACTGTTGGGCCACGCTCCACGAGGCGAACTGCGTCTCCTTGTAGTGCCCGCACCACAGGGAGTCCTGTTTCGTGACCCCCGTCTCGATCGAGCCCGTCGGGTGCAGGCCGAGCGAGGAGAGAGCCGGCGCGACGACCGTATCGAGCCGGGCGACGCCGGTGTCGTCCGCGACGCAGTTGGAAGAGGCGGTGACGGCGGATCGGCTGAAGAGCAAGGTCAGATAGGGGCCGGCACCGGTCTCAGCCTGAGCCGCCTGAGGAACGACAAGCACGAACGTCACCGTGATCGTGGAAAGGACCCGCCATCGTCTGGGCTCGCCCATCGTCCAGCCCCTCCCCGAGCCGCACACACTGCCCGCAACGGATCGACGCGATGAGATGCCCTTACGCCAGACCCTCCACGACCATACCCCCCATCGGATGGAGGCGCACCTGGGCGCGTGTCTAGACTTCGAGACACGGCCCTCGTACGCCCTCGGCCCTCGTAGCTCAGTGGAGAAGAGCAGCGGTTTCCTAAACCGTGTGTCGGAGGTTCGATTCCTCCCGGGGGCACCACGAGCACGTGCGGTCTCCTCAGCCCACCTCGTTGGTGGGCGCGTCCGCTAGCCTGCCAACTGGCGGGGCGATCCATCAGACCTTGGGAGGCTCGATGACTCGTTCGACTCGTGGGACAAAGTGACCCAGGCCGATGTGGAGCGCGCGATGAAGGAATACGACCGGCTCGGGTCTGGAGCGTTCTTCTCGAAGCATGGGTTCGCCCCGACCACGACCTACGATCTGGTCTGGGACGAGCGGGAGTACCCGCCGAAAGCGATCCTGGGCACCGCCTACGAATTCGCGACCGGCGAGCGCCTCGGCTCCGGTGATTTCGAGGGCGGCAAGACCGGTGCCGTCGCGGTGCTCGGAAGGCTCGGATTCGACGTCCGGGCTCGTCGACCGGCCACGTAAGGGACCCAGGGAGATCGGCCTCGACACGGCCGGATCTCTCGCGGCCGAGTCTTCGCTCTCACACGAGCGTGCGGACGCCTGGGCGCCATCTTCCCTACCATAGGGGACGTCGAATCGGGAGGTGGTCGCTATGGGCGTGCTCCTCATCCTGCTCGGTTTCGCGGCAGCCGGACTGGTGGCTGACTTCGTCGTTGAGAACGACCTGACCACGGCGCCGAACCAGACGGTCGATCTCTTCGGTGGTTCCTTCCAACTCTCGCTGCCGGAGATGGTGCTCGGGGCAGCCGTCCTCGGCGCGCTCGCCGTCGTCCTGGTGATCCTGGGATCGGGTCTCCTCCGTGGCAGCTGGGGGCGTCGGAAGGCGATGAAACGGCAGATCGCGGACCTTCGACTCGAGAACACCAACCTTCGGTCGCGGGTGCATCTCGGAAACGTTGCGGCGGGGTCGAGCTACGAAGGGCAGGGCGACGCCGGCGATTAGGGAGGTGCGCCGGGGTCTGGTCGATCGGGCAACGCTCACGCCGGTCGATGCTTGAAGCGTCGTACGAGCTCGACTAGGGTCCATCGCTGGCCCCTTGTCCGCACACATCCGAAGGAGGGATCCACCAATGCGGAACGTTCGCGCGCACGTTGGCGCGCTCGGCTTGTTGGCTGCACTGACGATGCTCTTCGTCGGCATCACCCCGGCGTCGGCGCAGCAGATCCTGATCGGTGACTTCGTCCTGTCGGGCCCAGGCCCGACGCAGTGGGATCCGGACGTCGCCGTCACACCGTGCGTCGTGACGGGCTTCACGCCGGCTGACGACGGCATGTTCGCGGACCGGAGCGACGCGTTCGACGACGGCCTCGTGCTGGGTGTGGATGGCTCCGGCTTCGACGATGACGACGGCTACGCTCCTCTGTCGCTGGCCGAGAAGATCGCGACGGGTCCGTCCGAGATGAGCGGTCTCTCCGTCTCCCGAGTGGATGAGGCGCTCCAGCAGAGTCCGTCGATGCGTTCACTCGTCAAGCTGGCCAACCCGACGGCGACGGGCAAGACCGTCGACGTTTCGATCGAATCCAACCTCGGATCGGACGCAGGCACGGCGATCGTCGCGACCAGTAGTGGGGACACGACCCAGCAGAAGGCGGACCGCTGGACGATCTCGAACGACGGGAGTCCGACCACGGGCGACCCGGTGATGACGCTCGTGTACTTCGGCAAGCACGCGCCAGTGCCCCCGAGCTCGCTGGATGAATCGCTGAACGCGGCCAACGATTGTTCGGTCTTGACGTTCCACGTCAAGGTGAAGGCTCACTCGTCGCGGTACCTGTTGTTCTTCGCGCAGATGCACGGGAGCAACAAGAAGGCGAAGAGTGGAGCGGTGCCGTTCAACCTGCTGTCATCCGGCAGCGCTCTCCTGGACGGGATCCCCGGAAAGGTTCAGTCGAAGATCGCGAACTGGAGCCTCTGACCGAGGAGGAGGGGCGGGCGGCTATGGCCGTCCCGCTCCTCCCGGCGATCTACGTGGTGCGAGCGGCCGGAGAACGGATGCGCGATGACGAGATTCCCGACCGCTTGCGCCACGCGAGATCGCGGGTGTACACCCGATCCACATTGAGCAAGTGGGCGCTCGACCGAACACCGAACGGCGTCGCCGTGCGCGGTGAGATCGATCTCGACGCGGCCGGGTCGTTCACGGACCAGCTCCTCGACGCCTCGACGCAAGCGACGGGCGATGGGTTCCTGATCGACCTCTCACGCGTCACGTTCCTGGCTTCGGCGGGCGTTGCGGCGCTGATGGGAGCGATCCGCGTCTTGGCCGGGAAGCACGTCGTGATCCAGACCTCGAAGCAGGTGTATGCGGTCCTCGATATGGTCGGTCTGACCGACGGCTCGGTGCCGACCGTCGAGGTTCGTCCTCCTCCCATCGGTCGGAGGTGAGCGTGGAGACAGACGAGCCTGGTTTTTGCGTTCGCAACCCGGACGTCCTAGGCTGGACGAGCACCAAGAGGGGGGGGATCGGTGCCGGTTCGGATCCGTCGGCTCGTCTGGTTGTTCCTCGCGACGTTCGCGATCCTGGTGTTTCTCGCCGTGCCGGCGACGGCCCAAGGAACCACGACGGACGACTCGTCCCGCGATCAGATCGTGCTGAGCGGTGAGCTCATCGTGCCCGAGGGTGAGACCGTTGACACCGCGCTGATCTTCCACGGACCGGCGGCGATCGCCGGAACGGTCACCGGGTCGGTCGTCGTGTTCGACGGAAGGGCCGACATCTCGGGTCGCGTCATCGGTGACGTCGTCGTGTTCAACGGGGCGGTGACGGTTCGCTCGAGCGCGCAGATCGGCGGCGACCTCGTCACGACCGACACGCCGACCGTCGAGCAAGGTGCCACGATCACGGGACAGCGGCAGCGTGTCGCGACCCGATTCGACGCCGGGGACATCGGGTTCGCGAGCCGCTTCGTCTGGTGGATCGGCTATTCGGTCTCCACGCTCGTCCTCGGGTTGCTCCTCCTGCTCATCGCGCCCGGTCTCGACGGCGCGATCGACCGGACGTCCCGGCAGCGGATGGGGAGATCGATCGGGCTCGGGGTGGCGGTGTTCTTCCTGCTGCCGCTCGTCGCGGTGCTGTTCCTCGTGGTGGTGATCGCGATCCCGTTGGGTCTGTTCCTCTTGCTCGCGCTGGCGCTCCTGTACACGACCGGCTACGTCGCCGGCGCACACGCGATCGGACGGCGGGTGGTGAAGCCGCCGACGTCTCGCTTCCTCGCGTTCCTCCTCGGGTGGGGCGTCGTGCGTGTGCTCGCGCTGGTCCCCATCCTGGGTGGGCTCGTGTGGGCGCTCGTCTCGATCTTCGGGCTCGGCGTGCTGTGGGTCGCGTCGAGGGGGGTCCCCGCCGAGGAAACGATCCCGCCGACGCCCCCTCCCGCGCCGGTCGCGACCGGCGCGTAGCTCAGAGCTCGAAGGACATCCCTTCGCGAGCGAGCTCGATCCGGCCCGGCCTCGAGTCACCGAGTTCCCTCGCCCGACCGAGCACGCCCTCCAACTGCTCGTCCGAGTGGAGCGGATCGTGGTGGAACAGCACGAGCTGCCGAGCGCCGGCCCGTCGCGCGAAGGTCAGCACGTCCTCGGTGCTCGAGTGTCCCCAGCCGACGCGCTCGTCGTACTCCGCTTCCGTGTACTGCGCGTCGTGCAGGAGCACCGTCGCTCCTTCGGCCAGCGCGAAGCCGGAGATCCACTCGGTCTCTACGGTCGAGAGGTCCGAGCCGAGCGCGGGCTCGTGATCGGGGAGGTACGCGAGCGCGGCGCCGTTCTCCTCGATCCGGTAGCCAACGGTCGGCCCTGGATGCTTGATGAGGTGTGCGGTGACCGCGGCCGAACCGATCCGCCACGTCGTCGTCGGCGTGTCCCGGAACTCGGGGTGGGACGGGATGCTTCGGAGATGGACGGGGAAGAACGGTGGGGCGAAGTACGGAGCGATCCGGGTCCGCAGCTCGCGGATCGGCGACGGCGGTCCCCACACGTTGAGCTCGACGGACGGATCCCAGATCGGATCGAAGAAGCGGAGACCCTCGATGTGGTCGGTGTGCAGGTGCGTGATGAAGACGTCGATCCGTCGCGGATGGTCGCGTCCCAACGCCATGCCGAGCGGCCGGATCCCGGTACCGGCGTCGAGGATCAGGAGCGACCCGTCGCTGAGATGGACCGCCACGCACGAGGTCTGTCCGCCGAAGCGAACGGTGTCGGGTCCCGGCGACGCGAGTGAGCCTCGGCATCCCCAGATGGTGATCTTCACCGAGCGGCCGTCCCGTCCGCGGGTCGTTCCCAGAACACGGCGATCGCTCCGACGATCTCGCCCTCGCGGATGAGCAGCGGGAAGGCGGTCACCTCGATCGCGCGAGCCACGCCGTCGCCGCCGACGATCCGGATCGGGAGATGCGAGGCGCGTCCTTCACGGAACGCCACCCCGAGCGGCAGATCCTCGAGTGGGATCGGGCTCCCGTCGTCGTCGGTGGGCGACCACTCCGTCGCCCACTCGCCCGCTCGGAGCTCTCCCGTTTCGGCGTAGGTCCCGCCCAAGACGGGCTCGGCAGCCTCGTTGAAGTAGACGAGGGTTCCCTGATGATCCACGACGAACACCGGCGTCGCCAGCCGGGACGCGAGGTCGCGAGCCAGGATCAGGATCAGGTTCCGCTGAGCGTGTGCCTCCGCCATGGCGCGACGTTAGGGTCGGGACGAGGGAACGGCAAACCGCCCAGGCATACGATCGGGCGAGCGATGACGAGCGCACGGACGATCAAGGCGGTCCTGTTCGACATCGATGGGACCCTGATCGACACGGGCGGCGCTGGCACCCGCAGCTGGCGTTGGGCGTTCGAGCGCGTGCACGGCGTGCCGGCCGACATCGCGAGGTCTTCGTCGGCGGGGATGACCGACCCCGACGTCGCGATGCGAACGTTTCAGGCTGAGCTGGGCCGGCCTCCGTCGGATCACGAGCTCGCGCGGCTGTTCGCCTGGTACGTGTACCGGCTCCAGCACGAGGTCGAGGTCTCGGATGGCTACCGCGTCCTCGCCGGCGTGCTGGAGACGCTCGACCGGCTGATGGACCTCGGCGTCGTGCTCGGCATCGTGAGCGGCGGGCTGGAGGGGAGCGCCCGCATCAAGCTCGAGCGGGGCCATCTGAACCGATACTTCCCCGTCGGCGGCTTCGGCACCGACTCGCGCGATCGGCACGAGATCACCCGGATCGCGATCGCTCGCGTCTCCACGATGCACGGTCGGGACATCGAACCGAGCGATGTGATCGTCGTCGGCGACACGCCGCTCGACGTCGACGCGGCGAACGCGGTGGGTGCGATCTCACTCGGGGTCGCGAGCGGGAACTCTCCCGTGGACGAGCTCCGGCGGGCGGGCGCCGACCACGTGCTCGCTTCGCTCGACGAGCCGTTCCCGCTCGCGACCGCGGAGTGATGCTTCGTCACACGCCGATCCCGCTGAGAGATGTCGGCCCGACGAGCCTCGGGGCCCCCGGCCGGACCGGGTCGAGCCGCGACGCTGCCCACGGTCACGCGAGCGACGCGGGCCGTTCGGTTCCGCTTGACCTGCGCGGACGGAGCCTGTCCTCAGCGGATGGACCGGGTCCCCTGAGGTTCGACCGCTGGGTACTCGCACGGCCCGCGTCGAGGCCACGTACTCTCTCTGCGGAGGGAGGGTCGTGACATGGACGTCGATGGACCGGTCGAGTTCCGCAGCGAGCCGCGATACGCGCGTGACATCAAGAGGGAGTACCGGAACGAGCGCATCTCCGTCAGGTGGGAACCGGCGTACTGCATCCACGCGGCCGATTGCCTGAACGGGCTCCCCGAGGTGTTCGACGCGTTGCGCCGGCCCTGGATCGACGTCGACAAGGCGTCCGCGGATGAGATCGGCGAGGTGGTCATGCGGTGTCCCACCGGCGCCCTGCATTTCACACGTCTGGACGGAGGGGCGCAGGAGCCTGAGCCGGCCGAGACGACCGTCCAGCTGCGGCCGAACGGCCCGATGTTCGTTCGCGGGAAGCTCCGCATCGAGGATCTGAGCGGCCACGTGGTCCGGGAGGACACGCGGGTCGCGCTCTGCAGGTGCGGCGCCTCAGAGAACAAGCCCTTCTGCGACGGCACCCATCGCGTGATCGGGTTCCGAACCGGCCCGAGCCACCGGTAGCGTCCGAACCGCCGCCATCGTGCCGCGTTGATAGCCTGACCACATGTCCGACGAGGACCTCACCACCGAGGAGGAGCGCCGGCGGCTCGCCGACCGTTCGACCCCCGTGCCCGAAGCCGATGCGCTGGAGCAGACAGCGGAGCTCGACGAGGGCGACGACGACACGCCGTCGTCCGCGGACGATGTGCCGGAGGCCGATGCGCTCGAGCAGGCGCGTGGCGTCCCGCACGACGACGACCGGCGGTAGCCGCCGTGCCCAAGGCCGTCTGGACCGGCTCCCTGAGCTTCGGTCTCGTGTCGATCCCCGTCCGGGTGTATCCCGCCACGGAGCCCAAGGACGTCCGGTTCCATCTGATGGACGCGCAGGGTCGCCGGGTTCATTACCGAAGGTTCGTGGAGACCGACGAGGCACCCGGGCGCGCGGGGAGCTCCGGCGACGATCCGGAGCCGTCAGCCTCCACGCCGTCGGATGTCGCCGCCCCGGCCGAGGACGTCGAGGAAGAGATCGGTTTCGAAGATCTCATGCGAGGTGTCGAGCGCGACGACGGAGCCGTCGTCCTGCTGGATCCCGAGGACATCCGGTCAGCGCAACCGGAAAGGAGCCGGACGATCGACATCGAAGACTTCGTGGATCTGGCCGACATCGATCCCGTGTACTTCGAGAAGAGCTACGTGATCGCTCCGCGGCCGGGTGCGGAGAAGCCGTACGCGCTCCTGCTGCGCGCGATGGACCGGGCGGGTCGCGCGGGGATCGGCCGGTTCGTCTTGCGGACCAAGCCGCATCTGGTCGCGATCCGGCCCGCCGACGGAGCGCTCGGCCTCGAGACGCTGTTCTTCGGCGACGAGGTCCGTGATGCCCGCCGTCTGGCCGGCGACGTCGACGGGATCACCGTGTCCGAGGACGAGCTTCGGCTTGCCGAGCAACTCATCGAGACCTTGAAGACGACGTGGAACCCTGCGGCGTATTCCGACACGTACCGAGAGGAGCTGCTCCGGCGGATCGCCGAGAAGGCGCCCGGGTCGACGCCGGAGGAACGCCCCGCCACTACCGCTGCCGGCGCCCAGGTCGAGGCGCTGATGGACGCCCTCAAGGCGAGCGTCGAGGCGGCGAAGAAGAAGCGCCCCAAGGGTTCGAAGCGGAAGCGGACCGCCTAGAGGACCCGTGCGACCGAGCGTCGGCGCAGCCCGGCGTTCGAGCGGCCGAGATGGGCCGAAGCGAAGACGCCCTCCCAGGCATCTCAGGAGAGACAGGACGAGAGGGGATCGTCGAGGCGATGGACGTCGAGGGCGTGCAGGTGCCGGAGGGCATGGCGTCGATGCCCACCTCGCGGTTGGCGGGTCTCTACGAAGCGCACGTGGGACGGGCCGTGGCTCTCGCCACGCTCTTGACGGGGGACCGGTTCGTGGCGGAGGACGTCGCCCACGACGCGTTCCTCCGCGTCGCGGGGCGGTTCGCGGAGCTCCGCGATCCGCGCGCTTTCGGCCCGTATCTGCGGACGACCGTCGTGAACCTGTGCCACGCGCGGGTCCGGCGACTCGAGCGAGAGCGGAGCTTCTTCCGCCGTCACGCCGACACGCAGGTGGTCGAGCCGGACTCCAGCGCGGATGACCGGGATCAGCTGTGGTCCGCGATCAAGAGGTTGCCATACCGGCAGCGGGCGGCGCTCGTGCTCCGGTACTGGGAGGACCTGTCCGAGGCGCAGATCGGCGAGGTCTTGAAGTGTTCCCCGCGGGCCGTGAACTCGCTGTTGTCGAGAGCGAAGGACGCGTTGCGGGACGGCATCGGAAGGAGCGAAGGATGAACGATCTCGAAGAACGGATCTCGGAGACCCTTCAGAAGCGCGCGCCAGTGTTCGTCACGCCGATGCCGAAGGGAACCGTAGCGAAGGTGCGGCGCCGTCAGGCGGTCTCGTCCATCACGGCGCTGACGATGGTCGCCGGTCTCGTGGTGCTCGCGGTCGGCGCCGTGTCGGCCCTCCCGAGGGCGGCGGATCGGCCGGCCGGCCAGCAGACCGTGCCGGCACCGAACGGCGTGCTCCCGAACCTTCAGGGCGAGCAGGGTGGCGCCAACGACGCGACGGCCGCCCCCGTGTCCGAGCCGACCGCGACCGAAGACTCGACTGCACACGGGACGACCAGCAGCGAGCCGTACACCGAGCAGGTGACCGGTCAAGAGGCATATCTGCTCACCCAGAAGCACGTGGTCGCGTTCGGACACGTAAGCGGGATCGAATGGAGCCTCGCCGGCTACGACACCCGCGCGTATTCGGGGATCACGTTCCCCGCCTTCCTGGGCGGGTCGTGCGGTGACCTGATGGTCGGCGACCAGGGCGAGTACGGCGGGATCGAGTTTTGCCTCCACACCGACGAAACGACTGCCGACACGGCGTTCGCGATGGCCGGGTTCGGCAACGACCTGGATCGGAACGCCGAGCCGATCACCGGCTACGCGGGGCTGGTCGGGGGTCGTGTCGCGTCCGTCGAGCTGAGGATGTCGGATGGAACGACCACGGAGCTTCCGCTGTATGACGCGCCGTCGGGGATCGACGCCCGGTACTTCGCGGTGTTCGTGAAGACTGGCGCCGCGGGACACATCGTGGCACTCGGGTCGGACGGGTCCGAGCTGAACTCAGGACGGCTCTGTATCTCGGAACCGCCGAAGGGTACCGACAACGTGGGCTGCGGCCACGGGCTCGTGAACGTGAGCTCGGTCGTGACGTCGCTCTCTGGCGAGCCGGTGATCCCCTGAGCGGATCCCACCCATGAGGCGTTCGGGACCGGCGCCTGGTGCGAGCACAGGTCAGGCCTGCAGATTGAACCAGGTGCCGCCCGGGCCGGTCCAGCTGAACCCTTCGCCCCATGCTGCGAAGGTCTTCCCCGCCCTCGTCACGGCGATCTCGCCGTAGTCGCCGTACACCTCCTGGAACGAACCATCGGCGTTGACGTACCCGGCCGACCCGCCCTCGGCATCGTTGAGCTTCACCGCTGCGGACCACGCCCCGCCGCCGTTCGAAGAGGTCCGGTACCACACGTTCCAGGCGTCCGGGTCGTCGCCGTTCGATGTCTGCATGTACCAGAGGCGGACGTTGCCGCCGCCCGAGGACGCGAGTCGCGGTCCGGTGGCGTTCTCGCCGTTCACCGACAAGGCCTTCGCGGCGCCCCAGGTCCGTCCCTCGTCCGAGGATGTCTTGATGAAGATCTGTTGCGGCCCCTGAGCGACCGCGGGACCTTCGTACGCGAACACCAGATGCCCGGATGCGTCCGAGACGACCGAGGTCTGCCCGGTGTAGAAGTCCGGGCTGCAGCCTTCCGCGACGCAGGCCTCGCCGACCGGCACCTTCGCGACGACGACGTTCTTCCAGGTCGCACCCTTATCGCGCGAGATGATCGCGTGGTGCCAGACTTGGTCGCTGACGCGGGTCGAACCCGAATACACCAAGCTCGACTCCGAGAAGATCACCGTGCCGTCGCCCAGCACCCGGCCGTCGTACGCGAAGTAGTAGCGCTTCGACGACGAGAGCTTCCGCTGGGTCCACGTGACGCCAGCGTCGTGGGATTGTCCGACGTAGAGGTCGCCGCCCTGCGGGCCGTTCCACGAGACGTACACGTCCTTGCCCGTGGCGTTCATGGTGATCTCCGGCTCGTCCGTCCATGACACGTGTCCGTAGACGTGGACCGGCTCCGACCACGTCGCGCCGTGATCGGTGGACTTCATGAAGACCGTCGAGAAGCCGCCGGCGCGGTCCGCGTTGAGGAACGCGGAATAGACGACGCCGGTGTTCGGGACGACCTCGATCGTCGGGTCATACTGCGCCCCCGATCCGCGGCAGATGCAGATCGGCCTCTGGGGCCCCCACGTGTGTCCGCCGTCGCTCGAGATCGTCAGCGCGAGGAACGGCGTCGGACAGTGGCTGGGGCAGGTCTTCGGCTCTCCGTAGCGCGTCGTCAGGAGGTACACGTACGGCGCGTTCCGGTCCGCCGCGACCGCGGGCTCCCAGTCGTCCGTCGCGGGGTTGAGGAGGTGAGACCCCGTCCAGCCGGGCGCCGGACTGGACGCGCTGACCGCGGCCTTCCCGCCGAACGTGCCGTTCGCGCGCGCGTCCGCCAGGGCCTCCAGGCGCTCGGCGGTCTCCTGTTGCTCCGCTTGGACTTCGGATCGGCCTCCTTCTTCGCCTTCGCTCTCCTCGCCTTCGCCCCCTGGTTCCGACGTGGGGCCCGTCGCGGTCACCGTCGTGGCGGAGCCCGTGCCGGCGTCCGCGCTGCGGAGGATGCCGATCGCCGCGGCGATCGTGACGAGGCAGACGAGCGTGATGATGAAGACGGATGAACGCCGCACGGTTCCCTCCCTGCGAGATGCGGACTAGCCCGTCGAACCTAGTCCCGGCCGGATGAAGTGGTCAAGAGCCATCCGGACCTTCCTCACCGTCGGTCTCCGCCGGGGGGCGCACGTCGACGTTCGGCCATGCGCCGTTCGTCAGGCCGCTCAGGTGGAGGAGCGTGAAGACCTGGTTGGAGGGCACGATCACGAAGCGCTTATCCGCGTGCACGTCGAGGACGCGCGTCAGTGCGTCGATCCCGGTCGAGTCGATGAACGTGACCTGCGATAGGTCGATCAGGAACCCGGTATCGGTCGCTCCGGCCGCCTCGTAGAGCGCTTCCGCGAGGTCACCCGCCGTGGCCAGGTCGATCTCCCCCCGGACCGAGACACCGTCGTCGATCCCCTCCATGTCCCAGCCGTCGCGCACGCTCGTCGTCCCCCGAGGGTGGGTGTACCCCAGGCGGACCGGCGAACGCAAGCGAGCGGAGAACCTCCCGACGGGAGGCGGTCACCAGAGCGACAACTGCTCCGCGGCGGGGTCGGTTGCGACTCGCCCGCGACCGTTCGAAGACGGGCGTCCGAACCGCGGCGCCGGCGTTCGACCCTGGGGGGGGCGAAGACCGCTCGCGAAGGATCGCACCGTTCGGGCGATCCCATCCCGTTCCGACTTGGGTCCGTACGGCGTCCGGTACATCCGTTCGTAGCGATCGACGAGATCGGGATGGTGCTGACGCAGCCACGGCATGAACTCCTCGCGCACACCCGGGCGCAGGTGAAGCATGATCGGCGAGACCGACGCGGCGCCGGCGTCGAGGGCGGTCTCGACGACGGCGCGGAGCTGCTCGGGCCGATCGGAGATGCCCGGCAGGATCGGTGCGATCAGGACGCTCGTGGGGATCCCCGCGCCGACGAGCGTGCGGAGGGCCTCGATCCGCGCCTTCGGGTTGGGCGTCCCGGGTTCGCTCTCGCGCCAGACGTCCTCGTCGAGCGTCCCGATCGAGAACGCGGCCGACACCGGCGCGTGCTCGGCTGCGCGCGTGAGCAGGTCGAGGTCCCGCGTGATGAGCGTCCCTTTCGTGAGGATCGAGAACGGGTTCCGGTGGTCGATCAGCGCCTCGATGATCCCGCGCATCAACTGATACCGGCCCTCGACCCGCTGGTACGGGTCCGTCCCGGTGCCCATGGCGATGTGATCGCCCTTCCATCGCTTGGCAGCGAGCTCGCGGCGGAGCACCTCCGGTGCGTTCACCTTGACGACGATCTTCGTCTCGAAGTCACGACCCGCGTTCATGTCGAGGTACGTGTGCGTGGGCCGAGCGAAGCAGTTGTGGCTCACGACGCCGTTCGCGATGAAGTCGCCGGTGCCGGTGGTGATGTCGAACATCGGGAGCTCGAGACCCAGATCTTCGATCCCAACGACGCCGAGAGGGGTATCACCCTTCAACGCGAGTCCTTCGATCGAGCGCTTGCGGACGATCGCCGGGTCGACGGTGTGGAGGAACGCGAGCCGCTCCCTCAGCCCGCCTGTGAGGCGGACGGACCTGAGACCGTTCGGTCGTCGATCATCTTCGACGACGTAGGTGGATCCGAGATCGTCGAGAGCCGACGTGATGCGGGTCAAGATCTCTGGATCTGTGTTCGCGATCCGGATCACATCGCGTGCACACGTCCCCTCGGCGTCGAAGATCCCGGCGAGGAACCCCTTCGTCCATGAGATCGAGGGAACGACCGGCCAGCGGGTCACGTCCTGGACGCGCCGAACATCGTCGCGGCGACTGGTTCGGAGCGCATGGAGAGGCTTCGTTCGGTCGGTCCCCGAGTGGAAGAGGAACGTCGCGACGGAGATCCCCTCCAGCGACAGATAGTGCCTTGCGCGCTCGAGGCCGTCGTCGTCGACGAGCGCCCGCCGGAACCGATGATGATGGGCGACGCGGCCGCTCGGACGCAGATACGAGGAGCCGAGGTGTCCGTCGCCACGGATCATCCCGGTGAGGTATCCGCGCCGGTAGGCATCGTCTTCGACTGGCGCCTCAGCGAAGCCGCCGACGCCGATGAGCGCGTTGCTCGTCGTGAGGGAAGGCCGCCGGTCCCTTCCTTGCTCTGCCCCCGTCACGTGCTTCCATCCGCGATCGGTGAGGAACCGATGATCCCCGCTCGCGATCAGCTCGGTGCCGTCCTCCAGGGTGATGCGATACGCACGCTTCACCGTTCCCCACTGGGCCAGAACCTCGGTGATCACGTACCTGCGGTACCGACCCCGCACGACCGTTCCGTAGATCCGATCGCCAGCCGCGACCTTCGCGAGTGGTTTCGTTCGGCCGTCGGCCAGCAGGACCGGTGTGTCGCCCCACGCGCAGTACGTGCACGCATGGGTGCATCCTCTGTACGGATTGATCGTCCAATCGAACGGCAGGAAGGTCCCCGGGACGCGGTTGATCACCGAGCGGGCTTCGACCTCGATGCATTCGATCCCACGGAACTCGGGCGTGTCGAACGTGCGACGCGCGATCTCGAAGAGCTGCTCAGCCGGCATGGGAGGTCCAGCCTAGAACAGGTGTTCGAGTACGACCAGGCGGTTCCTCCACTCCCGAGGCTGCGACGCGGGCGAGACGATGTGCGGTTCGGTCGCGATCCGACGCAATCGAGGCCGTCTCCCGCATCGATTCGGCCTTGCCTTGACAGATGCCCTGCGGCGGTGGGATGTTCGCCGCTCCTGGGAGGGTCGAACCGCGTGCGCGACGGTCATCGCAGACAGGTCCTGGCATTGCTCCAAGATCACGGAGCGTTGACGCGCGCGGAGCTGGTCGAACGCTCGGGGATCTCTCGGGCGACGATCTCCGAAGTCGTGGCCGCCCTCCTCGCCGACGGCTTCGTCCGCGAGATCGAACCCACCAGCGGGGCGCATCACGGCAAGGTCGGTCGGCCGAGCGCCGTGCTGACGCTCGACCCGTCGACCGGTGCCGCGGTGGGGATCGACGTCGACCACGATTGCCTGCGGGTGGTCGTCGCCGACCTGTCGCACACCGTCCTCGCGGAGGCCGACCGTCCGCTCGACATCGACCACGATGCCGACACGGCGATGGCGCTCGCCGCCGACCTGCTGCACCTCGTGGTCGCGGAGGCTGGGCTCGAGCCGGATCAGATCCTCGGCGTGGGCATGGGTCTCGCGGGGCCGCTCGATCGCGCCACGGGCCGGCCGAACCCGTCGAGCATCTCGCCGAGTTGGGTCGGGATCGACGCCGCGCGAGAGATGGAGCGCCACATCGGGTACGTCGTCCACATCGACAACGACGCCAACCTCGGCGGCCTGGCCGAGTCGATGTGGGGAGCGGGCCGCGGGGTGACCGAATCCGCCTACGTGAAGGTCGACACCGGCGTCGGCGCTGCGCTGATCCTGGGCGGCCAGATCTACCGCGGCGCCGTCGGGACCGCGGGCGAGATGGGCCATTCGACGATCGCCGAGGACGGCCCGGTCTGCCGGTGCGGGAACCGCGGGTGCCTCGAGCGCTTCGTCGGGACTCCCGCCCTCCTGGAGAGCCTCCGAGGAAGTCACGGCGACCTCACGGTCGCCGAGATGATCGGGCTGGCAGACGCCGGGGACGCCGGATGCCGGCGGGTGATCGGCGACGCAGGGCGGCTCATCGGGGTCCAGGTCGCCAACCTGTGCAACCTGCTGAACCCGCGGAGGATCATCATCGGTGGGTCGCTCAGCGCCGCGGGGGACGCGTTGCTCGATCCGATCCGCGCTTCGCTGGAGCGCTGCGCGCTCCCCATGGCGGCCGCGACCGCGGAGGTCGTCGCCGGCGAGCTGGGGAACCGCGCGACCGTCCTGGGCGCGCTGAGCTTGGTGTTCCGGAAGGTCGATCCGTTCGAGCTCCGGCCTCGCCCTCGCGCCGTGTCGGTCGCGCGGATCCGGCCGGAGGTCGATCAGGCAACGAGCGCTGCCACCATGAGCAGCCAGGGATGAGGCCGGCCATCGGTCTCAGGGGGGAGTGATGCATCGATGACCATGAGGCTCAGGAGCCTGGCGGCGGGGACCGTCGTCCTGGTGCTCAGTGCGATCCTCGCCGCATGCAGCTCGGACTCGAGTTCGAGCACGCCGGCGGGAAGCGCGTCCGCGGCCGTACCGCAGATCGCGGCCGGTGACTTCACGGCCGACTTCTCGGTGATGTCGCAGCTCAAGGACCTCGCCGCGCAAGGGAGCGGCATGATCGGGGTGCTATTGCCCGACACGACGACGTCGACACGGTACGTCCAGTACGACGAACCGTTCCTGACGAAGGCGTTCGAGGCGGCCGGACTCTCGCCCGATCAGTTCAAGATCGACAACGCCCAAGGCAGCGTCTCGACGATGCAGACCCAGGCCGACGCCGACATCAACGCCGGCGCCAGCGTGTTGCTGATCGACCCGCTCGACCCGGGCAGCGGCGCCGCGATCGAGTCGAAAGCCGAGTCGCAGGGCGTGAAGGTGATCGACTACGACCGTCTCGTCACCGGCGGCCCCGCCGACCGGTACTACGTGAGCTTCAACAACGTGCAGGTCGGCGAGCTGATGGGCCAAGGCCTGGTGGACTGCATCTCGGCTTGGAAGGTGAGCGACCCGAACGTCCTGATCATGGACGGGGACCCGACCGACAACAACGCGAAGCTGTTCGCGCAGGGCTACAACGGGGTGTTGGAGCCGCACTTCAGCGACGGTTCGTACACGAAGGTCGGCGAGCCACCCGGCACCTGGACGCCGTCGGTCGCGCAGACCACGTTCGAGCAGCAGTACACGGCGCACCCGAACATCAACGCCGTGATCACGCCGAACGACGACAACGCCAACGCCGTGATCTCGGTCCTGCAGAAGAACAACATCCCGGCGAACACGTTCCCCACGACGGGCCAGGACGCCGCGCCGGCGGGCTTGCAGAACATCCTGAAGGGCTATCAGTGCGGGACGGTCTACAAGCCCTTCTACGCCGAGGCGCAGGCGGCGGCCGCGCTCGCGATCTACCTGCGGGCCGGCGTGACTCCGCCTTCGACGCTGGTGAACGACACGACGAAGGACACGGAGATCGGGCAGGACATCCAGTCCGTGTACACGGTCCCGGTGTGGGTGACCACGGACAAGGTTGCCGACGTCATCGCGGACTCCAACACGACCGGTGTCGGACCGACCGCGAAGGATGTCTGCACGGGCGCGCTCCAGAGCGCCTGCACGCAGGCGGGCATAAGCTAGGCGAGGAGAGGGATCGGGTCGCGCGCTCCGCGCGCGGCCCGATCCCCGGACCTCACGAGGAGGGGGCACCGCCACGGGAACCGTGTCAACCGACGTTGGGTCGGAGCGGCCATCGACCGAGCCGACCGGCGCGGTCGAGCCCCTCCTGCGCCTGCGCGGGATCAACAAGAACTTCGGGCCCGTGCAAGCCCTCGTGGGCGTCGACCTCGACGTGCCAACCGGCCAGGTCACCGCGCTCGCCGGCGACAACGGTGCCGGCAAGTCGGTCTTGATCAAGTGCATCGCCGGGATCCATCCGCCCGAGAGCGGCCAGATCTCGTGGGAGGGCAAGCCTGTCCACGTCCGGTCGCCCCGTGAGGCGGCGGCCCTCGGGATCGAGACCGTCTACCAAGACCTGGCTCTGTGCGACAACCTCGACATCGTCCAGAACATGTTCCTGGGGCGCGAACGTTCGCGCAGGTTCGCGCTCGACGAGGAAGACATGGAGACATCGGCGCGCGAGACGCTTTCGCAGCTGCGGGTGACGACCGTCCGGTCCATCCGGCAGCCCGTCGCATCGCTGTCGGGCGGCCAGCGGCAGTCGGTCGCGATCGCGAAGGCCGTCCTGTGGGATGCGAAGCTCGTGATCATGGACGAGCCGACGGCCGCCCTCGGGGTGACGCAGACGGCGAACGTCCTCGAGCTCGTCCGCCGGCTGGCCGACCGCGGTCACGCCGTGATCATGGTGTCCCACAACCTGAACGACGTCTTCCAGGTCGCGGATCAGATCGCGGTTCTGTACCTGGGCAGGATGGTCGCGGTGCGTCCGACCGCAGAGATGGACCGCCAGATCGTCGTCGACCTCATGACGAGCGGCGCCTCGACCCGCGCCGTGGACCCTCGCCCTTCCCCGGAGGACTGACCGTGGCCAAGGTCGACGAGCCGGCGCCGTCCTCGACCCCGGTCCAGCAGTCGGAGGAGCTGACCGCGGCGGCCGAGAGCCGAGCGCAGCTCGCCGTCTCGCCCGAGCTGGTCGCCGAGTCGGTCCCCGAGTACCTCCGCGCGTCGCTCTCTCGCATCCGTGCCGGCCAGGTCGGCATCCTGCCCGTCGTCGGGGGCTTGTTGCTCGTCTCCGTGCTCTTCCAATCGCTCAACAGCCACTTCCTCACCGCAGGGAACCTCGTCAACCTGCTCGTTCAGGCCGCGGTTTTCAGCGTCCTCGCGATGGGCGTGATCTTCCCCTTGCTGCTCGGAGAGATCGATCTGTCGATCGGCTTCGTGGCGGGCCTCGGTGGCGTCGTGCTGGCGGAGCTGCTCAAGCCATCCGGGCTCGACTGGCCGTGGTGGGCCGCGATCCTCGTCGCCTTGCTGGTCTGCGCCGCGATCGGGCTCCTGCAAGGCTCGCTGATCACGCGCGTGGGCCTGCCGTCGTTCGTGGTGACGCTCGCGGGGCTGCTCTTCTGGGAAGGAGTGATGCTGAAGATCCTGGGGAACGGCGGCTCGGTGCTGATCAGCGACCCCATCGTGAACGACATCGCAAGCGGCAACCTGAGTCCGATCGCCGGCTGGGTGGTGATGCTCGTCATCGTTGGCTCCTTCGGTGTGCTCACGTGGCGGCGCGACGCGCGGCGCCGTGGCGCCGGCCTGGTCGCGCCCCCCCCGGGGTTGACGGCGGTGA
>JBKOUM010000060.1:0-3355 GCA_046723385.1 Actinomycetota bacterium
ATTCCCCACTGCTGCCTCCCGTAGGAGTCTGGGCCGTATCTCAGTCCCAGTGTGGCTGGTCGTCCTCTCAGACCAGCTACCCGTCGTCGCCTTGGTGGGCCGTTACCCCACCAACAAGCTGATAGGCCGCGGGCCCATCCCTCACCGGCGGACCTTTCCCGATCCCGCCATGCGGTGGGAGCGGAGTATCCGGTATTAGCTCCGGTTTCCCGGGGGTATCCCAGAGTGAGGGGCAGGTTGCCCACGTGTTACGCACCCGTTCGCCACTGATCCCAGGGCCGAAGCCCCGTTCACCGTTCGACTTGCATGTGTTAGGCGCGCCGCCAGCGTTCGTCCTGAGCCAGGATCAAACTCTCCGTAGAGATCGCTCATCCGGCCCGAAGGCCGGGTTCGCTGTCTTTCTGGAGTCGGCCGGTCGAAGAGGCACCTTCGGCCCGGCCTCCTGACCCGCTCCGCACTGATCACGGAACGGTTCTTTGTTGTGTACGGTCGTCAAGCCGAGGGCACGGCGAACCGGCCTCGGTGTGACGAGGTCACTGGCTTCACACGCTGTTCAGTTCTCAAGGTGCGAGCGGACACGCGTATCCCCACGAGAAGGTGTTGGACCTCGCGCAGGGGGCCGCGCCGGACGAGATGGTAGCAGCCTGCCCGGAGCCGTCAACCGCGAGGGGAACCCCCGAACCGGTGTTCGACCCGTCAACCCTCCACGACGCCCGCTACCCTCGCGAACCGCCTCTTCCCGACCTGCCACACCGACCCGGCGAGATCGCCCGGGGGGTCCCCGTCGATCCGGAGCTCCTCGGCGGACGCACGCCGCCCGTCCCGGCGTACGCCACCTTGGGCCTGGAGACGGCGCGCCTCCGATCGGCTCGCGACGAGGCCGAGCGCTTGGAGCAACGCGGGGACGTGGACGACCCAGACACCGTCCTCCTGTGCGAACAGGCTCCTGGGAAGCTCGCGGTCGACGACGTTCTCGGGCGTTCCGTGGCGCTTGAACACGCGGTCGAACGCCACCTCGGCCGTTTCGCCGGCGCCTGCGCCGTGGTAGAGGTCCACGACGGCGCGCGCCATCCTGCGCTTCTCCGCGTTCGGATGGATCGAACGATCCTCGAGCCCCGCCGCGACGCGCGCGTGGTCCTCCGGTCCCAGATCCGTGCAGAGGAGCTCGTACTTGGCGATCAGCTCGTCGGGGATCGACATCAGCTTCCCGAACATCTCTTCGGGCGGCTCATCGATCCCGACGAAGTTCCCCAGGGACTGGCTCATCTTCTGGACGCCGTCCAGCCCTTCGAGCAGCGGCATCGTGAACGCGACCTGTGGATCCTGGCCGTGGTCCCGCTGAAGCTCTCGACCCACGAGCAGGTTGAACAGCTGGTCCGTCCCGCCCAACTCGACGTCGGCATCGACGGCGACGGAGTCGTACCCCTGCAGGAGCGGGTAGAGGAATTCCATCAGCGAGATCGGCCGGCCGGCCGCGTACCGCTGCGCGAAGTCGTCCCGCTCCAGCATCCGCGCGACCGTCGTGCTCGCCGTGAGACGGAGCACGTCCTCGACGCCCAGAGGCTCGAGCCACTCCGAGTTGCGGCGCAGCTCCACGTCGTCGCGATCAAGCACCTTCCAGAACTGATCCAGGAGCCGGTCCGCGTACCGATCGACCTCCTCCTTGGACAGCCGGGGCCTCGTTGCCGACCTCCCCGACGGATCGCCGACCCTCGCCGTGAAGTCGCCGACGATCAGCACCGCCCGGTGACCTGCGTCCTGGAACTCCCGGAGCTTGCGCAACACGACGGCCCATCCGAGCGTGACCGCGGGCGCCGTCGGGTCGAGACCCAGCTTGACGCGCAACGGCCGGCCGAGCGCGAGCTTGGCTTCCAACCCACCCTCGGGAGCGATCTCCGCCGCCCCGCTCAGGAGGCGCGCGAGAGCGTCCGTGGCCATGGCGCCGCGATGCTACCAATCACCCTCCCGGGAACCGCCCCTCCGGGGGGTACGCTTCGCTCCATATGCGGAAGGTCCGGGGACCCGTCGCCGCAGGTGTCGTGCTCGCCTGCGGCCTCGCATCGTGCAGCATGCCGCGCCTCCAGGACTATCAGGAACGGCCGCTCGCCCAGACCTCGTTCCTCTACGCATCCGACGGATCGCTGATCACGTCGCTCCATGCCGCGGAGGACCGGGTCGTCCTGACCGCGAGCCAGATGACCCGCGACATCCGGGACGCGGTCGTCGCGATCGAGGATCGGCGCTTCTACGAACACCACGGCGTGGACCCCGAGGCGATCCTGCGAGCGGCGGTCAACGATCTCCGGACCGGCGAGGTCGTGGAGGGGGGATCCACGATCACCCAGCAGCTCGTGAAGAACCTCTACACGGGCGACGATCGGACCTTCGGTCGGAAGATCGACGAGGCGCTGCTGGCGTGGCAGCTGGAGCAACGGTTCACGAAGCAGGAGATCCTGACCCAGTACCTGAACACCGTGTACTTCGGGGAGGGCGCCTACGGGATCCAGGCCGCCGCCAAGACGTACATCGGTGTGGACGCGATCTCCCTGACGTTGTCCGAGTCGGCGATGCTCGCGGGGCTGATCACGGCACCCAACCACTTCGACCCGTACGTCCGACCTGCCTCCGCGATCGGCAGGCGCAACGTCGTCCTCCGTTCGATGCTCGAGCAGGGCGACATCTCGTTCGGCGCGTACGAGCGAGCGACCAACGAACGCCTGATGCTCCGCCGCGACCGGACGGAGCTTCGGTACCCGTACCCCTATTTCGTCGACTACTTCAAGCGATGGTTCCTGACGAACCGGGCGTTCGGCGCCACGTACGACGATCGGTACCGGCTGCTGTTCACGGGCGGCCTCCGGATCACCACGACCCTCGATCCGAGCATCCAGGCGGCGGCGCAGGACGCCGTGTCGAGCGCGCTCCCCTACCCCTCGGACCCCGACGCCGCGGTCACGGTGCTCGACCCTCGCACGGGCTACGTCCGCGCGATGATCGGCGGCAAGCAGTCCGACTACTGGGCGAACGACGCCGCCGGTCGCGTGAACCTGGCGACGGGCGCAGGCGGGTCCGGACGACAGACGGGCTCCGCGTTCAAGGCGTTCGCGCTCGTGACCGCCCTCGAGCAGGGCGTGTCGCCCGACACGATGTTCTCGGCGCCCGCATCGATCGACATCCCCCTGCCCGAGGGGGGCATCTGGCACGTCACGAACGCCGAAGGGAACGGCTACGGGACGATGAGCCTGCGTTCGGCGACCGTCTACTCGGTGAACACGGTCTACGCCCAGCTGATCGAGCGGCTCACCCCGCAGGCGGTCGTGGAGACGGCCCAGCGGATGGGCGTGCGGTGTTGCCC
>JBKOUM010000103.1:0-48637 GCA_046723385.1 Actinomycetota bacterium
CGGTCTACGTGAGCGATCCCGCCGGTCGTTCCTTCCGAGGATCGACGAAGGGGATCGCGGCCGTCACGCCGACCAGCTGCTCTCCGTTCTCGGTCTCGACGTCCAGCCGGGTTCCGGGCTCGGACAGCGAGATCGGAACCCACACGTACCCGATGTTCTTCTGGAGACCCGGCGACCAGACCGCGTCCGTGAGATGGCCGACCTTCGCGCCGTCGTGGTACGCGTCCCAGTACTCGGACATCTCCGCCCTGAGGGCATCGCCCTGGAGCTCGATCCCGACCAGCTTCCGATCGACCCCCTCGGTCCGGAGCCGCTCGAGCGCGTCCTTCCCGATGTAGTCCTGCGGCTGCTCCTCGACGAGGCGTTCCAGCCCCATCACGTGGAACGGCGTGTCCGTGATCCGCATGTCGGAGCCGTAGTTGAAGATCCCCGCCTCGATCCGCCGGGCCTCGACGGGCGCGATGGGCTTGATCCCGTACTCGTCGCCCGCCTCCAGGATCGCGTCCCAGAGATCCTGTCCGCGCGACCCATCGAGGAGGTTCACCTCGAACCCCGGGATCGCGGTCCAGCCCGTCCTGGAGATGACGACGGGGATGCCCCCGATCTCGAAGCGATCGCACCAGTAGTACTTGATGTCGTAGATCGCGGGGCCGACGAGCTTCTCCAAGGTCTTGGCGGACAGCGGCCCCTGCACCTGGACGGGATGCACGTCCGGGTAGGTCACCTCGACGTCGAGGCCGGACTGCGACGCAACGCCGAGGGCGTAGAGGCCGGCGTCCGAGTCGGCGAGCTGCATCCACCAGACGTTCGGCTCGGGATGGAGCAGGACCGGGTCGTTCACGATCCCGCCGTCGGGCGCGGTGACGATCATGTACTTGCCCTGCTTGACCGCGCACCTGGTGAGATCGCGACACGTCAGCCGGTCGATCAGGGCGTCTGCATCGGGGCCGCTGACCTGGACGGTCCGCTCCACGCCCACGTCCCACAGGGTGACGGCCTCGCTCAGCAGCTTGTACTCCACCTCCGGGTCGTCGAAGTAGCCCGGGAGGTACATGTGGTTGTAGATGTCGTACGCGGTGCACCCCGACCGCAGGGTCGCCTTGAAGAACGGCGATTGGCGGTACCAGGGACCGAAGTACAGCGTCGCGCTCTTCGCGAGCATCTCCTGTCGCTCGTTCACCATCCGGGGCTGCCTCCTGATCGTCTCCGGGCCGGGGGACGCCGGCCGTTCCAGGATTGAAGCATGGTTCAAGAGGGTGGCCGGATGCAAGTCGCCGAAGACACCCGTGCAGGGCAGACAGGTTGAACGGCGGTTCAGGACACTGGGATCTGCTTCGACGGATCGACGAACGGCATCGCCGTCACCGTGCCGGTCCGCGGGCCGAACTCGGTCTGGACCGACAGGACCTGGCCCTCGTGGCTCCGGTCGACGGGGAGCCAGCAGTACCCGATGTTCTGCCCGAGCCGAGGCGAGTAGATCGCCGAGGTGACCTTGCCCACCTGGGCCCCCTCGACCGAAGCCGGCCACTTGACCGCGTTGAGCGCCGGGAAGGGCTCGCCGTCGAAGACGACCCCGTTGATCTTGTCGCTCACGCCCACGTCCTTGATACGCCGGTACGCCCCGATCGAGATGCACTCGTCGGGGGTGAGCGCGTCCAGGTCGACGAGACGGTCCAGCCCCATCTCGAAGGCGTTGTTCTGGTACGTCATGTCCGCGCCCCAGTTGAAGATCGCGCCCTCGATCCGGCGGATGTCCGACGGTCCGGTCGGCTTGATCCCGAACTCGCGGCCCGCGTCCATGATCGCCTCGTAGACGTCGTTGCCGCGAGACGTGTCGGTCGTATACACCTCGTAGCCGATCTCCGACGTCCAGCCCGTGCGCGTGACGACGACGGGGACCCCGCCGATCTTCGCTTCCGTCCAGAAGTAGTAGCGGAGCTGCAAGATGTCCTCGCCGAGGAGCTTGACCATCAGGTCCTTCGACCTGGGGCCCTGGACCTGCAGCGGCGCGACGTCCGCCTCCTGGATCGTGACGTCCAGGTCCGGGTACGCATTCCGCAACCCGCGCGCGAACAACAGGGCGTCCGAAGACGCGAGCGCGAACCAGAACGTGTTCTCGTCCATGCGCGTCAGGACCGGGTCGTTGATGATCCCTCCGTCCGAGTCGCAGATCAGCACGTACTTGGCCTGGCCGACGGCGCACGTCGAGAGGTCGCGCGGGGTCAGGAGCTGCGCGAAGCGGAACCCGTCCGGGCCGGAGATCTCGAGGCATCGCTCGACCGCGACGTCCCACAAGGTCACGCCGCTGAGGAGGGCGTCGAACTCCGCCTCGAACGTGTCGAACCGGATCGGGAAGTACATGTGGTTGTAGACCGTGAACCCGAGCGGCCCGTACTTCTGGGTGGCCTGGTGGTACGGCGTGCGGCGGTTGCGCGCGCCCCGCTGGACCAGGCTCATGTCGAACGGTTCGGTCATCGGCTCATCTCCTCGGGCTCCTCGTGGTCGCCCGCGACCCCCTCGCCGCGGGGAGCCATCGTGCGCGGAGGGAGCCCCGTTCGCAACGAGGGTCGTCGACCCCGGGTCACGGATCCCCTGGTCACGCGTCGGCCGCGGTGGAGACGGGCTCGCCGTCGACGAACGTCATCACGCACCGCGCGTCCGCGATCTCCTCGACCGGGTGCCCGAAGAGGTTACGGTCCAGGACCGCCAGGTCCGCGCGCTTCCCGACCTCGATCGAGCCGGTCTCGCGCTCGAGGTGGTTCACGTACGCCGAGCCGATCGTGAACCCGGCGATCGCCGTCGCCAGATCCAGCCGCTCGTCCGGGAGGAACACGTCCGTGCGATCCACCCTGTACGGATAGCTAGGCGGCATCATCCGGTTGACGGCGACGTGGATCTCCTCGAGGGGGTCGGGCGACGAGACCGACCAGTCGCTCCCCATCGCCAGGGTCGCGCCGTGGCGGACGAGGCTCGCGAAAGGGTACTGCCAGGTCCACCGTGGCTCCCCGAGGAACGGGATCGTGAGGTCGTCCATCTGACGCTCGTGCGCGGCCCACAGCGGTTGGGCGTTCGGGATCGCGCCGAGCTGCCGGAACCGCGGCAGGTCGTCCGGGTGCACGACCTGGATGTGGGCAAGGTGAGGCCGCGTGTCCGACATGCCGTTCGCGCGCCGCGCTGCCTCGACCGCGTCCAGAGCTTCGCGGACCGCGCGCTCGGCCAGCGCGTGGAAGTGCACCTGGAACCCCAGCGCGTCCAGCCTGGTGACCGCCTCGCTCAGGATCTCCGGATCCACGAAGGAGATCCCGCGGTTCTCGGTCGGCCGTCCGTCCGCCCCGAGGTAAGGGTCCAACACCGCGCCGGTGAAGTTCTCGCACACGCCGTCCTGCATGATCTTCACCGAGGTGGCTGCGAATCGGCCCGCCGCTCCGCGCTCGCGGAGCGCGACCAGCTCGTCGATCTGATCGAGACCCCGCAAGCGATCCCACCACAGCGCCCCGACGACCCGCGCGGTCAGCTCGCCCTTGTCCGCGGCGGTCAGGTACGTCGAGAGGGAGTCACCCCAGTCGCCACCGTCCGCCTGGACGATCGCGTCCTGCCATCCCGTGATGCCGAGGGCGTGGAGGTACTCCTGGCCTTTGAGGAGCCCCTGGTAGAGCTCGTCCGATGTCGACGGCGGGATCAGATCCGTCATGAAGCGCTGGGCTCCCTCGTGGAGGGTGCCGAACGGCTCGCCGGTCTCGTCCCGCTCGATCCGGCCGTCCCGCGGGTCCTCGGTGTCCTTCGTGACTCCCGCCATGCGAAGCGCCGCCGAGTTCACCCAGGCGCTGTGACCGTCTCGGTTGGGCAGGAACACCGGACGGTCAGGCACGACGGCGTCCAGGTCTCCCTTGGGCGGACAGCCTCGCGGGAACACCTCCATGGACCAACCGCCGCCCAAGATCCAGGGTGCGTCGGGGTTCGCGGCCGCGTAGTCCCCGACCGCCCGGAGGTAGTCGTCCTTGGTGACCAGGTCGTGCAGGTCGCACTGGAGCATGTCGATCCCGGCGTAGACGGGATGGACATGCGCGTCCTGGAAGCCCGGGAGCAGCATCCGCCCCGCGAGGTCGATCACCTCCGTGTGCGCGTCGATCGAGGGGCGGATCGCAGCGTCGGTCCCGACGGTCGCGATCCGCCCCTCGCGGACCGCGACCGCCTGCGCCCACGATCGAGCAGCGTCGACCGTGTACACGGCGCCGTTCACGAAGACCAGATCCGCTGCCGACCCGTTGCCGCTCACCGCTCCTCCTCGCCTCCGGTCGTCGAACGGGGCGGAGTCTACCCGGGTCGCTCGGCCGGGTCGGCCGGCGTCACGCGAGCGCCACGATGTCGAGGTAGTCCTCGCTCCAATGGTCCACGTCACCGTCCGGCATCAGCAGCACCCGTTCCGGTGCAAGCGCTTCCACGAACTCTTGGTCGTGGCTGACGAGCAGCATCGTGCCGGGCCACCCCTGGAGCGCCTGCGCGATCGCCGTCCGGGACGGTGGATCCAGGTTGTTCGTCGGCTCGTCGAGCAGCAGGAGGTTCTTCCGTCCGGCGACGAGCATCGCGAGCGCGAGCTTGGTCTTCTCGCCTCCGGAGAGCGTTCCCGCGTCCTGGAACGCGACCCCTCCGTGCAGCCCGAACATCCCCAGGAGCGTCCGCAGCGCGAGGTCGTCGGCCAACGACGCCTCCTTCATGTGCTCCAGGACCGTGATCCCGTCGCGGATCCCCTCGTGCTCCTGCGCGTAATACCCGGGCACGACGCCGTGCCCGAACGCGAACGTACCGCGGTCGGCCTCCGTCTGGCCGGTGAGGATCCGCAGCATGCTCGTCTTCCCGGCCCCGTTCAGGCCGAGCACGAGCAACCGCTCTCCCCTCCCCAGGTCGAACCCGACGTCCTCGAAGATCGCGGGCCCTCCGTACGACTTGCTGAGCCCATCGACGACGAGGACGGTCCGGCCGCTGTGCGGGGGCTCGGGGAACCGGTACCGGACCCGCTTCTCAGACGCCGGTCCCTCGACCTTCTTCGCTTCGAGCTTGGTGACGCGCGTGTCGATCGTCTTCGCCTTGCGGGCACGTTTCGCCGTCTGGCCGCGCATCGAGTCGGCCAGGGTCTTCAGTCGCCGGATCTCGTGTTCCTGCCGGTCGGCGAGCGTGCGCAGTCGCGTCTCGTCGGCCGCCCGCGCCTCGCGGTATTCCCGGTAGGTCCCGCGGTACTCGACGATCCCGTCGCGGTCGAGATGAAGGATGCGGGTGATCGATGCATCGAGGAGCGAGAGGTCGTGGCTCACGACGACGAGCGCGCCCTTGTACGTCGCGAGGAACCGGATCAGCCACGTCTTGGCGTCTACGTCGAGGTGGTTCGTCGGTTCGTCCAACAGGAGGAGATCCGAACCCGCGAACAGGATCCTCGCCAGCTCGAGCCGGCGGCGCTCGCCTCCCGACAGCGCCCGGACGGGGAGGTCGAGCCGGTCCTCCGGCAGGCCGAGCCCGGCCGCGATCGCCTTCGCCTGCGATTCGGCCTGATACCCGCCCAGCAGGCGGTACTCCTCCTCCAGCCGCGTGAAGCGGTGGACCTGGCGTTCGCCGTGAGATTCCTCGAGCGCGATCCGCGCCTTCTCGAGCCGGCGGTTGAGGTCCACGAGCCCACGAGCGCTGAGGATGTGCTCGAGGCCGCGGTCGTCGTCCTCCGCGCGGTGCTGGCGAGGATCCTGTCGAAGGTAGCCGACCGCTCCCCGCCGCAGGACGGTTCCGCTCTCGGGCGGAGCCTCACCGGCGAGGACCCGAAGCGTGCTCGTCTTTCCGGCGCCGTTGCGCCCGACCACGCCGACCTTGTCGCCGTCGCGGAGGTCGAGCGTGAGGCCCTCCACGACGGTGCGGCCGCCGACCTCGACGGAAAGCTCCCGCGCCTCGAGCGCGATCATGGCACGCTCCCGCGATGCGCGGTCGAGGTGTGGCGCTGCGGGCTCGGACGGGCTGGCATGGGGGACCTCCTCGGGTAGGCGAACACGGCCGCGGTCGCGGTCGGTGGAACACGAGGAACGTCCGCTAGCTCATCCGCGCGTAGCTTACCTTCCGGGGGCCGACGAACGGAAGCTATAGTCGCGCGATGACCCCCTGCGCCCGGCTCGGCGCGATCGTGAGCGTGGCCGTGACGGCGCTCACGGTGCTCGGGTGCTCGTCGGAGACAGCGGGTGCCCCGTCCCCATCGGCGGTCTTCGACGCAGGTCGCATGGACGTGCATCCCTCCGCCGTGCCGCCCGCTGAACCCAGCGCCGAGGAGGGCCCCGAGCCGGGTGAGGAGTTCGCATCGCCTCCCGCCGAGACGATCCCTCCCGGGACGCGCGTCCCACGGATCCGAGGGATGGACTTCGAGGACGCCGTGATCAAGCTCCGGGTGCTCGGGATGGACTTCGGTTTCGTCGTCGCGCGAACGAGTCGCGAGGATCAGTGGATCGTCTTGGAGCAGTCGCCCGAGCCGGGTGAACGACCGCCGCACGGTGGTCGCGTCTCGATGGTGGTCTCGATCGGTCCCACGGTGGCCGGCGTCGCCGGCGCCGGCGGGGTCGCGTGCGAACCGGAGGAGGACGACATCGACGAGCCATATTGCGACGGGAAGATCCTGCGGTACTGAGCCTCGCCGCCGTCGTTAAGGTGTCCCGATGGCGACCGAGCGCGAGATCCTCGAGGTCGCCGGCCGCGAGGTCGCGATCTCGAATCCCCGGAAGGTGTTCTTCCCCGGCCTCGGCGTGACCAAGCTCGACCTGGTGCGGTACTACCTCACGGTCGCGGACGGTGCTCTCCGCGGCGTACGAGGGCGGCCGATGGCGCTGAAACGGTTCGTGGACGGCGCCGCCGGCCAGGCGTTCTTCCAGAAACGCGCCCCCAAGTCGCGCCCCGGCTGGATCGAGACGGTCGAGCTTCGGTTCCCCTCGGGGCGATCCGCCGAGGAGATCGTCGTCCGGGACGAAGCGCAGCTCGCCTGGGTGGTGAACCTCGGCTGCATCGACCTCAACCCACATCCCGTCCGAACCAGCGACATGGAGCACCCGGACGAGCTCCGCGTAGACCTGGACCCGGTCCGGGGCGTGGAGTGGCCGCAGGTCCTCGACGTCGCGCTCGCGACCAGGGAGGTCCTGGACGACGTGGGCCTGGTGGGATTCCCCAAGACGTCCGGATCGCGCGGGATCCACATCTACTGTCGGATCGAGCCCCGATGGACGTTCACCCAGGTGCGCCGTGCCGCGGTCGCGCTCGCGCGAGAGGTGGAGCGTCGAGCGCCCGAGATCGCGACCAGCAAGTGGTGGAAGGAGGAACGCCACGGCGTCTTCCTGGACTACAACCAGAACGCGAAGGACCGCACCGTCGCGTCCGCGTACTCGATCCGGCCAACGCCGGATGCGCGCGCCTCGGCGCCCTTGACCTGGGACGAGCTGCCGACGTCCCGACTCGAGGACTTCACGATCCTGACGATGCCCGACCGCTATGCCGCGCTCGGCGATCTCTCGGATGGGATCGATGGTGCGCTCGGCGAGCTCGACGCGTTGCTCGAGCTCGCCGAGCGAGACGAGGCCGAGGGCCTCCCCGACGCACCGTGGCCGCCGCAGTACGAGAAGCAGCCAGGCGAGGCTCCTCGCGTCCAACCCTCCAAACGGAAGAAGGGCGCGGTCGCCGAACCCGCCCCCGGCAAGCGGAGCGGAGCCAGCGGCCGACGTCGCTCGACGATGCCGCTGGTCGAGATCGCGCGCGCCGAGACCGAGGAGGAGGCCATGGACGGCCTCGAACGCTGGAAGGCGCGTCACCCGGACGTCTGGCCGCTCCTCGGTCCCGAGGATCTGCTGATCGACGCGATGCGCGGTCGCAGCAGTACCTGGACCCGGATCCGGCTCAACCTGAAGAACGTCCCGGAGGGCGAACGTCCCTCGCAGGAGCCACTCGAGGTCGACTACGACCCGTGGGCCGGCGTCGAGTGGCCCGGGGACCCGGCTCACGGTGACGTGACGAACGACACATGATCTGAGCGCGCTCGACACTCGTAATACCTCGCGTGATCGGGGATCCGCTCGACGACGACACGGGAGGTGCGTGATGCAGGAGAACACCGGGTACGGCCGGAACTGGAAGAAGTGGCTGGCGATCTACCTCGTGGCCGGAGCGATCGTCTACCTGATCATCTACCTCGTCTTCTTCACGCATGGCGGCTCGGGCGGCGGCTATTGAGCTCGGAGCCGAGCTCGGCCGGCACCTGACCCCTGATCGTCCGGCCGAGCGTTCGTGACAGCCCTCGTATCATCGGTGCCGAGGGCGGGTCGAAGCAGCCCTCGGGCTCGGGGGCGCGACTGACGGGCGAAAGTCCCTCTCCGTTCGCCCGCTTGACCCGCCCTCCAGGACTCGGTTCCCCCCGACCGAGTGCTGGAGCGATAGTGACCACGTGGACATCCCTTCCGCCGAAGACTGGATCCGCGCGCACGTCGAGCCCGTGGGCCCCATCCGAACGGAGCACGAGCGGCCCTGGGCGACGGTGCTCCGGGTGCCGGTCGCCGGCGGCGTCGCCTGGTTCAAGGCCTGCGGGCAGGTGCAAGCGTTCGAGCCGCGGCTGACCACGCAGCTCTTCTCGCGTCATCCTGAGCGAGTCGCCGACGTGCTCGCTCACGACGAGGCGCGCGCCTGGCTCCTGCTCGGGGATGCGGGCTCACCGATCGGCGCGTTCGGCAACCCGCCGGAGACGTGGCTGGTCGTGCTCCCCCTCTACGCGGAGCTCCAGCGGATCGAGACCGCATATGCGGCCGACCACCTCGCGCACGGCGTCCCGGACCTGCGCACCGCGACCCTGCCGGCGCGCTTCGACGAACTGGTACGTGCTGATCTGCCGCTCGACCGCGAGGAGATCGATCGGCTGCGCGCGTTCGCGCCTCGCTTCGCGGAACTCTGCGATGAGCTGCAAGCCTCCCCCGTCTCGGAGTCGATCCAGCACGACGACCTCCACATGTCGAACGTGTACGTGCGGGACGAACAGCTCCGCGTCCTCGACTGGGGCGACTCGTCGATCTCGCACCCCTTCATGTCCCTCGTCGAAACGTTCCGGTTCCTCGAAGAGGTCACGAAGCTTCCGCCGGATGATCCTTGGTTCACGAGGCTGCGCGACGTCTATCTGGAACCGTGGGGACGCGGGCTCGACGATGTGTTCGCGCTCGCGATGCGCGTCGGCGCCTTCGCGCACGCGATCGCATGGCTGCGGCAGCGCAACCACCTTCCTCCGGATGATCGCGCCGAGTTCGACGAGGTGTTCCAGATCGTGCTTCGGCGCGCCGCGGCGCAGATGCCCTGACCGGGCTTCCAAGTTTCTCCCATGCGCACCTTGGGCCAGATTCCCTACTGCGCGACTCGAACGTCGACTACCCGATAGACATCCGCAAGCCGTGGGTCAACGATGGGCTGCATCGCTCCCTCCGATCGCAAAGGGTGGTTGCCGATGCGACCTCTTCGTTCACGACGAGCCATCACGCTGCGTGCACGCGCTGCTCGTCCAGTTCCGCCGCAGTCCCATGTGAAGCGCGCGCTCGCGATCGCGCTCGCGGGGGTGCTCGTGATCGCTGCGCCAGCGACATCGCTCGATCGGCCGGAGAAAAGGCTCGCGGCGATGACCAACACCGCGCGGCACCGGCACGACCTGCCGAGGCTCGTCGAGCGCGCGCGTTTGAGCGAGGCGGCCGAGCGGCAGTCGTCCCGGATGGCGAAGCAGGGACGGCTCTTCCACGGCTCCCTCGCGTGGACTTCGGGCCGTAGCTGCTGGGGGCAGAACGTCGGCAAGGGGCCAACCGTCCGAGCCGTGTTTCGTGCGTTCAAGCGGTCGGCGGACCACAGGGCCAACATGCTGGACCGCAGCTACCGGCGAGCAGGGTACGGAGTCGTCAAGACTCGGCGGGCCGTGTGGGTCACGGTCAACTTCGCCGGCTAACCGCAGATCGTTGGGCAGCGGAAGCTCCCCGCCGAAAGGGCCGGAGCGCTCAGCCTCCTCCCACGAACGAGTCCTGCGTCATCCGATCCCCGCCTCCAGCGTCGTGGTGGCCGCTGCGGAGTCGGCACGCACAGATGGCGCGTCAGCTGAGGGCTGCGCAGAAGACCGCTTCCGCGGCCGGGCCGTCGGGGATGTTGTCCTGACCGGCCTGGACCACGATGTGCTCGCCGTCCGGCGAGTACACCTTCCTGCCGATGTCCGCGAGCACGAGGCCCTCGCCCGGCGCCGTCGCTTTGAAGTCGAAGCCGACGACCACGTGTTGGAACTCATCGGTGCCGTCGATGCGCGTGAACGTGTCCTGGAACACGCCGTGATTGATCAACATCTTGCCGGTTGCCGAATCCGTGAAGGTCTCGGTGATGCGACCGCGAGAGATGACCTTGACGACCTCGCCCCCCTTGTCGAAGAGGAGCGTGACGGAAAAAGTGTTCGTAGACCGCTCGTCGATCGCGAAGCCGTCGCACTGGATGAAGCCCGGCTCGGAGCCAGATTCCGTGAAGCTGAACCTCTCGGGCGGCGTGGCGCTCGCTGGAGCCGCGACGCCTACCGCCACGCAGCCCGCGATCACGGGGGGAAGCAGCCGCCTCATCTTCATGGCTCGCTCCTTTCGTTGAAGAGCGATTCTTCCACCGCCATGACCGGGAGGGAAGTCCAGGATGGACGTGGGCTTACCGAAGCGCCGCTCGCCGACTCAGTCCATACCTCAGATCGTCGCTCGTCTGACGCAAGAGATCGACCTTTGGAGGACGTGGGCTTACGTCAGAGTGCCAGGGGGTGATCGATGGTGTCGGAGGGGGGATTTGAACCCCCACGCCCCGTAAGGGGCACTAGGCCCTCAACCTAGCGCGTCTACCAAGTTCCGCCACTCCGACGCGGGCGGGATTCTACGGGTTCCACTTCCAGGAGAGCCAGAAGACCGCGAGTCCCCAGACGATCGCCGTCACGACCGTGATCCGATCGAGCGTCCGCTCGAGCGACGTCCCTCCGGCGAGGGTATTGGTGCCGCCGAACATGTCCGACAGGCCGGTTCCGCGTCCCGAGTGCATCAGGATCGTCACGATCAGGAACACGGACGACAGGACGAGCAGGACGATCGCGACGGTGTTGATCATGGGGTTTCTGGCTCCTGGACGGCGGTTTGGGTCTGGATGATACGTTCGCCCAGCGGGAAGTGGCAGGCAGCCACGTGGCGCGGCCCCTGCGGCGTCAGCTCCGGCTCCTCCTGGCGGCAGAGCGGCACGTACTTGATCGGCTGCCCGTGCTCGTCGGTCAGCCCCTGCGCCTTCGCGAGCGCCTGCGTCTGCGGGCACCGAGGGTGGAACCGACACCCCGCGGGTGGATCGATCGGGGACGGGACGTCACCCTCGAGGATGATCCGGCGCTTCTGCTTGGCGATGTTCGGATCCGGGACAGGGACCGCCGACATGAGCGCGCCCGTGTACGGATGCCGCGGCTGCTCGTAGAGGGACGACCGATCCGCCGCCTCGACGATCTTGCCGAGGTACATCACGGCGACGCGGTCGGAGACGTGCTTGACGACCGAGAGGTCGTGCGCGATGAACAGGTAGGTCAGGTGGAACTCGTTCTGGAGATCCTCCAACAGGTTGAGGATCTGCGCCTGGATCGACACGTCGAGCGCCGAGACGGGCTCGTCGCACACGATCAGTTTCGGCCGGAGCGCGAGCGACCGGGCGACCCCGATCCGTTGCCGCTGGCCTCCCGAGAACTCGTGAGGGTAGCGGTTGTAGTGCTCGGGGTTGAGGCCCACGAGCTCCATCAGGTCCTGCACCTCGGCCTTCACGCGGTTCTTCGGGACGGTTCCGTGTAGGCGGAACGGGGCGCCGATGATCGAGCCGATCGTCTTGCGCGGGTTGAGTGAGGCGTACGGGTCCTGGAAGACCATCTGCATGTCGCGCCGGAGCTCGCGCAGCTCCTTGCCGCGAAGGTTGGTCACGTCGCGCCCGTCGAACCAGATCGTTCCCTCGGTGACTCCGTAGAGCCGCATCAGGACCCGCGCGAGCGTCGACTTGCCGCAGCCCGTCTCGCCGACCAACCCGAGCGTCTCGCCCGGGTAGATCTCCAGGTCCACGCCGTCCACCGCGTGCACGGCGCCGATCTTGTGCTGGAAGATGATCCCCTGCGTGATCGGGAAGTGCTTCTTGACCCCGACGATCCGGACGAGCGGCGCGACCTCGGGCGAGGCCGGTGGCGGCGTCGGGACGGTCTCCGTGGTGCTCATGTGCGCTCCAGGACCTCCTGCTCGACGATCCGGTGACGATCGTCGATCGAGAGATGGCACGCGGCCGCGTGATGTCCGTCCACCGGCAGAAGCTGCGGCGTTTCGACCCGGCAGCGATCGAACACGTAGGGGCAGCGCGGGTTGAACGGACACCCTTTCGGCAGCGTGATCAGCGACGGCGGGAGGCCCTTGATCGGATGGAGCCGCTCCTCCTGTGCGGTCAGGAGCGGGATCGACTTGAGCAGCCCCCACGTGTACGGCATCATCGGCCCGTAATAGATGTCGTCCGCGCTCCCCGTCTCCACCAGTCGGCCCGCGTACATCACCTGGATGAAGTCGCAGTGCTCGGCGACCACACCCAGGTCGTGCGTGATGATCGCGACCGCCGTGTTGAACTCGGACTGCAGCCGGTCGATCAGGTCCAGGATCTGCGCCTGCACCGTGACGTCGAGCGCCGTCGTCGGCTCGTCCGCGATCAGCAGGTCGGGGTTGAGCGACAATGCCATCGCGATCATCGCGCGCTGACGCATCCCTCCGGAGAACTCGTGCGGGTACTGCTTCGCGCGCTCGTCCGGGCGCGGGATGCCGACCCGGCGGAGCATGTCGACGGCGCGGGCCGCCGCCTCCTTCTTGTTGATGTCCTCGTGGGCGAGGATCGCCTCCGAGATCTGATCCCCCACCCGGTAGAAGGGGTGCAACGAGGTCATCGGGTCTTGGAAGATCATCCCGATCTTGTTGCCGCGGATCGCCTGGAGCTCCTCCTTGGGCATGTTGATCAGGTCCTGACCCTGGAAGGTGATCTCCCCTTCGACCGTGGCGCTCTTCCTGTTGATCAGGCCCATCACGGTCAGGAAGCTGACGCTCTTCCCCGACCCCGACTCCCCCACGATCCCCAGGGTCTCGCCACGCTGGATCGTGAACGAGATCCCGTCGACGGCCTTGACGATCCCGTCCTCGGTGGGGAAATGGACCCGGAGGTCTTTCACCTCGAGCAGGGGCTCGGCCATGGCCCTCCTACCGTACCCGCCCCGGCCGTCGGCTCACGTGTACCGGACCCTCGGATCGAGGAACGCGTAGACGATGTCGACCACCAGGTTCGCGAACGTCACGAAGAAGGCCGCGATGATCGTGATGTCGAGGATCGCGTAGACGTCGAACCGCGAGATGGCTTGCACGGTGTACCAGCCGAGCCCCTGGATGTTGAAGATCCGCTCGGTGATGATCGCCCCGGCCAGCAACCCGGCCAGGTCGAGACCGAAGACCGTGACGATCGGGGTCAGGCTTGACCGAAGGCCGTGCTTCACGATCACCTGCCGCTCGTTGAGGCCTTTCGCCCGCGCCGTCCGCATGTAGTCCTCGCCCATCACGTCGAGAAGGTTCGCGCGGGACAGGCGCGCGTAGAAGGCCGCGTAGAGCAGGGCCAGCACGCACCAGGGAAGGATGAAGTGGCTGAACCACACCCCGACGCCCTCCGAGATCGGTTCGTAGCCGGGACTGGGCAGGATCTTCCATTGGTACACCAGGAGGTAGACGGCGAGCGGCCCGATGAAGAACACGGGCATCGATATCCCGATCAGGGCGAAGGTCATGGCGGCCCGGTCGAAGATCGAGCGTGGCCGGAGCGCAGAGAGGATGCCGATCGGGATCCCGACGAGTAACCACACGACCGCGGCGCCGAGCGCCAGCTGGATCGTCACGGTGATGCGGTCGGCCAGGATCGGCTTCAGCGGCTTGCGCTCGACGTAGGACTTGCCGAGGCCCGGCCAGCCGTACTGATCGCCGAGGAAGAGGTTCTTGGTGAACATCCAGAACTGGCCGTAGATCGGCTTATCGAGGCCGAGCTCCGCCTTGACCTCGGCGATGATCTCCTTGGTCGGAGCCTTCCCCGCGAACCGGTTGGCGATCGCGTCCGATCCGCCGCCGGGAAGGAGGAAGAAGATGGAATACGTGAGCGCGATGATCACGACCAGGACCAGGACCAGCCACAGGAGCCGCCTGATGATGTACCTAACCACGGTCGTCCTCTCACGCGGAGGGAAGGGGCCGCGATCGCGGCCCCTTCCCTTCCGTCGTCGTGCTTACGCCACGTTCTGCGGCGTCTCGGTGTTGCTCACCGCCGTGTTCACGTACGAGATGATCCCCGCGTTCTGGTCGTACACGTACTGGGTCACGTGTCCCGGGTCCATGTTCGTGGTCGTGAAGTTCGTCGCCCACAACCACGGAGCCCACGGAACCGCTTGGGTCATCAGGTAGTTGTCCAGCTCCGCGAAGCACGCGTCGACCTCGCTCGGTGACTTGCTGACGCACTCGTCCATCTTGTCGTCGACGCTCGGCATCGACCCGTTCTTCTGGATGAACGCATCGTACTCAGCCTTGACGTCACACTCGCTGGCCTGCTCCGGCGTCATCCCGACGAGGGAGTAGTTGACCGCCGCGGTGCACGCGATGCCCGAGCTGTCGAAGATGAAGAAGTCGAACCCGTACGGGCTCGCGTAGTCCTTGCCCCACCCCGGCACCATCGAGATCGGGATGAGCTTCTTCACCTGCTGCAACGTGGTGTAGCCGGTGCTGGTGTCGGTCTCGACCAGCTTCAGTCCGGGCAGGATGCCCTTCAGCGACTGGATCGCGACCTGGTCCATCGCCGGCCACGGGTCGGTGTTGCGACCCAGGAACTGGATGTCGTCGCAGGCACCGCCGTCGTCGCACACGCCGTTGCCGTTCGTGTCGTAGCTGGACTGCTTCATCTCCTCCATGGCGGCCTGCTCGTTGCCGTTACCGTCGTTCGCCGAGAACGGGTTGATATCCGTGCTCTGCGGCAGGACGGTGGGGGGCTCGACCGACGTCGCGATGTCGCCTCGGGCCTCACCGCCGTACTGCTTCCTGATCCCGATCTTGTTGAGAGCCAGGTTGACGGCGTTCCGGACGTGGATGTCATCGAACGGCGGCGCCAGCAGGTTCATGGTCACGTACCAGGTTCGGTCCCCCTGGTCCGCATGCAGCCAGCCGGTGTAGGCAGGATCGGTCTGGAGCTGCTGCAGCACCGAGATCGGCGGCGTCCCCTGGGCCTCGTCGATGTCGCCGGCGAGCAGGTTGTTGAAGATGTTGTCGACGCTCGTGTTGATCTCCAACTGGATCCCGTCGACCCACGCCGAACGGTTGTCGTCGGTGTTCTCGTCCCAGTTCGGGTTGCGGATGAGCGTCATGCCCTTGTCGATGTCGTACCCCTCGAGGGGCTTGATCGCGTCGCATGACGACACATCGAGGTTCTCCTGGCCCATGATCATGTAGGGCCCGGACGAGAAGACGTCGACGCCCATGTCGCCGGCCTTCGGGAAGCAGCCGCGGTACTCGGTCGGAACCGCCTTCGTCGCAGGCATCGCGAGCCGGTAGTTGAGGTCGCCGACGGGCTGCTCGAGCGTGATGCTCAGGTGCGTGTCGTCGGTCACCTTGATGCCATCGATGGGCTGGTTATCGTCGTTCGCCTTGCAGTCCATCCCGACGATCACGCCGCAGTAGTAGTTGCCGTACTGGGCGATCAGCTTGGCGTCGTTGATCCGCTGGAACGCGTAGTAGATGTCGTCCGCGACCACGACCCGGTCGAGCGGCGGCCCCCACTTCACGTCGCTCCTCAGCGTGAAGTCGTAGGTGAGCTGGTCCTCCGACACCGTCGGCTCACCCGTGATGAGGTCGGGGACCGGGTTGTCGCCACCCTGGTCGGCGGGAACGTGCTTGTAGGTATAGAGCCCTCGCATCAGCAGCTGGTCGAAGAGGCCCCAGGCGTAGCCGAGGTACTCGCCGGTCGGGTCGAAGTTGTTCGTCCACCCGAACTCCGGCAGCTCCTCTCGGAGCGTGCCGCCCTTCTGGACGTTCGCCGCTCCCGAGGTCTGGCCGCTGGTCTCGTTGCCGCCGCACGCCACCGCCACGAGGGCGAACGTGACGCCCAGGGCGGCCGCAGCAAGTCGTCTGCGTCCGATCACAGACTTCACTCCCTTCTCTCTCCACTGCCCCAACGATCTTCCGCCCGTGTTATACGGGGATGGCTCACATCCGGGTTTCGCCCTGCGCCCCTCCCTCTTCCTGGCTCACCGGTTCGATCTGGGGTCCAACGCATCTCGGAGCCCGTCACCGAGCAGGTTGAACGAGAGCGTGGTGATCACGAGGAACATCCCGGGGAACACCAGCATCCACCACGCCAGCCGGTAGAGGGACCCTTCCGCCGCCTGGGCGATCATCCCGCCCCACGATGGGATCTCCGGCGGAATCCCGACCCCCAGGAACGAAAGCGCCGCTTCGATCAGGATGTTCTGCGGGATCAGCAGGGTGGCGACGACGATGATGGAGGCCACCATGTTGGGCAAGATCTCGCGGAACATGATGTGGAGGTTGCCGTAGCCGGTCGCGCGCGCGGCCTCGACGAACTCGCGTTCTCGGAGCGAGAGCGTCTGACCGCGGACGATGCGGGCGACGTACGGCCACCCGAACAGGGCGATGATGAAGATCACGAGACCGGTCCCCTGTTTCAGGAGGCCGCCCAGACACCCCTCGATCTCCACCGTGCACGAGACGCTGATCCCGATCGCGAGGAGCAGCAGCGGCAGCGACAGCACGATGTCCATCGTGCGGGAGATGAAGGTGTCGACCTTGCCGCCGACGAAACCGGCGATCAGGCCCAGGGCGATGCCGATCACGAGCGAGAAGCCGGTGCCGACGAACGACACCTTGAGCGACGTCCTGGCTCCGTACAACGACCGCACGAAGACGTCACGGCCCAAGGTGTCGACGCCGAACCAGGCGATCTTGCCCGGCCCGTAGAGCGGGACGCCGATGTCGCTGATCAGGCTCTGATCCTGGTCCATGGGCCCGCGGTGGATCACGAACTGCGACAGGAGCGGAGCGGTCAGGGCCAAGGTGATGAGGGCGATGACGGCGAGGCCCGCTCCGACCGCGACCTTGTCGCGACGGAAGCGGGCCCAGAAGAGCTGCCAGGGGGTGCGACCTTCGATCCGTCCGGCGTCGCCTTCGAGGGGTACGAGTACCTCGATGGCCGGCTCGGTCTGCTGGACCTGGCTCACACGCCGCTACCCCCGCTCACGACCGCCGAAGTGTAGGCCACAAGCAATCTGCGGACAACATAAGCCACCGTAGCGCACCCGGCGCCCCAACATGTGGTCGGACCCGACGGCTCACCGGACGAGGTCGGCGATCCGAGGAAGGATCTGGGTGCCTCGAAGCAGACCCAGACTGCCTTGGCTGCAGACGGTCTCACCGAACGAGGGTGAGCCGTCGGGGCCGATCGGCCCGCCGGCGACGAGGAGCGGAACCGGATCGGCCGTATGGGCCCTCCGGATCGAGGAGGTCGCGTGATCCGCCGTGACCGCCACGACGTTCCTGGCGATGTCGAGGCCCGCGAGGAGGGGAACGAAGAACGCCCGGTCGATCGACGTGATCACCGAGCGCTTGTCCTCCGCCCTTCCGTCGTGTGCGGGCACGTCCGGCCCCTTGATGTGGACATAGAGGGCCTGGAACTCACCGATCGCCTGGACGGCCAGGTCCGCCCACGCGGCGTAGGCCTCCTCGGCGTCCGGGCCGAACCCGGCCGCGTCCAGGCGGGGAGCATCGACCGCCTCCATCCCGAGCGCGAGGGCGATCCCCCGCTCGACGGGCATCTCCACGAAGCACCCCCACGTGAGGCCGAAGCGGTCTCGGATCGGTTCCAGCCGAGGTGCGCGATCGCCGCCGTCCCGGGTCAGGATCACGTTCGCGGGGAGCCTTCCGGCCCGCCGTCGCACCCTGTTCACCTCGGAGGCGTCGAGGATCGCGGCGGACCCCTCCACGGATGCGTTCGTGAGCGACGCGGCGTGCCGCGCCGCCTCCGTGTCCTCGAGCGCCTCGGCCTCCAGGACCACCGGGTCGAAGGTCTGGAGCGCGACGCCGAGGTGGCCTTCGCGCCGGTAGGCGGGGTCGGTGTTCGTGACGTTCGCGGAGAGGGGCTCGTCCGCGCGGATCACGAGCGCTCCGCGGTGCTCCACGGTCGCACGGAGGGCGAACGTCGCGCCGGGGAGCGCGAGCCGCTCGTTCACCTCGTCGGCGAGCCGATGCGCCTCCTCCGACGAGAGGTCGCGGCCGACGCGACGGTCGACGATCTCCCTGCCGTCGGCCGTCGCGAAGTTCACCCGGTAGGCCAGGTCGCCGTCTCGGAAGTCCATCCCGATCCCGAGCGCCTCCAACACGCCGCGGCCGGGGTGCTCTTCCCGCGGGTCGTAGCCGAGGATCCCGAACACCCCGATGTCGGACTCCGGGGCGATGCCGGGACCGACGGTGAGGACCGTCCCCGTGCGACCTCGGGCGGCGAGCGCATCGAGGGCGGGCGTCTGCGCGGCCTCGAGGGGCGTCCGGCCGTCGAACTCAGGGATCGGATCGTCGGCGAGCCCGTCCAGGCAGACGTAGATCAGCGGCGTGCTCATCGGTACTTCACGATCAACGCGAACTCCTCGGGGTCGAGGCTGGCTCCCCCGACGAGCGCGCCGTCGATCTCGGGATGCGCCATGAATCCCCTGATGTTGCCGGGCTTGACGCTCCCTCCGTACTGGATCCGGACGGCGTGCGCGAGGTCGTCGTCGGAGTACCGGGCCGCCAACGTCTCGCGGATCAGCTGCACCACCAAGCCTGCGTCCCCCGGCTCGGCGTTCCGGCCCGTCCCGATCGCCCAGATCGGCTCATAGGCGATCACCGTGTGCTTCGCCTGCTGGGGATCGACACCGTCGAAGGCGCGACGGATCTGCTCGGTGACGCGGCTCTCGGTCCCCCCGGCGTCGCGTTCCTCGAGCGTCTCGCCCACGCACACGATCGGCGTCATCCCGTGGGCGAAGACCGACCGCACCTTCTTGTTGATGAGCGCGTCGTCCTCGCCGAACAGCTGACGGCGCTCGGAGTGCCCGACGATCACGAAGCTCACGCGGAGCGCCTGGAGCATCGGCGGCGAGACCGCCCCCGTGAACGCTCCCTCGTCGTCCGGATAGACGTCCTGCGCGCCCAGGCCGTAGGGCAGCTTGTCCGAGTCGATCAACGTCTGGACCGAGCGGAGCGACGTGAACGCGGGACAGATCACGACCTCGACCCGCTCCGCGTCGTCCCGGTCGAGCAGGTAGCTGAGCTTCTGCACGGCCTGGATCGCCTCGAGGTGCGTCTTGTGCATCTTCCAGTTGGCCGCGATGATCGGGCGTCGTTCGGGCATCTAGTCCTCCAGGATCGTGATCCCGGGGAGGGCGCGTCCCTCGAGGAACTCGAGGGACGCGCCCCCACCGGTCGAGAGGTGGTCGAACGATCCCTCGAGCCCGAGACGTCGGACGGCGGCGATCGAGTCGCCGCCGCCGACCACGCTGAACGCACTCGCGTCGGCCACGGCTTCCGCGACGCCCTCCGTCCCGGCGCGGAACGGTTCGAGCTCGAACACGCCCATCGGCCCGTTCCACAGGATCGTCTTGGCGTCGCGCAGGACGCGGCCGAACCGCTCGACCGTCTGCGGTCCCACGTCGAGGCCCATCTGGTCGGCGGGGATCTCACCGGAGGGGATGGTCGTCGCCGGCGCACCCTCCGCAGCCTCTCGCGCGACCACGACGTCCGACGGCAGCTCGATCGCGACGCCGCGATCGCCCGCCCTGCGCACGGCGGCGCGCACGTCGTCGAACCGGTCGGTCTCCACGAGTGAGCGGCCGACCGACGCGCCCTGCGCGGCCAGGAGGGTGAACGCCATCGCGCCGCCGATCAGCAGCGCGTCGACGCGTTCGATCAATGCGTCGATCACCGCGAGCTTGTCGGAGACCTTCGCTCCGCCGAGGACGGCCACGTAGGGGCGGTCGGCCCCCTGCAGGAGCCGGCCAAGGACCTCGACCTCGTGCTGAAGCAGCCGGCCGGCCACGGCCGGCCGGCCACTCGCGAGCATCAGCTCGGGCAGCGCGCTCACGGACGCGTGCGCGCGATGCGCCGCGCCGAACGCGTCGTCGACGTAGGCGTCGGCGAGCTCGGCGAGCGATCCGGCGAACGCCGGATCGTTCGCCGCTTCTCCGGGATCGAAGCGCAGGTTCTCGAGGACCGCGATCTCGCGCTCCCCCATCCGCTCCACGGCCTGGACCGTTCCGGGCTCCGCCGGCATGCCGAGGGTGCGGACCCCCGCAGGATCGCCGAGCAGGTCCGCGAGGACGACCGCCACCGGCCGCATCCGGAGGTCATCCTCCGGCTCGCCCTTCGGCCTGCCCAGATGGGACCCGAGGATCAACGCCGCGCCCCGGCCACGCAGCTCACGGATCGTCGGCAACGTCGCGCGGATCCGGCTGTCGTCGGCAACGGATCCGTCGGCGAGCGGGACGTTGAAGTCGACGCGGACGAAGACGCGGGCGCCGCGGACGTCGTCCAACCGGTCGAGCGTCCGGAGGGTGCCGGTGCTCACCGCGTCGATGCGACGATCTCGACCAGGTCGACGAGCCGGTTCGAGTATCCCCACTCGTTGTCATACCAGCCCAGGACCTTGACCAGGTTGCCCATCGCCATCGTGAGCGGCGCGTCGAAGGTGCACGACGCGGGTGACCCGACGATGTCGGAGGAGACGATCGCGTCGGTCGAGTAGACGACGAGTCCGTCGCTGAGCGGACCCGATTCCGACGCCGCTCGGAACGCGGCGTTCACGTCGTCGACCGTTACCTCGCGGTTCAGGATCGCCGTGAAGTCGGTGATCGACCCGTCGGCGACCGGGACCCGCAGCGACTGGCCGTCGAGCCGGCCCTTCATGGCCTCCATCACGAGGCTCGTGGCTCGGGCGGCGCCCGTGCTGGTCGGGATGATGTTGAGCGCGGCGGCGCGGGCTTCGCGGAGATCCTTGGACGGGCCGTCGACGAGCGCCTGGGTGCCGGTGTACGCGTGGACCGTCGTCATCAGGCCGCGCTCGACCCCGAAGACGTCGTCGAGGACCTTCACCATCGGGACGAAGCAGTTGGTCGTGCACGAGGCGTTCGAGACGACCTTGTGCCGCTCCGGGTCGAACGTGTCGTCGTTCACGCCGACCACGAAGGTGGCGTCGACGTCCTTGCCGGGCGCGGAGATGATCACGAGGGGTGCACCGGCCTCTAGGTGGAGGGCGGCCTTCTCGCGCGACGTGAACAGGCCCGTGGACTCGACCACGACGTCGACGCCGAGCTCACCCCAGGGCAGCGCGGTCGGATCGCGTTCCGCGATGATCCGGAGCGTGTCGCCGTCGACCTTGATCCCGTCGCCGACCACCTCGACGTCTCCCGCGTAGGTGCCCAGGATCGTGTCGTACTTCAGCAGGTGCGCCATCAGCTCGATCGACAGCAGATCGTTGGCCGCGACGAAGTCGATGTCGGCCCCGCGTTCCTTGGCCGCGCGGAAGAAGTTTCGCCCGATGCGACCGAACCCGTTGATCCCTACCTTGATCGTCATGGAACCCTCCCGGATGCTCGATCGAACCCCATGCTATCGATTCGCCTGCGCTGGGCGGCCCCAAAGATCCGGGCGACCGAGATCTGAACGACCGGGATCCGGGCGACCGGGATTCAGCCCCGGTCGACGTCGCGGTGAACGACGATGACGGGGAGGCCTCGATCGCGGAAGTACGCGCCGAGCGCCTCCGCGACCACGACCGACCGGTGGTGCCCGCCCGTGCAGCCGACCGCCACCGTGAGGTACGACTTGCCTTCGGCGACGTACCCCGGGACCGTGGCGTCGAGCAGCGCCTGGACCCGCTCCAGGAACGGGCCGTAGGCGGGCTGGCCCTCGACGTAGTCGCGCACCTGCTCGTCGGTGCCGGCTAGCGGGCGGAGCTCGGGCACCCAGTGGGGGTTGGGGAGGAACCGCACGTCGAGTTGCATGTCGGCGTCGCGGGGCGCCCCGTACTTGAACCCGAACGAGACGACCGAGACCTGGAGCCCTTCCTCCGGTGGCGCGTTCGCGAAGGACTCGCGGATGCGGTCCCGGAGCTCGTGCGGCGTCAGGCCCGAGGTGTCGATCACGAGGTCGGCGTGCCCGCGGAGCTCCTCCAGGATGTGACGCTCCTTGCGGATCCCTTCGACCACGCGATCGCCCGGCGCGAGCGGATGTCGCCGCCGGGTGGCTTCGTAGCGGTTCACGAGGTCCTGGTCGGACGCCTCCAGGAAGAGGATGCGGTAGTCCGCGTGCACCTTCTTGAGCTCCTCGAGGGCCTTCGAGAGCTCGCCGAAGAAAACGCCGCCGCGCGCGTCCACGACGATCGCCACGCGCGCGGGTCCCCCGGGCCGGGTCGTGAGCTCGGCCATCTTGGACAGGAGCGCGGGTGGGAGGTTGTCGACGACGAAGTACCCGAGGTCCTCGAGGCAGTGAGCGGCCTCGGAGCGACCCGCGCCGGACAACCCGGTGATGATCGTGAAGCCGGTGACGGGAACGACGTCGTCGACCTCGCTCACGCCGTCGCTCTCCGGTCGTCGTCGCCGACCCCGTGGAGCTGCTCGTGCACCGCCGCGGCGACCTCCGGACCGATCCCCGGCGTCTCGGCGATCCGTTCGACGGTCGCTTCCCGCAGCTTCGAGAGCGACCCGAACCGCTTCAGGAGCGCCTTCTTCCGCGCGGGTCCCACGCCAGGGACGTCGTCGAGCGGCGAGTGGAACGCGCGCTTCTCCCTGGTCTTCCGGTGGAACCTGACGGCGGTCCGGTGCGCTTCGTCACGGATGTGCTGCAGGACGAAGAGCGCCTCGGACCCGCGCGGGATCATCAATGGATCCGGACGGTCGGGGAAGTAGACCTCCTCGAGGCGCTTCGCCAAGCCGATGTGCGGGATCAACAGGCCGAGGTCGCTCAAGACGCGCGTAGCCTGAGCCAGCTGACCGCGGCCGCCGTCCACCACGACGAGCGCGGGCGGGTACGAGAAGCGCCGCACCCGGCCGTCCTTGGGCCGGTCGCGCTCCTCGAGGAGCCGGGTGAACCGCCGGCGGAGCATCTCGTCCATCGACGCGAAGTCGTCCTGACCCGCGACGCCCTTGATCGTGAACTGCCGGTAGTCCTGACGCTTGGGGAGGCCGTCCTCGAACACGACCATGGAGCCGACCTTGTCGGTCGGACCCAGGTTGGATATGTCGTACGCCTCGATCCGGAGCGGGGCTTGCTCCAAGCCGAGCTGGTCGGCGAGCTCCGCCAGGGCGCGCGACCGCGCCCCGAAGTCCGACGCCCTCCGGAGCTTGTGGCGGTGGAACGCCTCCTCGGCGTTCGTCGTGACGACCTCCAGCAGCTTGCGCTTGGCGCCGCGTTCGGGAACCGCGATCCGGACCGGGCCGCCGCGCCGGCCGGCCAACCACGCCTCCAGGACATCCCGGTCGGCCGGAGCGGCGGCCACCAGGACGCGAGGCGGCACCTCCTGCCGCTCCATGTAGAGCTGCTCGAGGAACGACGCGATCAGCTGCGGGCGGTCGAGATCTTCGACACGGTCGACGACCCAACCCTTGCGCCCGAGCACGCGGCCCCGCCGCACGAAGAACACCTGGAACGCGGCCTCGAGGTCGTCTTCGGCGAGCCCGACGACGTCGATGTCCTGCGGGCGCGTCAGCACCATCTCCTGGGACTCGAGCGCTCGCTGCGCTGCGAAGAGCTGATCCCGCAACCGCGCGGCCTGCTCGTACTCCTCCTGGTCGGACGACCGCTTCATCTGGTCTTCGAGGCGCCGGAGGACCGGCCGCGCGTTCCCCCCGAGGAACTCCGCCATCGCGTCGACGTGGGCCCGGTAGCTCTCCTCGGTAACCCCGGTGATCTTGGGGACGCACGGCCCCGCGCACCGGCCGATGTCGTAGTAGAGGCACGGCCGGCCCGCGCGGGCGCGCTGGTCGAAGAAGGGGTTCGAGCACGTCCGGACCGGGAACACGCGGGTCAGGGCGTCGAGCGTGTTCCGGATCGCCCACGCGTGCCCGTACGGACCGAAGTACCGCACGCCTTTGCGCTTGGTCCCCCGGAGCACCTGCGCCCGAGGCCACTTCTCCCCCACGGTGAGCGCCAGGTACGGGTAGGACTTGTCGTCGCGGTACCTGATGTTGAAGCGAGGCCGGTGGCGCTGGATCAGGTTGTACTCGAGCATCAGCGCGTCGACCTCACCGGAGGCGACGATCCATTCGACCGACTCGGCGGCCTCGGTCATGGCCTCCGTCCGAGGGTGCAACGGCTTGCCCCAGTAGTTGGCGAGTCGCTTCCGGAGGGACCGAGCTTTCCCGGCGTAGATCACGCGCCCGTCGCCGTCCCGGAAGAGGTAGGCGCCGGGCGCGTCGGGGATGCTCGACGATTCCGGCCGCGCCACGCTCACGGCATCGATGCTAGCGCGAGCGTCGGACCTGATCCGGACCGGGGTTCTACTTCACGACGGCGAGCGTGCCCGTCATCTGCTGAGGGTGGACGTCGCACTGGAAGAAATAGCTGCCGGCGTCAAGGGCGTTCACGTTCAGGGTTTCCTTCGTCGGCCCGTTCTGGACTGGCGTGCTCGCCAGCGACGTACCGCCTTGCTCGTCGAAGACGTCGATGTTGTGCGGCGTCCCGGCATCCTCATTATCGAAATTGATCGTGAACGGCTTCCCGGCGTCCGCCACGAGGCAGGTCGGGTCGAAGGCGATGTTCTGGGCGACGATGTCGAGCTGGACCTTGCCGTCCTTCCCACATTCGGCATTGGCGGGCGGAGCGAAACTCGGAACGAGGGACGGCTGCGGTTGCGCGACGATCAGGTTCTGCACGTCTCCTTGCACGCCCAGCATCAGATCCTCGTTGAGCGTGTCGTACCACGAGAGGAAGACGCCGGAATCCGAAGACGCGAGCGCCGGGTGGGCGCTCGTCGACGCGTTCGGTCCGAGCGAGATCGGCGCGAACGAGTTGGTGCCCCCGGAGACGAACGTCACCCCCGAGTCGCCGTTGTCCCACGCCACGTAGATCGTGCCGTCGGTCCCGGCCGTGACGGCGGTGCGCGCCGCATCGTTCCCGGTTTCGCTCGGATCAGGGTTCGCCGACTTCCCGACCTCTCCCGTCACCGGCTCGCGATCCTTCAGGATCGCGACATCGACGGTCCCGTGGCCGGTGAAGTAGGACGCGTACAGGCTGTTCCCGACGACCGCGACCGAGAGTCCCAGGCCGTCCGTGTTCGTCTCGACCGGATCGACGACCCAGTTGGAACCTTGCAGGGTCGCCGTGTCGACCTCGTGCTTCACGGGGTCGCCGAAGACCACGACCGGGTTGCCACGCAGGAACCCGATCCCGACCGGTCCCGGGTCGGGGCAGCCGGAACAGGCGGGCTCGCTGACGACGATCTGGTCCTGCCACTTCGAGCCCTGAAGGCTCGCGGCGTGCACCTCGAAGCCGGACGGACCCATGACGGAGAACGCGATCCACGGCTTCCCGTCCGCGTCGAGCGCGATACCCGGTGCCGACATCGGTCCGGCGAGCGAGACCGCGGTCCCGGAGTCGAAGACCGGCGTCACGGTCGCCGAACCGCCGGCCTTCGTCGTGCCGTAGACGACGCCGTCGGCCATCGTCCAGGCGGCGTGCACGGTCCCGTCGGATGCCACCGCGATCGCCGTTCCGTTGGAGTCGTCCGGGGAGAGCGCGAACTTCTCGGTCGTCACCGGCCCGAACGGGACCGTGACGCCCTGCGGCTCCACCGCGGGCTTGTTCTGCTCGATCGCACCCTGCGTCCACATCCCCTGCTGGTCGACGGTGGCCAGGAGGACGCCGGGAAGGAACGGCGTGCCGATCGGTCGGGGGATCGGGATCTGGCTGGGCTTGACCGTCGCGGGGAACCCGAAGTAGCTGATGAAGGGCGAACCGTTGCCGTCGACGGCGACCGACGAGGCCAATCCGACGTTGTCGACCGTGTCGGCGACGGTGGTCACGAAGCGCGGACCGGTGCCGTAATCGATCGTGGATGCGGTCGGGACGTTGGAACAGGCGGCGGCCAGGATCGCTAGGCCCGCAACGAGGGCGAAGGGTCGCTTCGACACGTCGGCGCGGATACTACCAACGAGGGTCAACGCGGCGACGATCCGCGAGCGCTCTCCGCGGTGATCAACGGGAGGCTCCCGAGCACCTCGGCGAGGAACCGTCCGGTGTGCGAATCGGGGTTGGCCGCGACCTCCTCGGGCGTGCCCGTCGCGACGACGAGGCCGCCCTGGTCCCCACCTTCCGGACCCAAGTCGATCACGTGATCGGCGGTCTTGATCACGTCGAGGTTGTGCTCGATCACGAGCACCGTGTTGCCGGTGGACACGAGCCTCTGAAGGACCTGCAGGAGCTTCCGGATGTCTTCGAAGTGGAGACCGGTCGTCGGTTCGTCCAGCACGTAGAGGGTGTTCCCGGTCGCGCGCTTGTGCAGCTCGGACGCGAGCTTGATGCGCTGCGCCTCGCCGCCCGAGAGGGTGGGCGCCGGCTGCCCCAGCTTGATGTACCCGAGGCCGACGTCCGACAGCGTCTCCAGCTGCCGCTTGATCGGCGGGATGTTCTGGAAGAACTCGAGCCCTTCGTCGACGCTCATCTCCAGGACGTCGCTGATGCTGCGGCCCTTGTACTTCACCTCGAGCGTCTCGCGGTTGTACCGGTGTCCCTTGCAGACCTCGCACGTCACGTACACGTCGGGGAGGAAGTGCATCTCGATCTTGATCTGCCCGTCGCCGGCGCAGTTCTCGCAGCGGCCGCCACGGACGTTGAAGGAGAACCGTCCCGGCTGGAACCCGCGGAGCTTGGCCTCGGGCACCTGCGCGTAGAGCTTGCGGATGTGATCGAAGACGCCGGTGTACGTCGCCGGGTTGGACCGGGGCGTCCGCCCGATCGGCGACTGGTCGATGTCGATCACCTTGTCGACCTGGTCCGAGCCGACGAGTCGCTTGTGCCGGCCCGGGAGCAGGCGCGAGCGGTACACCTTCTGCATCAGGGCTCGGAGCAGGACGTCTTGGACGAGCGTCGACTTGCCGGAGCCGCTAACCCCCGTCACGCACACGAGCTGCCCGAGCGGGATCTCCACGGAGATGTTCCGGAGGTTGTGCTCACGGACACCCTCGAGCTTGAGGGCCTTGCCGGTGGGTCGGCGCCGGACCTCCGGGACCGGGATCGTTCGCCGCCCGGACAGGTAGGCGCCCGTGAGGGAGGCGTCGCACTCGAGCAACCCCTTCAGATCGCCCGTGTAGACGATCTCGCCTCCGCGCTCCCCCGCCAGGGGACCGATGTCGACGATGTGGTCGGCCGCGACGATCGTGGCTTCGTCGTGCTCGACCACGATCAGCGTGTTGCCGAGGTCGCGGAGCCTGATGAGCGTGTCGAGCAGCCGGCGGTTGTCCCGCTGGTGGAGACCGATCGAGGGCTCGTCCAGGATGTAGAGGACGCCGACCAGGCCACTGCCGATCTGGGTGGCCAACCGGATGCGCTGGGCCTCGCCGCCGGCCAGCGTGCCGGCGGCGCGGCCCAGCGTCAGGTAGTCAAGACCCACGTCGACGAGGAACCCCAGACGCGCCCTGATCTCCTTGACGAGCCGAGCCGCGATCATCTCCTCGCGTTCGCTGAGCCCCATGTCGCCGGTGAACGCGAGGGCGTCACGGATCGCGAGATCCGTGACGTCCGCGATGTTCTTGTCGCCGATCGTGACGGCCAGCGTCTCCGGCCGGAGACGCTGGCCCTTGCACGCCCGGCACGGGATCTCGCGCATGAACTGCTCGAGCTTCTCCCGCGACGCGTCCGAATCCGTCTCCGCGTACCGCCGCTCGATGTTGGGCAGGATCCCTTCGAAGGTCGTCCAGTACGCGCGCTGACGTCCGTACCGGTTCTTGTACTTGACGTAGACCGAGTCCTTGGAGCCGTCGAGCAAGACCTCGCGCGCCTTCTTGGGCAGCTTCTTCCAGGGCGTGTCCAGATCGAACCCGTTGGCTGCGCCGACCGCGGCGAGGACCCGGTACCAGTACTCGAGGCTCGTGGATGCCCACGGCGCGATCGCCCCCTCGTTGATCGTGAGATCGGGATCGGGCACGACGAGCTCCGGGTCCACCTCCAGCCGGGTGCCGAGCCCGTCGCACGTCTGGCAGGCGCCGTACGGGGAGTTGAACGAGAAGTTCCGCGGCGCGAGCTCGTCGAACGAGATCCCGTCGAAGGTGCACGCGAGCTTCTGCGAGAACGTCTGCACCTCCTCGTGGCCTTCGTGCGTGACGACGGCGACGGCGGCGATCCCCTCGGCGAGCTCGAGCGCCTGCTCGATCGAGTCCGCCACGCGACGGCGGATGTCGGGCTTGGCGACGAGACGGTCGATCACGACCTCGATCGTGTGCTTGTAGTTGCGCGGCAGCCGGATGGGCTGCGACAGGTCGCGGACCTCGCCGTCGATCCGTGCCCGCGGGTATCCCTTGCGGGCCAGCTCTTGCAGCAGCTTCTCGTATTCGCCTTTCCGGCCCCGGACGACGGGCGCGAGGATCTGGAACCGCGTGCCCTCGGGCAGCTCCATCACCTGATCGACGATCTGCTCCGGCGTCTGGCGGCCGATCGGGCGGCCGCAGCTGGGACAGTGCGGATGTCCGACCCGCGCGAACAAGACCCGCAGGTAGTCGTAGATCTCCGTGATCGTCCCGACCGTCGAGCGGGGGTTGCGTGAGGTCGACTTCTGGTCGATCGAGATCGCCGGGCTCAGGCCCTCGATGAAGTCGACGTCCGGCTTCTCCATCTGCCCCAGGAACTGACGGGCGTATGAGCTGAGCGACTCGACGTAGCGTCGCTGCCCTTCGGCGTAGATCGTGTCGAACGCCAACGACGACTTGCCGGACCCCGAGAGTCCGGTGAACACGATCAGCGCGTCGCGAGGCAGCTCCAGCGTGAGGTTCCGCAGGTTGTGCTCACGGGCGCCATGGATGACGAGGGAGTCCTGGCCCACGTCAGGCGAGTGTACCGGGGTCCCCCGACATGCCGGTCGGTGAACCGCGTAGGCTTGCGGTGCATGGCACATCGGGAGACTGGGCCGGTCCGCCCGAGCTTCTCGGACGCCTTCTCGTTCTGGCTCAGGTTGGGCTTCATCAACTTCGGGGGACCGACCGGCCAGATCGCGATGATGCACGAGGAGCTGGTCGACCGACGCCGCTGGATCGACGAAGAGCGGTTCCTCCACGCCCTCTCGTTCTGTGTCCTGCTGCCCGGGCCCGAGGCCCAGCAGCTGGCCATCTACACCGGCTGGATGCTCAACGGATCGGCGGGGGGGATCTCGGCGGGCGTGCTGTTCGTGCTGCCGGCGGCGGGGCTGATGGCGGGCCTCGCCTGGCTCTACGCCGCCGGCGGGCACCTCCCGACCGTCTCCGCGATCTTCGATGGCCTCGCCGCGGCGGTGGTCGGGATCGTCGCCGCGGCGATGCTCTCGATCGGCGGGCGAGCGGTCCGCGGCCGGGTGTCGCTCGCGACCGCGGCGGCCGCGTTCCTGGCGGTCTTCGTCGTCGGCGTCCCGTTCCCGTTCGTGATCCTGGGCGCGGCCACGGTCGGGTTGGCCGTGGGGACGCGGCGCCTCGGCGTCGACGTCGCCGATGAGGATCGGCCGAGCGACGAGGCACGTCCCGGCGGCGTGCGCAGGTCGCTCCGCGTGCTCGTCATCGGACTCGCCGTCTGGTGGCTCCCATTGCTCGCGGTCGTCGCGGTCACGGGAGCCGGCTCGATCTATTCCGACCAGGCTCTGTTCTTCTCGCAGGTGGCCGTGATCTCGTTCGGCGGCGCCTACGCGGTGCTCGCGTACGTCGGACACGAGGTCGTCAGCCGCTTCGGCCTCACCGGGGCGGACGTGGTCGCCGGGCTCGCGCTCGCCGAGACGACGCCCGGGCCGCTGATCCTGGTGGTCGAGTTCTACGCGTTCGTCGCCGCGTACCGGAGCCCGGGAGGGCTGCCGCCCGTCGCCGCCGGGATGATCGGAGCCGCCGTCACGGTGTGGGCGACCTTCGCGCCGTGCTTCCTCTGGGTGTTCCTGGGCGCGCCCTGGGTGGAACGGCTCCGGACGAACCGAGCGCTCCGCGCCGCCCTCGCGGCCGTGACGGCCGCGGTCGTCGGCGTGATCGCGAGCCTCGCGTTGACGGTCGCGGCCGGTGTGTTGTTCGACGAGGTCGGAACGGTGAAGCCGTTCTGGGCGACGATCCCGCTCCCGGTCTGGTCGTCGATCGACGCGTTCAGCGCCGTGGTCGCGGTCGCCGCCTTCGTGGCGATCCGCCGGTTCCACGTGAACGTCGCCTGGGTGGCGTTGGGAGGCGCCTTCCTCGGCCTCGCGTTCGCGGGCGTCCGCTAGGCTCGGTCAGCATGGCAACCAAAGAGGAACTCGAAGCTCTCCCGATCAAGGAGCTCCACGATCGCGCGATCCGGGCGGCGCGCAAGCATCTGGACGTCGGCTTCCTCTGGGACGTGGTGAAGGCGCTGCCGGTCGCGGAGGAGGCGATCGGCGAGGACCAGCGCTCCAAGGTCGACATCGTGCGGCCGCTCGCGCTGATCAACGACTTCCTGTACGACACGGACTCGGGCGAGCTCGGCGAGGCCCTCCGCCCGATGTACGTGGACTACCTGCTCCGAAGGGGCGACTGAGACCGGTCGTGCCCGCGGAGCCGCGCGATCTGGAGCGGTACCGGGACGAGTTCGAGGTCGTTCGGCGCAAGGCGTACCTGATCAGCGCGTCGCTCGGGCCCGTCGGGGTCCGGTCCCGGCGTCTGCTCGACGCGTACATCGACGCGTGGGCGACGAAGGGCGCCCCGGACCACGTGTGGTTCGAGGACATCTTCCCCGCGATGGGCCGCCTGAAGGGATCGTTCGCCGGGCTCGCCGGCTGCGACGCGGACGAGGTGGCGCTCACGACGAACATCTCGATCGCGTTGTCGACGATCGCGTCCGCGCTCGATCTCTCCGGGGACCGCCGTCGGGTGGTGCTCTCGGAGCTCGACTTCCCCACGGACGGTCACGTGTGGACGGCGTGGGCCGCGAAGACCGGCGCCGAGCTCGTCTGGTTGCGTTCCCCCGACGGCATCACGATGCCGCTCGAGGTCTTCGACGCCGCGATCGACGATCGCACGGCGCTCGTGATGGTGAACCGAGTGCTCTACCGGTCGAGCGCCGTCGTAGACGCGGGAACCGTCTGTTCGATGGCGCGCGAGCGCGGCGCCCTGAGCTTCGTCGACGACTACCACGGCATCGGGGTGCTCCCCCTCGATCTGCACGACCTGGGCTGCGACCTCTACGCGTCGGGGACGCTCAAGTTCCTCTGCGGCGGTCCGGGCTGCGTCTTCCTCTACGCGAGGCGCGACCTCCTCCCCCGACTGGAGCCCGCGGTCACGGGCTGGTTCGCGACGGCGCACCCCTTCTCGTTCGACACCGAGCACCTGTCGTATCACCGATCCGCGCGGCGGTTGGAACACGGGACGCCGCCCGCGCCGGTGTTCTTCATCGCGCAAGGCGGGATCGACGTGATCGCCGAGGTCGGTGTCGACCGGATCCGGGCGCGTCAGCTGGAGCTCCAGGAACGCGTGATCTCGCAGGCGGATGAGCTGGGACTGGAGGTCCGGACGCCTCGGGACCCAGCGGCGCGCGGCGGGGTCGTGAACGTGAAGGTCGGCGACGCGGAGCGGATCTGTCACGCGCTGCTCGATCGCGACGTCTGCACGGACTTCCGGGGCGACGGCCTCCGGATCAGTCCCCACTTCTTCACGAACGAAACCGACGTCGACCGCTTCTTCGACGCCCTCCGAAGGGTCATCTGACGCGTCAGCGGACGAGCACGCCGACGCGCTGCATCGTGTTGTTCATGAACCCGCCATAGTTCCAGGCAGGATCGGCCGGTTGCACGTTGCCGGCCTCGTCCGTGCCGCGCACGAGCAGCTCGTGCTCCCCCGGCCTCGCGGCCCAGTCGAAAGACCACCCTCGCCACGACGACGGCGTCGCGGGTTCCGGACCGAGCTCCGCATCCGACCACGTCCGGCCCCCGTCGACGCTGACCTCGACGCGTACGACGTCTCCCCAGCCGGACCACGCGCGTCCCACCAGCTCACAGCGCCCCGCGTCGAGGAACCGCTGCCGCGCGGGGAAGTCGCTGAACCCCGGGGGCACCATGAGCGCGCGGACCGACTTCTTCGTGACGCGTTCGCCGGGGCCATCGGGCTGCTGCCGGATCTGGTACGAGGAGAGTTGGAACCCGTCGAACGGCTCGGCGACCGCCGTGATCCGCCGAAGCCACTTGACGCTGCACATCCCGTACCAGTCGGGCACGAGCAAGCGGACCGGGAACCCGTGCTGCGGCGGCAGCGGCCGCCCGTTCAGCTCGTACGCGAGCAGGACGTCGTCCCGAACGATGTCGCCGAGCGAGAAGCCCCACTGGTAGTCCTGCTCGATGCCGCTCTGGATCCCGTGATCGGCGCCTGTGAAGACGAGCTCGACGGCGTCCGGTCGGATGCCCGCCTCTTCGAGGATCGGCGGGAGCGGGGTGCCGGTCCACTCCGAGTTCCCGACCGCCTCCAGCAACCAGGGTTGGCTCTCGGCTCGAGGCGGCATCAGGGCCCGCCCGTTGCCGGCGCACTCCATCGTCACGGGTCGCACGACGGCCGGCCTCGACCGGATGTCGCCCATCGAGAGCGCGAGCGGGCGGTCCACGAGCCCGTCGACCTCGACCGTCCACGACGCGTCGTCGGCCGGCGGGATGTCGAAGTGGATCACCAGGTAGTGCATCCCGACCGGGGTGACGTCGTACCGGAGTCCCTCCAGGTGCATCCCGTGGTTCCGGGCCGCCTGGCCGAGCTCGCTGCGGGTGACGCCTTGCCACGCTGCGTCCGTCTGGCTCATCAGCGGATCAACCCCCCTCGCTCGCTCGTGCCTCGGCTCCCTGTCGAGCGCTCGCGCGGCTCGACGCCACGATCATGCCGCCTCGGATCACCGTCCTGATCCGTTCGAACGCGCCGAGGTCGACGAGCGGATCCGCGTCCACGACGATCAGGTCCGCCGGCGCGCCCGGCTCGATCGGCGCTCGGATCAGCGCGCGCAGGATCTCGTCGTGCGTGAGCCCCGCGTCCAGGAGCAGGCGGAGCTCCGTGAGGTGGATGCCCGGCGGGATCGGACCGTTCCCAAGGTCGGTCCCGTAGATCACGGTCCCGCCGGCGTCGTGGAACCGCCGCAGGTTGTCGACGGCGGTCCTGAGCTCGGGCGTGTCACGCCCGAAGCTCAGGATGTCCAGGGTCGACACGATGCGCAGCGAAGCTGCGCATCGTGCGACGACGTCGTCCGCCAGCCGGTGCGTCCACGGCGTGTGCGCCAGCTCGTCCACGCCGGCGCCGAGCGCGCGCTCCACCTGGCCGGCGCCCTGCGCGTGCACGGTGACCGGGAGCTCGGCGTGGTGCGCCGTGTCGCAGATCGCCATGAGTTCCGGATCCCCGACGACCGGTCCGGCCTCCGCGTTCAGCGCGACCTTGATCGCGGTCGCACCCGATGCCGCGAGCTCCTTCACGGCGGTGACGGCGTCGTCCGGACCGGCGACCTCCCGGCCCGTGCCCGGCGGCGCCCAGTCGTCGCGGGTCGGATAGCCGTCCCGCACGGTGAGCATCGGACCCACGGCGCGGATCAACGGACCTTCGAACGTGGGCAGCTCGGACAGATCCGCCAAGGGGAAGATCCGGTCGGCCGGCCACGCCAGGTCGCGCACGGCGGTCACCCCGCCGGCCACGACCGCGGCGGGATCGGCGAGCTCGATGTGCACGTGGCGGTCGGCCGCCGACGGCATCACGATGCCGTCGGCCGCCACCACCCGCGTTTCGTCCGGGACGGGGTGCACCCTGCCGACGGCGGCGATCACGCCGCCGTCGCAGTCGATCTGGACGTCGGCGGTGAGCCCGCCCGTGCCGAGCCACGCCTGCGGAGCGCGGATGGTGAGGTCGGCCACGCCCGAAGGCTACGCCACTCCGGCTTCGCGCAGCTGACGGAGCTCCTTGCGCAGCTCGTGGACCTCGTCGCGGAGCCGAGCCGCGTACTCGAACCGGAGGTCCTTGGCCGCCTGATGCATCTCCTCCTCGAGACCCTGGATCAGCCGCTCGAGCTCGTCGGTGGGCATCTCGGGGTGGACGCGCGCCTTCCGGCGCTCCTTGCGAGGCGTGGTGGGCGCCTGGTCGTCCCCGCGGAGCGACAGGAGGATGTCGGTGACCTTCTTGCGGATCGTCTGCGGGTCGATCCCGTGCTCCGCGTTGTACGCGAGCTGGATCTGGCGCCGCCGCTGCGTCTCGCTGATCGCGAGCTTCATAGAGTCCGTGACGCTGTCCGCGTACATCAGCACGGTCCCGTCGACGTTCCGGGCCGCGCGCCCGATCGTCTGGATCAGCGAGGTCTCGGAGCGGAGGAACCCCTCCTTGTCCGCGTCCAGGATCGCGACCAACGAGACCTCCGGGAGGTCGAGCCCCTCGCGCAACAGGTTGATCCCGACGAGCACGTCGAACTCGCCGAGACGCAGGTCACGGACGATCTCGATCCGCTGCAGCGTGTCGACTTCCGAATGGAGGTATCGAACGCGGATCCCCATCTCGACCAGGTAGTCGGTGAGATCTTCGGCCATCTTCTTGGTGAGGGTGGTCACGAGCACACGCTGGTCCTGTTCGGTGCGCGCACGGATCTCGCCCATGAGGTCGTCGACCTGTCCCTTGGTCGGTCGGATCTGCACCTCCGGGTCGACCAGCCCGGTCGGCCGGACGATCTGCTCGACGACCTTGGACGACATCCGCAGCTCGTACGCCCCGGGCGTCGCCGACATGTAGACGATCTGCTTCACGCGCTCCTGGAACTCATCGAACCGGAGCGGCCTGTTGTCGATCGCCGACGGCAGCCGGAACCCGAAGTCGACCAGGGTCGTCTTGCGCGACACGTCGCCCTCGTACATCCCGTGCAGCTGCGGCACGGTCACGTGCGATTCGTCCAGGACGACGAGGTAGTCGTCGGGGAAGTAGTCGAGCAGCGTGAACGGGGCCGTGCCGGGGCCGCGGCCGTCGATGTGCCTGGAGTAGTTCTCGATGCCGCTGCAGAACCCGACCTCGCGGAGCATCTCAAGGTCGTACGTGGTGCGCATCCGCAACCGCTCCGCCTCGAGGAGCTTGCCTTGGTCCTCGAGCCACTTCAGCCGGTCGTGCAGCTCCTCCTCGATCGTCACGAGCGCGTGCTTCATCCGGTCGTCGCTGGCCACGTAGTGCGACGCCGGGAAGGTCGTGTGATCGACGATGTCGTCCTTGACGATCTCACCGGTCACCGGGTCGAACATGCTGATCCGCTCGACCGTGTCCCCCCACCACTCGATCCGGTACCCCGCTTGCTCGTACGGCGGGAAGATCTCGAGCGTGTCCCCGGTGACGCGGAACGTTCCCCGCGCGCGGCTCGCCTGGTTCCGCTTGTACTGGATGTCGACCAGCCGTTGCATCGCGAAGTCCATGGGGACCTCGGTGCCCCGGTAGACCCGCAGAAGCTGGCCCTCGTACTCCTCCGGCGACCCCAGTCCGTAGATCGCCGACACGCTCGCCACGATGAGGACGTCGCGGCGACTCAGCAGCGCGGCGGTCGCCGAATGGCGGAGACGCTCGATCTCCTCGTTGATCGAGCTGTCCTTCTCGATGTACGTATCGGTCTGCGGGACGTACGCCTCGGGCTGGTAGTAGTCGTAATAGCTGACGAAGTATTCGACGGCGTTGTCCGGGAAGAACTCGCGGAACTCGTTGGCCAGCTGGGCCGCGAGCGACTTGTTGGGGGCCATCACGAGGGTCGGCCGCTGGATCCGCTCGATCACGTGCGCGATCGTGAACGTCTTGCCCGTCCCGGTGGCCCCGAGCAGGGTGACGTGGGGATCCCCGGCCTGGACGGCGTGGGTGAGCTGCTCGATCGCCTGCGGCTGGTCACCCGCGGGCTCGAAGTCGGACACGACGCGGAACGGAGGCACCGACCAAGTGTAAGAGCGTCCGGCGACACGGGCCTCCGCGAGGGACCCGCGTCTACATCCGGCCTGCGGCGATGATCCGGTCCAGGAAGCGCTTCGTCCGTTCGTTCGTGGGGCTCGAGAACATCCGGTCGGGCGGGCCCTCTTCGAGGATCCGGCCGTCGTCGAGGAAGCAGACCCTGTTCGAGACGTCGCGGGCGAAATGCATCTCGTGCGTCGCGATGACCATCGTCATCCCCTGCCCGGCGAGCTCTCGGATCACATCCAGGACCTCGGCCACGAGCTCGGGGTCGAGCGCGCTCGTGATCTCGTCCAGAAGGAGGACGTCCGGGCCCATCGCGAGCGCGCGGACGATCGCGACCCGTTGCTGCTGGCCGCCCGAGAGGCGGTCGGGATAGTCCTCGGCCTTGTCGAGGAGCCCGAAACGGGCGAGGAGCTCCTGGGCGTTCGCCTCGGCCGCGGCCCGGGTGTGTTTCAGCACCTTGATCGGGGCGAGCGAGACGTTCCGGAGGACGGTCATGTGCGGGAAGAGGTTGAACGCCTGGAAAACGATCCCGACCTGACGCCGGACGGCGTTCTGGTCGACACCCTGCGCGGTGATCTCCGTGCCGTGGACCCAGATCCGGCCGGCCTCCACACGTTCCAGGAGGTTGATGCACCGCAGGAGCGTCGACTTCCCCGAGCCGCTCGCCCCGATCAGACAGACCACCTGGTGCTCCTTCAATGACAGATCGATCCCCTTGAGGACCTCGAGCCCGTCGAAGGACTTGTGCACTCCTTCGAGCCGGATCGCCTCGCTCACACCACACCACCCGCCATCCGGCGCCGGCGCTGTCGCTCGAGGAGCCAATCCGTGAACCTCGTCATCGGAATCGTGACGATCAGGAAGCACACCGCGGCGCCAACGAACGGCGTGAAGTTGAAGTCACCGGCGCTGACGCGCTGCGCCCGGAGGAACGCCTCGACGGAGAAGGCCGAGACGAACGCGATCAGCGCGGTGTCCTTCTGGAGCGAGATGAAGTCGTTCATCAGCGGCGGGATCACCCGGCGGACCGCCTGCGGGATCACGACCGACCGGAGCGATTGCCAGCGTGAGAGGCCCAGCGCGCGCGACGCGGCGCTCTGGCTCGGATGGACCGACTCGATCCCGGCGCGGTAGACCTCGGCTACGTACGCCGAGTAGCTGAGGATCAGCGCGACCCATCCCCAGAACCACCCGTCGACCGGCAGACCGGGGATCCGCAGCGCCGGGACGCCGAATCCCAACGCGTACACGACGAGGACCGTCGGGATCCCTCGGAACAGGTCGACGTAGATCGTGGAGAGCAGCCGGACGGGGAAGAAGACGGGGCCCCGGAGCGATCGCAGCACCGCAAGCGTCAGCGCGAACAAGAGGATCACGGGCTCCGCCGTCAGGAAGTAGAAGATGTTCCGCCTGAAGGCCCTGAGGATCTCCGGGAAGGATTCGGCGAACACCTGCCGGTTGAGGAACTGGTCCTTGAAGTCTGGCCAGTACGGGGACCGCACGGCCGCGAACACGAGCAGGCCGAGCACGACGAGGGTGCTGGCGGTCGCGATCAGGACGCCCTTAGCGCCCTCTTCCTTCAGCGAGAACCCGCGGAGGAGCCGCGTACGCCGACGTTCCTTGCGAACATCGCCGCCCGCGGGATCGCCGGGTCGGGTCACCGGCGTGTGCCGAGGTTCCAGCTCACTTCGACCAGACCGGTACCTCGCCGACGTTCGTCTTCTTGGACAGCCACTCCTGCGTGATCTCCTGCAGCGTCCCGTCGGCCTTCATCTCCTGCAGAGCCAGGTCGATGCAGGGCGTCAGCGTGCTGTCCTTGGCCTGGACGGTGCCGAAGTACTCCCCGCCCTCGACCGCGTCGTTCGGGAACTGCGCCAAGACGGTGCTGTTCTTCACCTGTTGCACGAACGGATCCGCCATGTACAGCGCGGTCGGATAGTCCACGACCACTCCATCGGCCTGGCCGGCGTTCACCGCCGCGACGGCGTCGCGCAGCGTCTGGTACGTACCCGCGGTCCCGCCGATGTAGCTCTCGATCAGGTCGGCGCTCGTCGTACCGAGCGGCGCCGCGAGCTTGTACTGGGCGAGATCGGCGACGCTCGTGGCGCTCGTGATCGGGGTGTCCTTCACCACCACGAGCGCCTGACTCACGTCGTAGTAGGACTCGCTGAAGTCCACCGCCTGCGCCCGCTTCGCCGAGTACGAGGTCTGGTTGATGTCGAAGTCGAACTGCTTGGGGCCCGGGGCGTAGGACTGAGCGAACGGAACGACGACCCACGTGACCTGGTCGGACGTGAACCCGATCCGCGTCGCGATCTCGTACGCGACCGCGGATTCGAACCCCTTGCCGGTGTTCGGGTCGTTGATCTCCCACTCCGACCCCTTCTCGGTCCCTCCCTGGAAATACGGCGGGTACGCGGGGCTATCGGTCCCGACCGTGAGCGCGTCGTCGGTCACGAAGCTGGCACCGGCCGCGCACCGCTCCGCGGTCTGGGATGTGCTCCCGGTCGCTGCGGGGGACGTCGTCGTCGTGGAGCTGCCGCACGCGACGGCAAGCGATGCGACCACGATCAACCCCGCGGGCGTCCTGCGCATGCGTCTCCCCTCCTCACGGTTGGACGCCGGAGCCTAGCACGCGTCCCTTCGCGTTCCGGCGCGATCCGGGCGTTAGCGCCGTGGCTCCCACGAGAACCGTCGGGCCGCGAACACGAGCCCCGCGATCCCCCACAGAGCCACGATCAGGACGTCCCGCCACGAGAAGCTGAAGAACGGTTGGCCGTAGTACGCGCCGAGGTATGCCTCGACCAGGTGGCGCACCGGGAAGATCTTCCCCACCACGTTCACCCACTCAGGGACGTTGTCCCCGATCGGGATGAACACGCCGGAGATGAACAGCAGCGGGAGGATCGTCGCGTTCACGATCGGGGGCGCGGCGTCGGCGTTCGGGATCATCGCCGTGATCGCCAGCCCGAGGGCGGCGAAGCTCGCCGCCCCCACGAGGACGACGACGATCGACTCCGCGAGGTGCACGCCCGAGGGGATGCTCGCGTCGTAGAAGAGGGCTCCGAACGCCGAGCAGATCACCACGAGGAGGATCGAGATCAGCACCGCGTGGATCACCCGGGCGGCGAGGTAGTCGTACCCCGGCAACGGCGTCCCGCGCGTCCGCTTCAAGATCCCTGCGTCCCGCTGGAACGTGACGCTGATCGCGAGGTTCGTGTAGCAGGCCGTGATGATCGCGAACGCGGACATCCCGGCGACGTAGTAGGTCGACTGTTCGAACTCGAGGCCGTTGATCGTGACGGTCCCGCTCCCCAACAGCGACGCGAAGATCACGAGGAACATCAGCGGGAAGACGAACGTGAAGAACGCCGCCTGTGGGTTCCGCCAGAAGGCCCGGTTCGTGTACCGGACCTGCCGGGCCGTGAGGCCGACGTCGCTCACGTGCCGACCTCCGCGCCGGTGAGCCGCAGATAGACGTCCTCGAGCGACGGTTGCGTCACCTCGAGGGACTCGAGGACGATGCCGCGGTCGAGGGCCCACCCGGTCAGGTCGTGCACCGTCTTCGTGGCCCCTGCGGCGTCGACATCGATCTCGAGGGATCCGTCCGGGAGCCGACGGACGTTCCCATCCGGCTCGGGCGCCCCGTCGGGCACGCGGAAGCGGATCCGGGTCCGCATCTGGTCCCGGCCGGCGAGGCTCGAGGGTGGCCCCTCTGCGACGATCAACCCGTTCGCGATCACGATCACGCGATCGGCCAGGTACTGCGCCTCGTCCATGAAGTGCGTCGTGAGGAAGACGGTCTTCCCGATCGCGATGAGGTTCTTCACGACCTCCCACGCGTTGCGGCGGGCGCCCGGGTCGAAGCCCGTCGTGGGCTCGTCGAGGAACAGGAGCTCGGGGTCCCCGGCGAGCGCGATCGCGACGTCGAGGCGACGCTGCTGGCCACCGGAGAGCTTGTTGACGCGCGTGTCGCGCTTCTCCGTCAGCCCGACGAGATCGATCACCTCTTCGGTCGGCCGCCGCGACGGGTAGTAGCCCGCGTACATCTCGATCGTCTCCGTGACCGTGAGGAACGGATCGATCCCCGTCGACTGGAGGACGATCCCGATCCGCTCCTTCAACGACTTCTCGCGCTTCGCGGGATCGTGCCCCAGGACGCGCACGTCGCCGCCGCTGCGATCCCGGTACCCCTCGAGGATCTCCGCCGTCGTCGTCTTCCCGGCGCCGTTCGGTCCGAGCATCGCGAAGACCTCCCCCCGCTGCACGTGGAACGAGATGCCCTGGACGGCTTCCACGTTGCCGTACGACTTGCGGAGGTCCGAGACCTCGATCACGGACCCGCTCATCTCTCTGTCCCCACCCAACTCTTTCTGTCCCCACCCGACCCGCCAACGACCCTACCCGACCCCGAACCCAAGATCCGTGTCGACGAGGTTCCGCAGAGGCTCCCCTCGGACGAAGCGCGCCAGGTTGTCGAGGAAGATGTCGACCGACGCGCGTTCCCATCCCTCGAAGTCGCCGCAGATATGGGGGGACACGATCACGTTCGGCATCGACCACAGCGGAGAGTCTCCGGGGAGCGGCTCCCGTTCGAACACGTCCAGTGCGGCCCCGGCCAGCCGGCCGTTCCGGAGGGCCTCGATCAGGGCGGGCTCGTCCACCGTCGACCCCCTGCCGACGTTGAGGAACCTGGCCGTCGGCTTCATGGCCGCGAAGGCGGCGGCGTCGACGTAGTGATGCGTCCCGGGCGCGAGCGGGAGCGCATCGAAGACCACGTCGGCGTCGGAAAGCATCGCGTGGAGGTCGTCGAGTCCTCCGACCCGCTCGAAGAGGTCGTCGGGGCGCGGGGCGCGCCCGACCGCGGTCACGGACATGCCCAGGTCGTGCGCGCGCCGCGCCGTCGCGCGTCCGATGGGACCGGGCCCCAGGACCAGGAGCCGTTGGCCGGCCAACCGCCGCGTCTCGCGATCCGCGTCCCACCGATGGCGGGTCTGGTCGACGATCGATCGATCCAGACCCGTCGTCATCGCGAGCATCGCGCCGATCGCCCACTCCGCGATCGCGTCGTCGAAGACCCCTCGGGCGTTCGTGATCGTGACGTCGCTCGCCGAAAGGGCCGGGAACAGCAGCAGGTCGACTCCGTCGCTCGCCGTCTGGATCCACCGCAGCCGCGTCGCGTCCGGCCACACCTCTTCGAGCGGGCCGATCCGACCTTCGGCGGCGGACGCCTTGTAGAAGAAGAGCGCGTCGGCGTCCGCGACCGAGCTCCGGAGCGACGGCACGTCGTCAGCGAAGCGGAGCTGTGCCGTCGGGACCGCGTCCTCGATCCCCGGCGGTGGATCGGCCTCGGTCGCGCAGAACACGACGACGATCGGATCGGCGATCCCGTTCGCGCTCACAGGGGGCGGCGCCCCCCGAACCCGCCGGTCGCCTCGTGGTACCACCCGACGTGTTCCTCACCGAGCTTCCAACAGAGGAACACCCGCCGCCCGTCGCGCTCGGCGGGGAAGTCGACCAAGCCGGTGTCCGGATCCCGGAGCAGGATCCCGTGGTCGGCCAGGAACAGCACCTCGGTCTTGAGCGCCTCTTGGTGAGCGAACCAGTCAGAGCCGGCGACGCCCCCACCGTCGCTCGCGACGGCGTCGGTGATCCTCCGGCTCGAGGCGATCAGCCCGTCACGGGCCGTCCGCAGGCGTGGCAGGCGTTCGCGGAGCTCGCCGAGCTCCGCCTCCGCGTCGTCCACCGTGAACGTCCGCTCGTCGGTCACGACGCCGCCTCGAGGAGCTCAGGGAGCTCGCGGAGGTCCGTCACCCGCGCGCCCTCGAACCCCGGGTGTCGTTCCCGCCGGTCGATCAGGACGGGGAACATCCCGAGCGCCGCGGCCGGGTCGTAGTCGAAGTCGGGCACGTCGCCGACATAGACGACCTCGGCGGCCGTGAGGCGAACCCGTTCCAGAGCCAACCGGAAGATCGCGGGGTCGGGCTTCTCGACCCCTTCGATCCCCGACACGACGCGGATCGGCAGCAGCGGCGTCAGCCGCAGGTCGGCGAGCAGATCCTCGAGCCACGCCTCGTAGTTGGAGATCACGCCGAGCGTGGCGTCTGCGTCGGCGAGCGCCCGCAGCGCCGGCGCGACGTCGTCGAACGCCGCGTAGTTGCGGCGGTCCGTGAACGCTCGGTAGAGCGTGTCCGCCAGTCCGTTCCCTCGAGGCAGTTCGAGGACCTCCAGGAACCGGTCGTAGACGCCGAGCCAGAAGCGGCGGGAACGCTCCGGCGTCGTGGTCCAGAGCGCCTGTTCGCGCGATGCGCGCCGGAACTCATCGGAGACCATCGCGAGCCCGTCGCTGATCGCGACGGGCTCGCGCGGATACCCCTGCTCCGTCACGATCCTCGCGAAGAGCTCCGGGAACGACGGCGCCGGGTGCACGAGCGTCTCGCCCGCGTCGAAGAAGACCGCTCGGAACCGCATAGCCGCAGGATACCGGCGGCTCAGACTGGGGCGGCGGCCCGGGCTTCGAGCTGCCGCCACAAGACGTCGATCTCGCGCTCGAGATCGGCGAGTGAGCCCTCGTTATCGATCAGGACGTCGGCGGTCCTCGCGCGTTCTTCGAGCGGCAGCTGCGCCGCGATCCGCGCCCGGACGTCCTCCTCCACCATCCCGCGGGCCACCGAGCGGGCGATCTGCGTGTCGGGAGACACCGACACCACCACGACGACGTCGCAGTCTCGGTGCGTGCCCATCTCGATCAGGAGGGGATTGACGAGGACCACGACGCGGTCGGCATCCAGGTTCTCCTGGATCCCGTCGGCGATCATGCGCCGAACCTCCGGATGCACGATCGCCTCGAGATCCGCGAGCGCCTTGGGATCGGCGAACACGATCGACGCGAGCTTCGGACGATCGAGCTCGCCCTCTGCCGTGAGGATGTCCCGGCCGAAGCGGCCCACGATGCCGCGAAGCCCCGGCGAGCCCGCGACGACCGCCGCGCGCGCGAACCCGTCGGCGTCCAGGACGACGGCGCCCCGGTCCTGCAGCATCCGAGCGACCGTCGATTTCCCGGACCCGATCCCTCCGGTGAGCCCGACGAGAAGCATCCGATCGGCTACTCGCTCCGGCCCTCTCGGCGCTTCAGGTCCTCGAGGATCGCCTCGAGCGAGACCTCCTCGTCGGTCGGCTCTTCGGTCGACTCCTCCTCGGGGGCGGCTTCGGTTGCGGCAGGCGACCCCCCCGTGTCCTCGTCGATGATCGCCTCGCTCTGCGCGGGCGCGGCCTCGACCGCGACGACCTCGGCCGCGGGCGCCTCGACGGCCGGTTCGGACGTCGCCGCCGGCGCCGAAGTTGCCGTCACAGGCGCCGCCACGGCCGGCGCGTCCGCCTCGGCCTCGGCGACGGCATCGAGGATCGCCTGCGGAACCTCGATCGCGGTCGACATCTCGGGACCGGCCTCGCGCTCCGGCTCCTCCTTCTCGACCTCGATCTCCTTGGGCTTGGGAGGCGCGGACGTGACCTGTCGCATCGAGAGGGAGACGCGCCGGCGCTGCACGTCGACGTCGATCACCTTGACCTGGACCTCCTGACCGACCTGCAGCACGGACTCCGGGGAGTCGACGTGCTCGTGGCTGATCTCCGAGATGTGGACCAGACCCTCGATGCCCTGCGCGACGCGGACGAACGCGCCGAACGGCACGAGCTTCGTCACCGTGCCGGTGATGACGGAGCCGGCCTGGGACGTCCGCTCGAACTCCTTCCAGGGGTCCTCCTGCGTCGCCTTCAACGACAGCGAGACGCGCTCCCGGTCGAGGTCGACGTCGAGGACCTCGACCTCGACCTCCTGGCCGACGGAGACGACCTCCTGTGGATGATCGACGTGCTTCCACGAGAGCTCCGAGACGTGGACGAGGCCGTCGACGCCGCCCAGGTCCACGAAGGCCCCGAAGTTCACGATCGAGCTGACGGTGCCCTTGCGCCGCTCACCCTTCTGCAGCGACTGGAGGAAGGTCTTCCGACCCTCGGACTGCGACTCCTCCAGGAACGCGCGCCGCGAGAGCACGACGTTGTTCCGGTTGCGGTCGAGCTCGATGATCTTGGCCTCGAGCTCCTGGCCGACGAACGGCTGGAGGTCGCGGACGCGCCGCAGATCCACGAGCGACGCCGGGAGGAACCCGCGGAGCCCGATGTCGAGGATCAGCCCACCCTTGACGACCTCGATCACCGGCCCGGTGATCGTCTGGCCCGAATGCATCACCTCTTCGATCCGGCCCCAGGCGCGCTCGTACTGCGCGCGCTTCTTGGACAGGATCAGGCGGCCCTCCTTGTCCTCCTTCTGGAGCACGAGGGCCTCGATCCGGTCCCCGACCTTCACGACCTGGTTGGGGTCGACGTCGTGGCGGATCGACAGCTCCTTCGAAGGGATCACCCCTTCGGACTTGTAGCCGATGTCGAGGAGCACCTCGTCGCGGTCGATCTTGACGACCTCACCGTCGACGATGTCTCCGTCCTTGAAGTCGTGGAACGACGCCTCGAGGGCGGCGATCAACTCCTCTGGGGTCAGGTCGGGCTGATCGCCCGCCTTGGTCGCGGTCGCGGAGGGCTCCGGAGCCACCTCCACCGGCGCTGCCGCCGGGGCCTCCTGCTCGTCCTCGGACGCGACCGTCGTCTCGTCACTCATACCGTCTGTCTCCTTCCGCACCACGGGACGCTCCGCCGAGGGCGTGTTGGGATTTGCCTCCGGCGCGGGACGCGAACCCCGCGGGCCGTTGCAGATGGTAGGTGGCCTGCGGAAACCCCGTCAACGCGGACCGCGGGCCGGAGACGCCCGACGGGGCCGAAGAGGCGTGTCAGTGGCCGGCCGGGACGGCCTCGGCCCAGTTGGGCCCCCACCCGATGTCGGCGCGCAGCGGGACGTCGAGCGCGATCGCCTTCTCCATCCGACCGGCGACGACGGACGCAGCGTCGTGGACCCGGTCCGCAGGCACCTCGAAGACGAGCTCGTCGTGGACCGTCAACAGCATGTGGCAGTCGAGGTCCGGGCGTTCGGCGAGCGCCGCGTCGACGCCGATCATCGCGAGCTTGAAGACGTCGCTCGCGCTCCCCTGGATCGGAGCGTTCAGCGCCTGCCGCTCACCGAGCGCCTGCAGACGCCGGTTGCCGCTCGTCAGCTCGGGGATGTACCGGCGGCGACCCAGGATCGTCTCGGTGTAGCCGTCCATCCGGGCTCGATCGACCTGGGCGCGCAGGTAGTCGCGGATCTTGGGGAACCCGTTGAAGTAGCCGTCCAGGATCTCCTCCGCCTCGTCCGGAGCGATGTCCAGCCGCTGCGCCAAGCCCCACGCGTTCATGCCGTAGGCGAGCCCGTAGTTGACCATCTTGGCTCGGCGACGGAGCTCGCCGTCCACCTGTTCGAGCGGCAACCCGAAGACCTTGGCGGCCGTGGCGGCGTGGATGTCGATGCCCGCGGCGAACGCGTCGCGGAGACCTTCGTCCCCCGAGAGATGTGCGAGGACCCGCAGCTCGATCTGCGAGTAGTCGGCGACCAAGAGCACCTGGTCGGGTGCGCCGGGGATGAAGGACCTCCGGATCTGGCGGCCGAGCTCGGACCGGATCGGGATGTTCTGGAGGTTGGGGTTGGAGCTGCTCAGGCGTCCGGTGGCCGCCGCCGCCTGGTTGAACGAGGTATGGACGCGCCCGTCGTGCGGGTCGGCCATCTTGGGGAGCGCCTCGAGGTACGTGGAGTTGAGCTTGTCGAGCTCGCGCCACGAAAGCAGCGCGTCGACGATCGGGTGGGCGTCCCGGAGCTTCTCGAGGACCGACGCGTCGGTGGACAGGGACCCCTTCGTCGTGCGCTTCCCGGGCTGCAGCCCGAGCTCGTCGTAGAGCACCTCGCGGAGCTGCGGAGGGGAGTTGAGGTTGAACTCGCGACCGGCGTGGCGATACACGTCGGCTTCGAGGACCGCCATGTCGCCGCGAACCGTCTCCCCCATCTCCTCCAGGTAGGCGACGTCGAGGCGGACCCCTCGCGCCTCCATGTGCGCGAGGACGGACGAGAGCGGGAGCTCCACCTCGTTCAGCAGCTTCCGGAGGCCTCGCTCGTCGATCGCCTGTTCCATCACGGGGGTGAGGAGCGCCACGGCCGCCGACTCGGCGGCCGTGGCGCGCCAGGGATCGGCGGCGAACAGCTGGCCGTCGTCGACGTCCTCGGCTCCGCCGAGGACGTCGACCCCCAGGTACCGCTCGCTCAGACCCGAAAGCGGATACGTGGCGGCCGCCGGATCCAGGAGGTAGCCGGCGAGCATCGTGTCGAAGGCGACGGTCGCAAGCGTGCTCCCCTCGGCGAGGATCAGCCGCTCGAGGGTCTTGGCGTCGTGGGTCCACGACGGCGACGCGGTATCCGCGAGCGGGTCGGCCAGACCCCCCAGCCCCTCGACGTCCGCGTAGAGGGCTCGCATCTCGCCCGCGGAGACCGCGGCGCCGACGATGCGGCCGTCGTCCGTCCGCAGGCGAACGGCCGCCGGGCCGGCGTGGATCAGCTTGGCCAGCTCCGTGACGTCGGTCTGACCCAGGTCGAGGTCCGCCGGCTCCACCTTGGGTTGCACCCCGCCGGCGGCTTCCTGGAGACGGTCGAGCAGGGAGCGGAACTCGAGCGAGGTGAAGAGTCGCCGGACGGCTTCGGCGTCGTAGTCGCCACGGACGCAGTCCGTCGGATCGATGTCCAGGTCGAGGTCGGTGACGATCCGCGCGAGCTGCTTGTTGAGACCGAGCCGCTCGGTCGCCGAGGAGACGTTCTCCTTGAGCTTGCCCCTGAGCTCGTCGACGTGCTCGACGAGGTTCTCGACCGAGCCCCACTCCTGGACCAGCCTGGCCGCGGTCTTCTCACCAACCCCGGGAACGCCGGGGATGTTGTCCGACGTGTCGCCCTTGAGCGCGACGTAGTCGAGGTACCGCTCCGGCGTGACGCCGTACCGCGCCTCGACCTGTTCCGGTCCCATCAGCTCGATCTCCGAGATCCCCCTGCGATTGAAGAGGACCGAGATCGCACCGCGCCCGTCCGTCCGCTCTCGCGCCAGCTGGAAGAAGTCGCGGTCGGCCGTCACGATCACCGCGTCGATACCCTGCACGCTCGCTTCCTCGGCAAGCGTCCCGAGCGCGTCGTCGGCCTCGTGACCTTCGACCCGGATCGTGGGGATCCGCAGCGTCGACAGCACCTCCTCGATCAGAGCGAGCTGGGGGCCGAAGTCGGCCGGCGTCTCCCGGCGACCGGCCTTGTACTCGGCGTCCATCTGGAGGCGGACGGTCGGCGCGCCCATGTCGAACGCCACCGCGATGAGATCGGGCTTCTCGTCCCCGAGCAGTTTGATCAGCATCGAGGTGAAGCCGTAGACGGCGTTCGTGACCGTCCCGCTGCTCGTCGCAAGCGTGGGCGGCAACGCGAAGAACGCGCGGTACGCCAGGCTGTGACCGTCGAGGAGGAAGAGTCGGCGGGGCTCGTCCTCGACGGTGGATCCGTCCATCTCCGTCATCCTAGCCGCGGCCTCCGACGGGTCCTTCCGAACGCTCGCTCGACGAGCCACCGAGCCGCCCGACCGCCCGCCCGCGAGATAGTTCGTACACGAACTTGCCGCTATTCCGACCTCGCCGGTAGGATTCGCGGCGTGCTGCCGACGTTCGTGATCGGGCTCCGGGAAGGCATCGAAGCCTCCCTGATCATCGGGATCATCGCTGCCTTCCTGCTCCGACGCGGCGACCGCGACGCGCTCCGACCGATGTGGGCCGGCGTCGGCCTCGCCCTCCTCGTCTGTGTCACGGTCGCGATCGTCCTGCGATCGGTCGGCGAGTCCCTCCCCTTGAAGCAGCGCGAGGCGATGGAGGGACTGCTGGCGCTGGTCGCGGTGGCCGGCGTCACCTACATGGTGGTGTGGATGCGCCGCCACGCGCGAGAGCTCAAGGGGCAGCTCGAGACGCACGCCGAGGACGCGCTGATGGCCGGGTCGATCTGGGCACTGGTCGGGATGGCGTTCTTCGCCGTGATCCGGGAGGGCCTCGAGACCGCGATCTTCCTCCTCGCCGCCTTCGAGACCTCCACGAGCCCGCTCGCGACGGGGGTCGGGGCCGTCCTCGGCGTCGCCACGGCCGTCGTGCTGGGGTGGGCGATCTACCGCGGCGGCGTCCGACTGAACCTCGCCCGGTTCTTCCGACTGACCGGGTTCGTGTTGGTGCTCGTCGCGGCCGGTCTCTTCGCGAGCGCCGTCCACAGCCTCGCGGAGGCGGGCCTCGTCACCGCCGCGCAGGCGACGGCGTTCGACCTCACGTGGCTCGTCGCACCCAACACGATCCGAGCGTCGCTGCTGACCGGGATGCTCGGACTGCAACCCGTGCCGACCCAGGCCGAGGTCGCGGCAT
>JBKOUM010000146.1:0-7127 GCA_046723385.1 Actinomycetota bacterium
AAGCTCCCACTATCAATAGGAAACCTCGTCCGAATGGGCTCAGACCCATGAGCAGCCGAACCTCGATCATCGGGAGGATGTTCATCAGCATGATGCTCACGGCCCACGCGATCGCCGCGCCGACCATGCCGTACGGCGGGATGAGTAGGAGATTCAACGCGATGTTCGCGACGAGGGCCACCGCGGTGTTCAGCAAGTTCCACTTGCTCTTGCCTCCCATGAGGAGCACCCAGTCCACCGATCCGGTGGCTGCGCCGACAAGGGCGGCCGTCCCCAGGATGACCAGGACCGATGCTCCTTGTTGGTATTCCGAGCCGAACACTCTCAGCACGACCGGGGCGAAGATCACGAGGGTCAGATAGATCGGCCAGGTGGCCCCGATGATCCACCAAGCGGCCCTTTGATAGACGGTCTCCGCTCGCTTCGTTTCGCTCGCGGAGAGGAGCGCACCGATCTGTGGCGCCAACGCTTGGTTGACCGCTGTCAGTACGAAGACTCCGACCAACAGATAGCGAGAGCTCGCGCTATAGATGGCAGCTTCACGGGAAGACCGCAGCAGGCCGAGGAGGATCGTATCGAGCCAAAGCACGGTCACCTGGAACACGCCAGCGAGCCCTCGTGGCGCGGCGAATCGCCAGAAGCTGTCGGCCTGCGAGGTCGCCTGCGGGATGGTGTGGCGACGTTCGGACCGATCCAGCCTGCGGACCAGGGTGGCAAGCACGGCGAACGCGGCCACCGATCCGAGCGCCACCGGCAGTGTCCACGCCACCGCCAGGGCCGTCATCCCGAGCCCCGCACCGACCGTAGCGGCGACGAGAGAGAGTTGGAGGGACGGTTTGGTGATCTTGTCCACCGCGACCGCAGGCACCATCGTCCCGAACCCACGTGTAGCCGCGATCGATGCCGTGTAGACGACCGAGATAGGGATCGCCACCACGAAGACGCGAAGGTAGGAAGTGATCTCATGCTGGTCGACGGCTCCATTCCCTAGAGCAGCCGCGAGGCGGGGCGTCGCGATCCACCCAGCGATGGCAACAGCCACTGCGATCGACGCGATCGGCACCAGGGCGACGGCAAGGGTCCTCCTCGGCCCACGACCCGCTCCGACCGCACGGTGGGCGGAGATGAACTTCACGAGCCCAACGTCGGCTCCTAGCACCAAGATGCCGGTCGAGATGTTGAAGAGAGCGACCCCCTCGAAGAACAGGCCCGCCGCCGAAGCTGTCAACCCCCGCGCAACAACGGTTACGACCAGGAAGCTGATGAGGCCGTAGATTGCCCCGCCCACGAGATTGATCATCCCCCCACGCGCGAGGAGGGAGAGGTCCCCCATCGAGTCACGTTCCGGCGCTCCAAGCGAAGCGGAATGGACGGACTTCATCGGACGAATCTCTTCCTCAACGGCTCGCAGTCGCCCGACAACCAGGGCAGGATCGGGCAGATCGGCGCTTCGCTCCGCGCCGAGTGCGCAGAACTAGGCGTCGACCGTCCCCCCGCGGGGGGTCAGGGCTGGGTTGATATAGTCGTGCTCCTTCGCGGCCGACCGTAAACATGCTAACGGCTTGCCGGAGTCAGCGGGATTCGATGAGCGAACGGTGATCTCTCGAGCGGCCAAGCGCCGGGCTGAGCAGGTCCTCGTGAGCATCACCCGGCGCCGCGCGCCGAAGGGTCCGCGCGTGATCGTTCTCGCCTATCACTCCGTCCATCCAACGCGTGCATTCGCCTCTACCACTCCGGAGGATTTCGCTCGTCATCTTGCATGGTTGAAGGAACACTGCCAGTTAGTGGATTTCGCTTCGATCCCAAGATCGGCGTCGGCGGACAGACATGATAAGCCCCTCGTCGCCGTCACCTTCGATGACGGATACGAGGACAATTACACGTACGCGCTGCCCGCGCTTGCCTCCCTTGAAGTTCCGGCCACCGTCTTCGTCACGACAGGACTGATCGAAAGAGATCTGACCGTCGTAGACCGGCTCGGCGCTCTGTGGGGAGCAGCGCGAGAAGACGTGAAGGGACTGAGCTGGGGACAGATGAGAGAGATGCAGGCTTCCTCGGTGACGTTCGGAGCGCATACGAGGAATCATCCGAACCTGGCCGCCTTGGACCCGTCGTCCGTGACGCGGGAGATGCGCACGTCACGCGATGTCCTCGAGGAGCACCTGCAGGTTCCGGTGCGAACGTTCGCGTACCCGTTCGGCAATCCCCGTTTCCACCTCTCACGAGAGACGGTCCGATGCGCGGCTGGGGTCGGGTTCACGGCGGCTGGGACGGTTCAGTTCCGCGGTGTGAAACCGACTGACGATGCACTCCGCATCCCTCGGTTCCCGATAACCCGAGACTCGATCGACCTACTCCAGGCCAAGATCTACGGACGGCTCGATCTGATCGGTGAACTTCGCGACAGGGCACCTCTGTGGGCCCTGAACATCAGTTCCGCCGAATCGCCGAAGCGGCTCGAGCGAGCGACGTCCGAGCGCTCCGAACTCCGTCCGTGATCGGGTACGCGTGTCGGAAGCCGAACGCTGCCTAGCAGGGGAGTGCTTGGAGACGGCCGTGCTGGTCCTGCCCGGCCTCTCGCCATTGGGACCAGTTGGCCGTGGCGTCCGTAGGGAGCCTCCAGTTCGTGCTCGGGGCTTCAGTCCTCCTCCAGCAGTTGTGGTTGAAACGCGCCGCAGAGAGCCGCACGGTCGACGCGAAGCCCGATCGCTGGGGCAGCGAGAACTTGTTCCTCCTGATCGAGATGCCCGATGGGTGGTAACCCGTCAAGGTGACGTTCGCACAACCGAGGCCCGGCCGGGGGCGGGAACGGGTCGCGCGATCGTCAGCCCGCACGTCGACGCCCTTGTAGTTGTGCCTGAAGCGATTACCGCTTACGTTCGTTCCGATGGAATCGAGGATGCTTATCGCGTAGGTCGACCAGCCGAAACCATTTCCGTACACGATGTTATCGGTGAAACTGTTGTTGTAGCTCGTCTCGTCGTCGAGAGCGACTCCCGCATTGCCGTAGACACGGTTGCCGGAGAAGGCGTTGTCGTGCCCGTCGCAGTCCACCCACAGCCCATGTCCGGTGTTGTTGTGGACGACGTTCGCGCTGACGAGGCTAAAGGCGCCAGAATCCTTCCCCGCTGTTCCGTGCAGCTTGATCCCGCACGCGTCGCCCTTCGTGGCGAGGTTGCCGTTGTGGTCGATCTCGTTCCTTCTGATCGTCAGGTGATTCGCGGCTGTCTCGATCCCGCACATCCGGTTGTCGTGGATGCGGTTGCCGATGATCGTCGAGCCGGTGCCCGGGTTCAGACCTGTGTTATCGCTCGGTCCGATCCCGATGCCCCGGATCACCACGTTCCTCCCGCCCGAGAATACCCCGCCGGTGCCAGTGTTGGAGACGTTCGGCCGGCTGCGATCCGCGTAGACGCCGATGAAGCGGTCACCGTTTTTCGGTTTAAGCGCCGTCCTCGTTGTGTACCTCCCGTCTGCGAGGCAGAAGGTGGTTCTCCGAGCGTGCGAAACGATCGCTCTCTGGAGGTTCGCGCCGGGCCGAAGATGAACACCTGAACATCTGAGGGCAGCGTGAGCCGGAGCCGAGCGGAAGGAAACGGGGGACGGTGACACGACAGCGAGGACCACAGCCACCATGACGATCGACCGACCAAACGAGCATCCTCTTCGATACCAGATCCTCGGTGGCTCGGCGAGATCAGTGAACCGACGACCGGCATCCATCACGTTTCCCCTCCTGTCCCCGTCGAACATCGAGCGGGATACTGAGCCATCAACAGGCGTTTGGTTGAGCCCGCCCATGCTGATCCTCGCCCGCCGACCGCCACTGCGACCAGGTGGCTGTGGCGTCCATCGGTAGCCTCCAGTTCGTGCTCGACACGTCCGCTCCCGTCCAGCAGTTGTCGTCAAACCTCGCCGCCGAGAGCGGCACGGCGCCACTCGGGGCGAAACCCGCGCGCGTAGGTAGGGACAGAGTGTTGTTCGTGATGGCTATCCCCGACGGGTGGTAGCCCGTCAAGGTGACGTTCGCGCAGCCGAGGCCCGGCCTCGGCGAGTACAGCGTCGCGCGTTGGTCCGCCCCGATATTGACTCCCTTGTAGTTGTCCCTGAGCGTGTTACCGTCTACATTCGTGCCGATGGAATCGAGGATGTTGATCGCGTAGGTCGACCACCCGAAACCGTTGCCGTAGACGATGTTGTCGGTGAAGCTGTTGTTGTAGCTCGTCTCGTCGTCCAGCGCGACTCCCGCATTGCCGTAGACACGGTTGCCGGAGAATGTGTTGTCGTGCCCGTCGCAGTCGACCCACAGTCCGTGCCCAACGTTGTCGTGGACGATGTTGCCTGTGACGGTGCTGTACGCGCCAGAATCCGCCCCCTTGTAGCCGTGCAGCTTGATCCCGCACGCGTTGCCCCGATTGATGAGTACACCATTGTGGTCGATCTCGTTCCCGTCGATCTTCAGGTGATTCGCGGCGGTCTCGATGCCGCACATCTGGTTGTCGTGGATGTGGTTGCCGATGATCGTCGAACCGTTGCCGGGGTTGATCCCGGTGTTATCGCTCGGTCCGATCCCCAGGCCCTGGATCACCAGGTCCCTCCCGCCCGAGAACACGCCGCCGGTCGCGGTATTGGCGATGTTCGGCTGCGTGCCATCCGTGTAGACGCCGATGAAACGATCGCCGTCTTTGGGTTTGATGACAGCGGTGGTCGAGTAGCTGCCATCGGACAAACAGAACGTCGTATTCGCGCCGTTCTCGTCGATCGCGCTCTGCAGGTCCGCCGTGGGCCGGAGCTGCACACCCGTACAGCTCGTCGCAGCGTGGGCGCGAGCAAGCATCGGGACGGGCACCAACGTGCAGAGGATCGTGAGAACCTTGAGGCCCATATGGCGCGGGCGCTCGTACGGCACGCCAAGCCTGTAAGTGTCAGACATGTTCCAACCCCCTCGTTGCGCTTGTCGACGTCATCGGTCCTCGCACGTGAAGAACTTGACCGCAGATCGGGATCGATGGAGTGATCGGCGACTCTCGCGCCGTCGCGCGCGTTGAAGGACCTTAGGTCTTGGAACGACGCTCTAGGGGAACGCCGCGCGCCAAGCGGCGCGAGGAAGATGTCGGATGAGGGGTTTCGAGGACCTCTGGAGAGGAGTCTCAGGACTCCTCGGGGGGATGGATCCTGACGAGGCGGCCGGTGGGCCGCAAGGTGTTGCCGCCAGGGGTGGGGACATGCTCTCGGGCATGAGATACGTCCTTTCTCCTGTGCTGAGGTGGTCACCTTGTTTCCCTTGAGTGCCTCCCTTCTCTCTCCTTCCAACACGAAAGCTCACCGGATGACCCGCTGAGCTCGCGCACGAGGGTACCGGCTCTCGGTCCCGTGTCAAACGCGCCAGGTCGACGTACGGGGTTCGCAGGGACACGGGAACGCAACACGACGCGGGTACCATCGGCTTCCACGCCAGCGGCCGCTCCCAACGGCCGGGAAAGGAGTCCGGGCCATGCCCGACCTGATGGACGAGATCACGTCCCTCGCGAAGCGGCGGGGGATCGCCTTCCAGTCTTCGGAGATCTATGGGGGTCTCCGGTCTTCGTGGGATTACGGACCCCTCGGTGTCGAGCTGAAGCGGAACGTCCGGGAGGCGTGGTGGCGGTCGACCGTCCAGCTGCGCGACGACGTGGTCGGGCTCGACGCGGCCGTGATCATGTCGCCCAAGGTGTGGGAGGCGAGCGGGCACCTGGAGGTCTTCCACGACCCGCTGATCGAATGCCTCAACTGCCATCAGCGGTTCCGCGAGGACGATCTCCCCGGCGATCCCAAGACCTGCCCGAACTGCGGCAACCACACGTTCACCGAAGCTCGGCAGTTCAACCTGATGTTCCGGACGCACATGGGGCCGGTGCCCGACGACGAGAACGCGGTGTACCTCAGGCCGGAGACCGCGCAGGGGATGTTCGTCGACTTCGGGACCGTGCAGCAGGCGAGCCGCAAGAAGGTTCCGTTCGGGATCGCGCAGATCGGCAAGGCGTTCCGCAACGAGATCACGCCGGGGAACTTCATCTTCCGGATGCGCGAGTTCGAGCAGATGGAGATGGAGTTCTTCGTCAAGCCGGGGACCGACGAGGAGTGGCACGAGTACTGGATCGCCGAGCGGATGAGTTGGTTCGCCGACCTCGGGATCCGTGAGGAGAACCTCCGGATCCGCGAGCACGAGCCCGACGAGCTGTCGCATTACTCCAAGCGAACCGTCGACATCGAGTACCGGTTCCCCTGGACGGACTGGGGTGAGCTCGAGGGGATCGCGAACCGCACGGATTACGACCTCAAGGCGCACGAGCGCGCGTCGGGGAAGGACATGACGTATTTCGACCCGGAGACGGAGGAGCGTTATCACCCGTACGTGATCGAGCCGGCGGCAGGGGTGGACCGGGCCGTGCTCGCGTTCCTGATCGACGCGTACCGGGTCGAGGAGGCGCCGACCGCCAAGGGCGGGACGGAGAAGCGGACGTTCCTGGCGCTGCACAAGGACCTGGCGCCGACGAAGGTCGCCGTCCTCCCGCTGTCGCGGAACGACCGGTTGGTGCCGACGGCGAAAGCCGTCTTCGACCTGGTGAAGCCGCACTGGATGTGTGACTACGACGACGCGGGATCGATCGGACGGCGGTACCGGCGTCAGGACGAGGTCGGGACGCCGTTCTGCGTGACGGTCGACTTCGACACGCTCGAGGACCGAGCGGTCACGGTCCGCGACCGCGACTCGATGACGCAGGACCGGGTGCCGGTCCCGGCGCTCGTCGACCACCTGCGGACGCGTCTGTGAAGCGTGGCCTGCGTGTTTGTCCTCCGGTGCTCTACGCGCTCGCGTTCGTGCTGATGATCGGGGCGGGGGTCGCGCTGGTGGCGTCCATCCGCGGCTTCCTCGAGTCGACCCGGTTGCAGTGGTTCTCGATGGCGCTCTCGGTCGCCGCCATCGTGGTGGCGGTCATCACCGTGGTGTGGCGACCTCGAGAGCCATGATCGGCCGACCCCGTCGGCGGGGCTACGCCTGGACGCTTCCTTCGCGGACGACGCAAGCGCTGGGTGGGACGGCGGCGTCTATAGAGCATGGACCGATGGGAGCGACGTCGCGGTCG
>JBKOUM010000222.1:0-7423 GCA_046723385.1 Actinomycetota bacterium
GGCCTCGCCCTCGAACGCGCGCAGCGCCGCTCGACCCCAACCCTGGCCTCGCCTGTCGGGATCGATCGTGACGTCATAGATCCATGCGACGGTCGGGTCATCCGTCGAGGGTCCGAACCAGAGCACACCGACTCGTGCACCCTCTTCCGGATCCTCTGCGATCAGGAGCACTTGCTCCGGGGTACTCACACCGCTCGGGAGGAGCGAAGTGAACGACGAGCGCGATGCGTCCGCGGCAGCATCCCCAACCGCCTTGCCGTTCCGCTCGAGCTCGGCCGCGTAGTCGTCGACGACCCAGTCGAGATAGGCGACGAACTCGTCGTCGGTCATGGGACGAAGCCGAACCTCCCGCGCCGGACCCGGCGAGCTGCCCTCGAGCAAGGCGAGAACAGTGGATCGCACGTCGATCTCACGCACACCGACAGAACGTAGTACCTGAGCGGCGATGCCCTCCCCTTCGCGGACAAGGCCGAGCAAGATGTGTTCCGTGCCGATGTAGTCGTGGCCCAGTCCTAGGGCCTCGCGCAACGACAGTTCGAGGACCTTCTTCGCTCGGGCTGTGAACGGGATGTGTCCCGTGGCCGACCCGTCTCCTCGGCCGATGATCTGCTCGACCTGAGTCCGGACCCCCGAGAGCGAGACCTGCAGGTGCTCGAGTGCACGAGCGCCGATCCCTTCGCCCTCGGCGATCAATCCGAGGAGCAGGTGCTCGGTGCCGATGTACTTGTGATCGAGCGATCGGGACTCTTCCTGTGCCAGAACGACGACCCGTCGCGCTCGGTCGGTGAAGCGTTCGAACAATCCGTCCTCAGTTCTCGCCTTGATCCCGCGTGAACCCGAGCTCGCCGTCGAACTCCTGGAGCTTCTCGATGTGCATCCAGCGGTGACGCCGCGAGACCCGCGCCAGGAGCTGGTTCACATCCTCGTCGGGCAGGTCCCCCGGGTTCTCCTTGATGATGAACCGGCACCGGAAATGATCCCCGGTCTCGGTGAGCGCGCCCGTGGGCGGGAAGACCTTGGTCCCGCGCGAAGAGATCATCTTGAGCGAGAGCCGCGTGTCGTGCGTCAGCTCCATCAACGACGCGCCGAGCTCGGACGCCGAGAGCGGCGACTCGACGAAGACGTCCAGCCCCACGACCGCGCGCGAGGCAGGCTTGACGTAGTCGGGATCGGTGTCGAGCTTCGGCAGGACCAGCGGCTTCACCTCGCGGACGGTGTAGTTCTCGGTCCGCTTCCCGAGGTTCCCGATGATCGCCTCGGTGTAGTCGGTCGTCGGCGTGCCCCGGTCGTACCCCAGGACGTCGCCGGTCAGGACGCCCGACTCCAGCGTCACGAACACCGCGTGCTCGACGGCCGCGGCCTCCTCGAACAGCCCTAGGTACCGGAGCATCAACACGGCCGACAGGATCACCGCCGTGGGGTTGATCACGTTCTTCCCGGCGTACTTGGGCGCCGAGCCGTGCACCGCCTCGAAGATCGCGACCTCGTTGCCGACGTTCGCGCTCGGCGCGAACCCGAGACCGCCGATCAGCGCGCTCGAGAGGTCCGAGAGGATGTCGCCGTTCATGTTGGTCATGACGAGGACCTCGAACTGCTCGGGCCGTTTGACCAGTTGGTGCGCCGCGTTGTCCACGATGACGTGCCACGGCTCGATCTCGGGGTAGTCGGGCGCGACCTTCTCGAAGGCTCGCTTCATCTCGCCCTCGGAGAACTTCATGATGTTGGCCTTCGTGGCGCAGGCCACCTTGGTGCGGCCCTCGCTTCGGGCGTACTCGAACGCGAACCGCGCGATCCGTTCGGAGCCCTTCGCGCTGATCAGCTTGAGGGCCTGGGCGACGCCCGGGGTCTGCATGTACTCGATGCCGGCGTAGAGGTCCTCGACGTTTTCGCGGACGACGACCAGGTCGATCCCTCGGCCGGTGTACGGCGTCCGGACGCCCGGCATCTCGCGTACCGGTCGGACGTTCGCGTACGTCTCGAAGAGCTTGCGGAGCGTGACGTTGGCGGACTTCTCGCCGAAGCCGACCGGCGTCTCGAGCGGGCCCTTCAGCGCGACGCGCGTGCTGCCGATCGAGTCCATCGTCTCCTGGGGGACGCCGGAGGCGATCCCCTTGGTGAAGACGGCGGCGCCGGCTTCCGCCGGTTCCCAGTCGATCGGCGCGCCGGTCGCTTCGACGATCCGCCGGGCGGACTCGACGCACTCGGGGCCGATGCCGTCGCCCGGGATCAGCGTGACGGGGATGCGCGGTGCGTCAGCGGACACGTCGTTCCTCCTCGGTTCCGGCGATCGGATCGCGCCGGGGGAGCTGGGGCGCGAGGATTCGAACCTCGACTAACAGGGCCAGAACCTGTCGTGCTGCCGTTACACCACGCCCCACCGCGATCGCCGGGGCACTGTAGCAGGGCCCCTCTTGGCAACCACGACGCCGCCACCAGCCGGGTTGACCTTCCTTGCGGCGCAGGTCTACGGTGGGCATGAACCCAACCGGTGCGGGTGGGAGGGCTGATGATGAACAAGGGCGGATTGGTTTCCGAGGTCGCCAAGCGAACGGGTCTTTCGAAGGCTGACGTGGCTCGGGTCATCGACGCGTCGATCGACGCCGTGAGGGACGCCGTCGTCAAGGGCGAGCGGGTCACGCTCGCCGACTTCGGGACCTTCGAGCGGAAGCATCGCAACGAACGGATCGCCCGGAACCCGCGCAAGCCCGACATCCCCATCGTGGTTCCGGCTCGGGACCTTCCGTCCTTCACCGCGGGCAAGGAGTTCCGCGCCCAGGTGCTCCAGAACGGCTAGCGTTCGGCGAACGTCACCAACCGGAGACCGCGCGCCGTCTGACGGCCGTCGTGCTCGATCACCTCGAACGTCACCCGCTGACCCAGTCGGAGCGTGAGGAGGTCGTCGTCATCGAACGACCCCGGATCGATCGCGACCTCTGTGCGGTCGTCCGTCACCGCCGAGCCGATCCTCGTTCCGTCGTCGAAGTCCTTGATCGTTCCCTGCATCTCGATCCCTTCACCCCTCCTGCGCCGCGGCGTTCAGACGGCCGGAGAGGTCGAGCTCGCGCAGGACCTGTCGCGATCTGCCCGCGCGCCGCGCGTTCAGGACCGTGAGGATATCGTCCGGGACGTCGAGGTCGAACGCGAGCTCGTGGTGCTCGACGACGGCGATCGGGACTTCGTTCTTTCCGGCCGCTTCCAGATGTTTCCGGTAGGAATCACGACCGAAGCTGGATGCGATCGCCGTGGGAGGCCTGCGGAGCAGGAGGTTGGTGCCGGTCCCGTCCCTCGCCGGGGCGACCACCACGGGCCCGAGGGTGTGCACCGCCCGGGTGAGGGACGCGACCGTGATGAGCGGCGTGTCCGGCAAGAGCACCGCCAGCGTGTCGGCCCCACGCGCGAACGCCTCGTCCTCGGCCTGACGGATCGCCGCCGTCAAGGGCGGGTGGTCCTCGACGATCGGGGTGACACCGCGGCTGGCCGCGACCTCGAGCACCGCTTCGTCGGGCGAGATCACCCACGTCTCCCACCCCGGGAGTACGACGGTCGCGTCGATCACGTCCTCCAGCATCGCGAGCGTGAGGGCGGCTCGTTCGAGCGGAGCGAGCACCGGCGCGAGCCGGGTCTTCGCCTCGTCGAGGGCTTTCACGGGGAGAACGATGGCGCGCAGCACCGTTCGCCAGCCTAGCGGAGGGCATCGGCTAGGCTCACGCCCCGACCGGACCGGCCCTTAACGCATCCTCCCGGGCCAGGCGGAGGGACAGACTCGTGACAGAGCCGTGGTTCCAGGCGGCGAAGGCCGTCGCGCTCCCGCCCGCATGGCTGTGGTTCCGGTGGCGCTTCGAGCACCTCGACCGGATCCCGGCGCGCGGCCCCGCGTTGATCGCCTGCAACCACTCTTCGTACCTGGATCCGATCGCGAACGCGTACGCGGTGGTCAAGGCCGGCCGGCGGCCGCGGTTCCTGGCCAAGGACGACCTGTTCCGGATCCCGATCGTCGGTCGCGCCCTCGCCGGCGCGGGCCAGATCCCGGTGAGCCGGGGGAGCGGCGATCGCACGCCGCTCCGGCGGGCCGAGCGGGCCCTCGAGGACGGTGAGGTCGTTCTCGTCTACCCCGAGGGGACCGTGACGACCCGCGAGGACGGACTCCCGATGGCCGGCAAGACGGGGACCGTGCGGCTCGCCCTCGCGGCCGGCGTTCCGATCACGCCGATGGTCAGCTGGGGATCGGCCCCCGTATGGCAGAAGTCCGGCGCCGGGTCGCTGAAGCCGGGCCGTCCGGTTTGGGTCACCGTCGGACCGGCGATCGATCTGCGGTCGCGGCGCGCGGAGCTGAACGACTTCGACGCGGTCCGCGCGATGACCGCCGAGCTGATGGAGGTGCTCACCACGATGACGGCGGATCTGCGCGATCGCTACCCGGAGCGCTGGGCGGCGTCGGGCTAGGCTTGACGGCGTGACCGAGCGGGAGCGCGGGTTCCAGACGCGAGCGATCCACGGGACGGCGCCGCCGGACGTCGCCCAGCAGACGCCGAGCTTCCCCCTCTATCAGACGTCGACGTTCCGCTTCGCGGATGCCGACGCGTACGCGGACACGATCGCCTTCCGCGCACCGGGCTACACGTACACGCGTGGATACGGGAACCCGACGCTGGACGCGTTCGAGGGTCTCGTCGCGTCGCTCGAAGGGACCGACGCGGCGATGTCGTTCGCGAGCGGGATGGCCGCGATCCACACCGTCTGGACGTCGCACGTCCGCGCCGGCGATCGGATCGTGGCGACGAACGCGCTGTACGGAGGCGCGTTCGCGCTCGCGACCAGGATCATGCCCCGCTTCGGTGTGACCGTGGAGCTCTACGACGGGCGTGATCTGGACGCGATCGACCGAGCCCTTCCGGACGCGGCGCTGTTCTACACCGAGACGATCGCGAACCCGACGATGGCGGTCGCCGACCTCGAGGCCCTCGGCGCGCTCTGTCGCCGGCACGGCGTTCCGGCGGCCGTCGACAACACGTTCGCGTCGCCGGCGCTCTGCAACCCCGTGGGCTTCGGCTTCGACGTCGTCGTGCACTCGTCGACGAAGTACCTCGGGGGTCACCACGACCACACGGGCGGCGTCGCCGCGTGCTCGCGGGACGGCCGGGCGATGCTTCGCGACACGGTGATCGACACCGGCGGGACGATGGCGCCGTTCGAGGCGTGGCTCGCGATGCGCGGGATCATGACCCTCGGGCTCCGGATGCGGCAGCACTCGCGGAGCGCGATGCGGATCGCCGCCGAGCTCGAGGGTCATCCCAAGGTCGAGCGCGTCCACTACCCGGGTCTCGCCTCGCACCCCGACCACGAGGTCGCGAGCCGGCTCCTGCCCGAGGGGTGCGGCGGGATGATCGCCGTCGACGTCGCCGGTGGGATCGAGGGCGGTAAGTCCTTCTGCGACGCGCTCGAGCTCGCGTGGGTCGCGACGAGCCTCGGCGGCACGCACACCCTGGTGGGGCACGCGGCGTCGACCACCCACCGTCAGTACGCGCCCGAGGCCCGCCGCGCCGCCGGCATCACGGACGGGCTCGTCCGGCTCTCGGTCGGTCTCGAAGACGAGGAGGACCTCCTGGACGACATCCTTCGGGCCTTGGAGAAGGTCTGATGACGCCGCAGCGGCGACGGGTCGTGGTGCTGTTCGGGGGGAGGTCGGCCGAGCACGAGATCTCGTGCATCTCGGCCCGGTCCGTGATCGACGCGCTGGATCCCGCGACGAACCAGGTGATCCCGATCGGCATCACCCGCGACGGGAGGTGGCACGTGCTCGACGGGCCGCCGGCGCTTCCCTCCGAAACCGGTCGGCTGCCGGAGGTGACGGATGCGTCGGGGCCCGCCGCCGATCTGGTAGAGGGTGACGGGCCGAATCGGGAGCTCGTCGTCGCCGGCGGATCGCGGGAGCGGATCGACGTCGTCTTCCCGGTGCTCCACGGCCCGTTCGGCGAAGACGGCGCGACCCAGGGTCTGTTGGAGCTCGCGGGCGTCGCGTACGTCGGCTCGGGCGTGCTCGGCTCGGCCCTCGGGATGGACAAGGCCGTCCAGAAGGTGCTGTTCGCCGCGGCGGGGCTGCCGGTCGTTCAGCACATGGTCGTCACCGAGGCGGGCTGGCGCGAGGACCCCGAGGCGGTGTTCGCCCGCGCGGAAGGATTGGCGTACCCGGTGTTCACGAAACCGGCGACGCTCGGGTCCTCGGTCGGCATCACGAAGGTGCACGCGAGCGACGAGCTCGACGACGGCATGGAGGAGGCGTTCCGGTACGCGAGGAAAGCGCTCGTCGAGCAGGCGATCGCACCGATCCGTGAGATCGAGTGCGCGGTCCTGGGGAACGACGATCCCGTGGCCTCCACGGCCGGGGAGGTCCGGCCGAGCCACGAGTTCTACGACTACGACGCCAAGTACCTCGACGAGCACGGCGCGCAGCTCGTGATCCCGGCCGAGATCTCCAACGAGCTGCTCGGCCACGTGCAGCGGATGGCCGTGGCCGCCTTCCGCGCGATCGAAGGGGCCGGGATGGCGCGGGTGGACTTCTTCCTCCGCGGCGACGACGAGCTCTGGCTGAACGAGATCAACACGATCCCGGGGTTCACGTCGATCTCGATGTATCCCAAGCTCTGGGAGGCGAGCGGACTCTCCTATCCCGAGCTCGTCGACCGGTTGATCGAGCTCGCGATCGAACGGAGCGAGGCGGAGCGGGCGAAGGACTCGAGCGTCCGAGAGCTCTCTAGAGGTGCACGACCGGGCACGTGAGCGTCCGCGTGATGCCCTCGACGGCCTGGATCCGCGCCACGACGAGCTTCCCGAGCTCGTCGACCGTCTTCGCCTCGGCGCGCACGATCACGTCGTAGGGGCCCGTCACGTCCTCGGCCTCGGCGACACCGGCGATGGCCCGCACCTCGTTGGCGACGGATGCCGCCTTGCCCACCTCGGTCTGGATCAGGATGTACGCGTTCACCACGGTCGTGTCCTCCTGTCCGGCCTGACCCTGCGGGAGTCACATGCTAGTCGGCTCACGCGAAGCGTTGCAACGCGAACCGTGACGACGCTGCGGTGCCATCATCGGGGTGTGCGATTCGACGATCGAACGGACGCAGGGCGGCGCCTCGCGGAGGCCGTTGCGGACGTCGTCGCCGGTCCGGCCGTCGTGCTCGGCATCCCGCGCGGTGGCGTCGTCGTCGCCGTTCCGGTCGCGCGTGCGCTCGGCGCCCCGCTCGATGTCGTCGTCCCCAAGAAGGTCGGCGCGCCCTTCAACCCGGAGCTCGGTCTCGGCGCGGTGGCGCCGGGCGTCCGGGTGCTCGATCGCGACCTGATCGCCCGGCTCCGCGTTTCGGACGAGTACCTGGAGCGCGAGATCGCGCGCGAGGAGGCGGAGATCGAGCGGCGGACGGCCGCGTAC
>JBKOUM010000224.1:0-24736 GCA_046723385.1 Actinomycetota bacterium
CGGGGCGTGGCCGCCGTAGCCGGGACGAGGGGCGGATACGCGCAGCCGAAGAACACCGCCCAGACCCAACCCCCCCTTAGCGGGGGCGCCGCCCCCGCGGCCGCGGGCGCGGCGCCCCGCTGGATCGTCGAGCGCGCGGCCGACTCCGCGGGGCCGCTCGTCTCCGCGGAGACGAGCGTCCCCACCCCCGCCCGCACCTCGATCGAAGCCTCGGGGTTCGCGCTCGCGGACGTCCCGGACCTCTCGAGCGAGGTGGGGCACGCGCAACTGATCCGGGTCGGACCGGGTCGGTTCGATGTGGGATCGGACCCTCGGTCAGATGGTGGAGGCGCAGCGGGCTGACGGCCTACGCCGATCTGACCGTGGCGCGCCGCCGACCGCTGCTGCGAGACTTCGTACCGAGGCCATGCCGCACCCTCCGAAGATCCCTCCCGAGGGCGAGCTTCGCCGCGCGCGAAGCCTGCTCGCCGACCTCCCGGGCATCCTGTGGGAGGCCGACGCGACGTCGATGGCCTTCACCTTCGTCTCCGACGGCGTGCGCGACCTCCTCGGGTACGACGCCGGCGAATGGCTGGCCGACCCGGGCTTCTGGACGGACCACCTGCACCCCGCCGACCGTGACCGGATGGTCGCTCGGCTCGTGCGGATCGGGAACGACGGCGGCGCGTTCGACGAGCAGTACCGGCTCCGCGCCCGCGACGGCTCGTGGATCTGGGTCCGCGATCAGGGCCGGGCCGTCGACGAAGAGGGCGCGCGGCGGTCGATCCGTGGACTGATGATCGACGTCACGAAGGGGCGGCGCGCCGAGCGCGACCGCGAGGCGATGGAGGGCCGTTTCCAGCGGGTGATCGAGCACCTCCCCGCCATCGTGTACCTCGAGGCGGTCACGCGTGAGGCGAACGGCATCGGGGAGATGCTCTACGTGAGCCCGCAGGTCCAGGAGATCCTGGGGTTCTCGCCCGACGAGTGGCTCGCCGACCCGGTCGCGTGGGCACGACAGTTCCATCCGGACGATCGCGCGCGGATCCGCGATGAGTACGACCGGATCGAGCAGACCGGCGGTCCGTTCCACGCCGACTACCGGATGTACACGCGGACCGGCGACATCCGCTGGTTCCGCGACGAGGCCACGCTCGTTCGCGACGACGAGGGCGCGCTCGCGTACTGGCAGGGCATCATGTTCGACGTCACGGCCGAGCGCGAGAGCGAGGAGCGCGCCCGCGCCTCGGAGGAGCGGTACCGGACCCTCGTCGAGCAGATCCCTGCGATCGTCTACCGCGAGGACGTCACCGGTGACGGGCTCCAGATCGTCTACATCAACACCCAGGTCGAGCAGTTCCTCGGCATCTCGCCCCAGGAGTGGGTGCGCGATCCCGGCGTGTGGCTCGAGTCGATCCACCCCGACGATCGGGAGCTCGTCGAGCAGGAGAACCGACGGACGGAGCTGACCGGCGAACCGTTCCTGATCCAGTATCGGATGGTCGCGCGCGACGGACGCCTCGTCTGGTTCCGGGACCACGCCGTCCTCGTGCGGGGCCCCGACGGAGAACCCGCGTACTGGCAGGGCGTGATGATGGATATCACGCCGCTGAAGGAGGCGACCGGGCAGCTGACGGAGGCCGAGGCGCGGTACCGGACCCTCGTCGAGCAGATCCCCGCGATCGCGTACATCGACCCGGTCGAGGAGGGCCCGACCGTGTACATCAGCCCCCAGGTCGGGTCGATCCTGGGCTACGAGCCCGAGGAGTGGTACGCCGACCCCGGCCTGTGGTCCAAGATCGTGCACCCGGACGATCGCGGCCTGATGGAACGCGGCGCGGTGCACGCCGAGCCGCACGCCGCGACGTATCGGTTGATCGCCCGCGACGGCCACGTGGTCTGGGTCCAGGATCAGGCACGGCTCGTGCTCGACCCCGACGGCCGGCCGGTCTACTGGCAGGGCGTCTTGATCGACGTCACGGAGCAACGTCGTACCCAGGAGCTCGAACACGACCTGGAGCGCGAGCGGCTGGAGGCCGAGCGCTTGCGGATGGAGGACGAGCTCAAGACGACGTTCCTGCAAGCCGTCTCGCACGACCTCCGGACCCCGCTCGCCGCGATCCTGGGGCTCGCGGTCACGATGGAGCGCGACGACGTGGAGATCACCGACGTCGAGCACCGCGATATGGCCCACCGGATCGCGTCGAACGCGCGCAAGCTCGACCGCATCGTCACCGACTTCCTCGACCTGGAGCGGTTGAACCGCGGGCTCGCCGAGATCCACCTGGAGCCGATCGACGTGGGCGCGTTGATCCGCGAGATCGTCGCGAACTCCGAGCTCGTGGCGGAGCGCCGGCTGTCGATCGACGTGGCCCCGATCACGGTCAAGGCCGATCCCGCGATGGTCGAACGGATCGTCGAGAACCTCCTGGGGAACACGGTCAAGCACACGCCCGGGGACTCCCGGATCTGGGTCCGCCTGGAGCGCACCGACGAGGGGGCGATGCTGATCGTCGAGGATGACGGGCCCGGCGTCGCCCCCACGGACCGCGAACGGATCTTCGAGGCCTTCCGGCAAGGAGCGGGTGCCGGATCGGGCTCGGGCGTCGGGCTCGCGCTCGTCGCGCTCTTCGCGGAGCTCCACGACGGCCGAGCATGGGTCCAGGACCGCGTAGGGGGCGGGGCCTCGTTCCGGGTGACGCTGGCGGCCGACCCGCGCGCCCGGACCCGGGACGTCGACCTGACCGAGCTCGAGAACGACCAGCCGACCGCCCACCGTACCGATCAGCCGACCGATCAGCCGACCGGCACGGGCTCACCCGACGACAGCCACGCGTAGGCCTCCTCCTCCTGCGCGAAGTGCAGCCGCAGGATCGCGTGGAGCCCGTAGAGCACGCGACGGAGGTCCATCACGTCGTCCGCGGTCGGACCTTCGGGCGGGAGGTCCTCCAGGAGTTGCTGGTACATCCTGCCGAGGTGTGCGATCTCCACGTGGGCGCGCGACATGCTCGACATCGGGTCCTCACCGCCCATCAGCCCCGCGACGACGGGGTAGACCGCGGCCTCTTCCTCCTCTTCGTGCTGAGGCAGCCGCTCGGCGATGAAGACGCGGACAGCCTCGAGCTCGCGAGCCGCCTGATCCGGCGGCAGGTCCTCGAGACGGTCGGCGACCGAGCGGATCCGCTGGAGCTCGGGGGCGAACTCCGGGGGCGCGGGGGCTACCCTAGCGGCGCCGTGGGTCGCGGGCCCGGCTGGCCCCGGCCGCCCGCCGTCGCCGATCGCCCTGAGCGAGTTCAGGATCGACAGGACGTCGATCCCCTCCTGGATCAGCGCACCGGCGATCGGGCCGAACAACCCGAACGCGCCGCCGAACATGAACGCGAACGCGAGCCCCATCCCCACGAACACGCTCTGCGTCGCGATCCGGGTCGACCGCCGCGAGATCGAGATCGCGTCGACGAGCCGGTCGAGCCGGTCGACCACCAACACCACGTCGGCGGCCTCCGACGACGCGGTCGCCCCACGCGCCCCCATCGCCACGCCCACGTCCGCGGCCGCGAGCGCGGGCGCGTCGTTGAGGCCGTCGCCGACCATCAGGACGACCCCGTGCTCGCGCTCGGCGATGACGGCCTCGACCTTCTCGTCGGGGGCGCGCTCGGACAGGATCCGGTCGACGCCGAGCGCGGCGCCGACCGACTCGGCCACGTCCGGATGGTCACCGGTGACCATCACGACGCGCGTGATCCCGGCGCGGCGGAGAGCTCGGATCACGCGCGGCGTGTCTGGCCGGATCGGGTCGTCGATCACCACGGCGCCGGCGACCTCGCCGTCGACGCCGACGAACACGCCCGACGTCCCGTCGAGCATCGTGCGCCGCCGGATCTCTCGCGCGCGCCGCGGGAGCGGCCCTCCCCCGGTCACGAACCCCGCCTTCCCCAGCGCGACCTTCCGTCCGTCGACGGTCCCGGCGATCCCGGCGCCGTACCGCTCGTCCACATCGTCGGGGAAGGACAGCTCGAGCCCGCGTTCTCGTGCCGCACGGACGATCGCCGTCGCGAGCACGTGGACCGAGACCTGGTCGACGGACGCGGCCAGGCGCAACACCTCGTCGGCGTCGATCGGGCCGAACGTCTCGACGTCGGCCACCTGCGGGATCCCCGAGGTGAGCGTCCCGGTCTTGTCGAACAGCAGCGTCTGGGCGCGCGCGAGTGTCTCGAGCGCGCCGCCCCCCTTCACGATCACCCCGCGCTTGGCCGCGCGGGAGATCCCGCCCACGACCGCGATCGGGACGGCCAGGATCAACGGACACGGGGTCGCGACGACGAGGACGGACAACGCGCGGATCGGGTCGCCGCTGATCGCCCACGCGCCGCCCGCGATCACGAGCGTCACCGGCACGAACACGAGCGCGTAGCGATCCGCGAGCCGGACCGCCGGGGCCTTCTGTTTCTCAGCCTCCTCCACGAGGCGGACGATGCCCGCGTACGTGCTGTCGGCCGCCGTCGACGTCGCGTGCAGGTCGAAGCCCTGCCCAGCGTTGACCGCGCCCGAGCGCACCAGGTCGCCGCGCGGACGTTCGACGGGCAAGGACTCCCCGGTGAGGGCGGACTCGTCCAAGACCGCATCGCCCTCGAGGAGCCCGTCCACCGGGACGACCTCGCCGGTCTTCACGAAGAGCCGGTCCGCCAACCGGACCTCCGCGATCGGACGGGTCTGCAGCACGCCGTCCTCGTAGCGATGGACCTCTCGAGGCGCTCGTTCCAGCAGGGCGGACAGCTCCCGGTGCGCTTTCCGGTCCGCGTAGGATTCCAACGCTTGCCCGGTGGAGAGCATCAGCGCGATGACCGCCCCTGCGAGGTACTCCTCGAGCGCGAGTGACCCCACGATCGCCAAGATCGCGATCCAGTCGACACCGAACTGCCGCTGTGCGACCGACCGGACGAGCTCCGACACGAGTGGCACGGCGCCAACCACCGTCGTCGCCGCCCACGCCACGTTCGCGGCGTCGTGCGCACCCGCGAGCCACAGGATCCCGCCGATCGTGATCCCGACGATCGCCCCGACGAGCCAGACCCGATCCAGGTCGAAACGGGATCCACTCACGAGCGTCTCCTGAGCGTCCCGCGCAGGTGCAGCGTCATCGGCGTGCCGTCCGTCGCCATCAACAGCTCGTAGGTCAGGGTGTCGTTCTCGACCCGGTAACTACGGGTGAGCCCGGTGACCGCGGAGCCGGTCCGTGTCCGCCCGACGATCCCGTCGACCTCGGTCGCGAACTCCATCGAGGCCCCGTCGACCGTCCCGTGCGCGATCTCCGTCAGGCCGAGCGGATGCGCCAGACACAGCTCGACGGCGCCCGGGGCATCCCCCGGCCGGATGAATCCGCGCTCGAAGTGGAGCGGCTCGTGGTCGCTCGAGAGCCAGCTCGACTCGCCGTACAGGAGGAACGGGTCGCCGACGTGGTCGATCTGGATCTCTTCGTCGTAGTCGAAGGGCTCGACCGTGGGGTACTCGCCGCGGCCGCCACCTTCCCAGGTCCCCAGCAGGAACGCGAGCTTCGATAGGTCGGCGTGCGGGGCAGCGTCCATCGGACCGAACGTACCATCCGTTCGCGGGCGGTCCGCGGGCCGCCCTCGCGTCGACGGGAACCGCTCAGGCGTCTCGTTCGCGCGGGGGCAACGAACGCGCGATCGTCTGGAGCTCGGCCTCGAGCTGGTCCAGCTTCGCTCGGAGCGAGGTGACGCGGGCACTCGCCGCGCGGACCGATTCGTCCGGCGGCTGGGCGCCCCGGCCGGCGCCGTCCACCCGAGCCCTGCTCCGCGGCCGGACGAGCGAGGCCGGGTCGCCGCGCAGCCGGGCCTGGAGGTCGAACAGGTTCGAGAGGACGGCCTGGTGCTCAGGCTCGGGCGGGATGCCTCGGGTCGTTGCCATGTCCCTCCCTCGTTCCACGACGGCGCATCGTCGGACGCCGATCATAGGCCGACCGCGATCGAGCGGTCGATCGGCCTTCCGGCCAGAGATCCGCTCCAGGGGGGTCTCGCGGGCCCCGCGGCTACGATGCCGGATGCCCATGCGATGCAAGCGTCTTCTCGCTCCGTCCCCGGCCGCGGCGCTCCGGGCCCCCCTACTCCTGGCCTGCGCCCTGCTGGCCTCGACGGCGTGTGACTCCTTCGCGGCGGCGCGGGCGGCCGCGCCCACCCCGGCGCCGTACACGCCCGCCCCGGGCGCGGACGCCCGCGCCGACCCCTGCGTCGTCGCGCGGCCGAGCGCATCCGCGACGATCGAGACGATCACCGCCGACGACGGCGCCTGCGTCACGCCGGCGACCCTCGTCCTGTACCGATGCGACCCCTCTCAGGAGATGGTCGCGGTCGCCGACATCGGCGGCGCCGCCCGTCGCTTCCTCGGTGGCGCGTACGCGGTGCACGTGGACGCCCTGCCCGCGGACGCGCACCCGGTCGGCGTGACCGGCGCCGGCCGGATCTCGACGACCCCGGGCGACCGTGCCCTCTACGTCGAGTCGGGCGGGCGGATCGAGCGGTGGCTCGCCCTGCCGAACCCACGGACGGTCACGTCGCCGACGGCCTTCATGGTTGGGGACTCGATCTTGGATGGCGGTCAGGACGACGTCGTGGCCGGCCTCCCGGAGTGGGACGTCACGATCGACGCGCTGATCGGCCGGAGCTCGAGCGGCGGCATCACACCCGCCGAGTCGCTCCTTCAGCTGCCGAACGTCGTCGTCGTCGAGCTCGGCGTGAACGACGTGAGCGTCACGTCGTTCGCCGCCAACGCGCAACGCATCCTCGCCGCCGTCCAGGGAGCCGACCTGATCGTGTGGGTCACGGCGCACGGGCCCGAGCCCGTGACCGATCAGATCGACCGCACGATCCTCGCCGACATGGGAGCACTCCGGAACGGCGCGATCCTGGACTGGGATCGCCTGGTCCCGCCCGATCTTCTGGGAAGCGACGGCGTGCACCCCACGACCGGTCAGGAGGGATTGCTCGCGAGCTTCCTCGACCCGTTCCTGCAGGGCTGGCGCGAGGGCACGGCCGGACGCGGTGCGACCAGGTGCGAAGGCGATGTGGCGAACGCGATCGCCGGGTAAGCCGCGCGGGCGAAAGAGAATGGGGCCGGCGATCGCGCCAACGAGCCCTCCCTCTCGAAGGCTGCAAACGCCCGGCCCCATCCAGGTGTCCCCGAGAGGGACACGCTTCGTCGTCCGAGTGGCGATCGATATCTAGCCGCTCGCAGGATGGGGCAAACCTCGGTTTGACGCAGCGCCTGGATGGGGACGAGTTCACGGAGGTTGGGTGCGTCCCAGGCGGACGCCGGGCCAGCAGAACAGAGCGGGCCGTCGTACTACTCGGACGCGTTACGCGAACGGGACTCCACGCTGGTGTTGCGGTGGGACGGCCACGAGTGGACGAAGGAGCCGAGCGCGAACCACCAATCCGGGAACCAGCTGATCGACGGGGCCGCCCTGCCATCTCGACGGTTCGCCGTCGGCAGTTTCTGGGCCAACGGAGGCGAGGGACCTCAGCGGACGCTCGTCGTGGGCCGCTGCCCCGGGTAGATCGCCGGCTCTCGAGCGATTCGGTTGGTTACGTCACCGTGAACCCGGTGCGCATCCCTTCCTGGTAGTGCGCCTCGTCCTCTTTCGCGTCGAAGACGTTGCAGATGAGCGCGTATGAGCCCGGGTCCAGGTCAACCGTGAGCGTCTCGGTCTTGCCCGGCGCGAAGGGTTCGATCTCGTCGATCACGGTGATCCCCTGGCCTTCTTCGTCCACGCTGCCGTCCGGCTTGGTTGGCAGCTCCGTCGGCGAGAGATCGGTCTGGATGACCACGAACTCGTGATCGTCTTCGGGGCCGTTGTTGGTCGCGTTGAACGTCACGGAGCCCGCCGCCGCGGTGGCGGGAACCGTCCCGATCGCGAACTCCTGCAGCGTCACCGCGACCGTCGATGGTCCGGCGGATGCCGGCGAGGTCGTGGTCTCGTCGTCGTTCCCGCACGCCGGGACGGCGAAGGCGAGCAGAGCCAAAGGCATGAGCAGCCGGGGCTTGATCGGTGCGCGCATGTCTCCCTCCTCTACAAGTCGCTCCGTAGCTGAGGCTACACGGTCGGGTCAGGAGGAGGGCAGGGTCTTCATCCCGTTGATGGCCGCGATCGAAGGGGGTCGTCCGCGGCGACGAGGCGGGGCCCGGGACGGGCAATCAGAGAGGCAGACTTGCCCGCCGTTCGGCGACCCCCCGACCGCCTAGGACCCCGCCCCCAGCCCACGGTAGACACCGGCGACGAACCTTGACCCCTGTCCCGTCACCGACATACCTTTCCCGCTGTAGGGATGCCGAGGTACTGGGGACGGAACGATGGGAAGAACCAAGAAGGCGGTATGCGTCGCTGCGGTCTGCGTCGCCGCGGTTGTGAGCGTCGGGAGTGCCGCTGTCGCCGGTGAAGTGACCGGAAGCGGCAGGAACGTCGATCAGAACCAGGGCATGTCGTGGTGCTCTTTCTCGGGACTGAATGACGACCCCGGCGCGCCTCTTGACGGCTCCGGCCCGAACGGCCCCGGCGGTCAGTCGCAGGCGTTCGGACAGGACGTCAAGCTGGGTCTCGCGAACCCGCACGAGTTCAATCCGGGCGTGGCGTGCAATCCGAACAGGACGCCACTCGGCCCTCAGCCGAACAGAACGAAGTGAAGTGGTGGTTGGCCCCGACGATGCGTCGGGGCCAACCTCTGCTCTCATCTGTCGACCTGGTTCGGGCCTTCAGTCAGACGTCATCGGCGAAGTCCCACGCGCGAAGGCGACCGGGTTCGATCCGGATCAGGGTGTCGTCATAGCCGCGGTCCGCGTACGCGCGGCCCTTTTCGTGGCCGAGGTACCGCGAAGCGATGTCGCGAACGACATCGCTGTCGGCGTGACCCAGCACCACGCGGCCTCGGATCTCGATGCCGCGATAGGGCGGATCGCTTTCGAACAGGACGATGCTCGCCCTCGGGTCTGCCCGGATGTGGCGCGCCTTCACGTCGTCCCCGCCCGTCACGACGTCGAAGCCGCCGTCTCGCCATCGATGCCAGACCGGGGAGAGGAGCACGTCGCCGCTCGCACGGTAGGTCGCGAGAACGGCGACGAGCGGGCGCTCGAGCAGCCCGTCGAGGTCATCGGGGCCGAGGTCGTCTCGCATGGCGGGCGAGTCTAGTGGGGGTGTCTGACGAGCGAAGACGCTCGGATCACGGGCGGCCTCCAGCAACCTCAGCTGCTGCGGGTCCGGGTCGCGGCGGAACCGGCGCGCCGCCGTCTTTCGACCCGCGCGGCTCCTGCGGCAGCCCATCAGGGATCATCGCTGTGCGTCCAGGGCGATCGGGTGAACGTCCTAGCAGCCGCGTTAGGCCTGGTCTCGCAACGCCCTATCGGACTCGGGCAGGGTCATCACCGCATCCCGGAGGATCGGGGAAGAGAGTCTGAACCCCTTCACGATGCAGTAGATGCTGAGCGACAGCTCCCAGAGGGCCTCGGGCAACGTCGCGATGCTTTGCACGGCTCCCCCTCGCTCGATCGCGTCGAACATGACGGCGATCCCGGTGATCATGACGAGTGGGCCTCCGATGAGACCCAGCCACGTCATGCCTCGGGGCACCAGCTCGGATCGGTACATCAGGTAGCCCAGGACCACGCCGTTCGCGAGACCCGCGAAGAAGCCTGGGCCGACGAGGAACGCTCGGTAGTAGAAGTCGACGAAGACGTTCCCGAGAACGGGGGTAGAGGCCGCGGTGGCTTCCTGCCGCATCAGTAGGAACGCGAGGGCGCTGACGATCCCGATGGCGATGAACATGGCCTCGACGAGACGGGCTGACACGTAACCGATCGCTCCGATCTCGCTCTCACGCTTGAGGACGGGGTACGCCACCACGGCCGTGGCGACGTTCGCGATGATCAGGAAAACCTCCAGCGTGGCTCCGGTCGCGATGCCCGTGGAGGGATCAGCGCCGTTCCCGGTGATCAGGCTGGGGGTCTCCAGCATCTTGGCGTAGCCGATGAAGTACGCCGGGATCGAGGTCACGAACGTGGCGAGGAAGAACCAACCGAACACGCACCCAAGCGCCTCAGGTCGATAGGCGTGGCGTCCATCGATGATCGCGGCTGCAGCCATTTCCCGCCTCCTTTCGCTGGATCACGACGCGACGAAGGTCGCCGTGACGTCCGGGGTTGCGGTGGACGACGGTTCATTGTGCCGTCGCGCCCGCGGCCTCCTCGATCAACTTGACGAACCGAGCGTGATAGTGCGTGAGGCCGCCCACGTGGCTCGCGTCGTCGAACTGGACCGTCGTCGATCCGGCGCGTTCGGCCATGAACCGCTGCAGGTCCGGGTCGATCGCGCGGTCGGCCCCCGAGATCGCGTACCACGACGGGAGGTCGTGCCAGGCGCCGGGCCCCGATGGAGTGGCGAAGACGAACACGCTCGTCGGGCGCTGTTGTGCTGTGATCTGTGCGGCCAGCTTCGGGTTCAAGTCCTGAGCGAAGTCCTGGGGGAAGAACCGCGGGTCGTCGATGACGAACGGGAAACCCGCGGGGGCGAGCACCAGATGTGACAGGAACGTCCCCGGCGTGTAGCCGACCTCCAGGCTGTTGATCGTCTCATCTGTGTCCGGGACGTACGCAGCCGTGTAGACCAGCCCGAGGACGTCGGTGCGGTCGGTGGCGGCGTCGGTGATCACGAACCCGCCGTAGGAGTGTCCCACGAGGATCTTGTCTCCCGCGATCGAATCCAGCGTCGACCGGACGATCGTGACGTCGCCAGCCACGGATTCCATGTCGAGCGCCGGCGTCGCCGTCTGGTAGCCGTCCTTGTGCAGCGCGTCGGCCACCCGGTCCCATCCTTCAGGCGATGCGAAGGCCCCGTGCACGAGCACGATCGTTGACTGGAGATCGCTCGATCCCCCGTTCTTCGCGGATGCCGGCGTCGACGCGAGCGAGAGAACGAGCAACGCGGCAACGATCAGGATCACCTGCCGAACGCGGATCCTCATGTTGGACTTCCCCGAACGTCTGCGGATCGGCGCGCCTTCCGCTGTTCTCATTTCCTTCCCCCTTCCGACGTCGCGGCGAGGCCGCAGGATGGTTGGGAAGCCAAGACTCTCGAGATGGAGATCGCCGCCAGTCGACCTCTCAACCACCCTAGGTCGATATGCCCACCCACGCAACCGGCGCACTGAAGGTGATCGCCGTAGTCAAGCGGCGATCAGTATCAGCGCCGCGACGACCAGGACGACGTACAGCAACACCCCAGCGATGGCTACGGCCACGTCGGAACGTCGTTCGTGACTCTGTGCCTCTCGTCGAAGCGGCGGCAGCACACGGAGCAGGATGGGGAGGAGCGAGATTGCAAGACCGATCATCACCGCGGCGGCCGCGGTCCTGTCTCCACCGTGGAGCATCGCCTCCAGCGAGCCGAAGAGCGTCGCTCCGAGGACCACAGCAACGGCGAGCCGGAGCAACGGGTCTGGTAGCTGCTCCTCGGCTTGGTTCTGACGCGGTGCGAAGTATCGGATCTGGAAGAGCAGTGCACCCGTGACTCCGAGCTCGATGGCGATCACGGACTGGAAGTACTGGATCGGGACATCACCCATCGCGATACCCATGAAGGCTCGTGCGAACATCTGCGGCCACCGGTACAGCTTGCAGAGTCCACGGTCCCTCGGGCTCTCCGAACGGAGCCATCAGATCGGCGAGAGCAAGGTCGTACTCGTACCGGAGGCCGACTCTCGGGTCCACGGCCTGGATTGTCCACCAAACGCCCACGCTCTGAGGGCCGCCGACCCGGCGACCGCCTTGCCGGGTCGATCGACATGAGCGCAGGATGCGTCAGCGGGCATCCCCGAGACCCGGTACGCGAGGACCGTCGACGGAGTCCACATCGCCTACCAGGTTATCGGTGACGGGCCAGCCGACCTCGTCTACGTCGCAGGGTTCGTCACGAACGTGGAGTATCAGTGGGAAGGCTGGCCGCAGTCAGCCCGAGGGGCCCGGATTGCTGGCTTCCTCCACGCGGTACCCCGTCGCGCTGACCAGAGGGAGGCTGGCCCCGACGAGCGAGTCGTAGCCTGCGGACTGAGGGCGGGCCTAAGCCGTCACCTGAGCGAACGACGGGGAGTAGTCCCTCTCCGGCTCACCCGCCTGGCCCGCCCTCTACCCCTCTTCGCTCTCGTTGGATCGGCGGATGACTTGACTCCCGCCTTCCCCTCGAGACTCGTTCGATCGCTGGCCTCAGGGGAGCGCGGATCAGGACGCGGCGGAGGTCCCCGCGGGCCTTCGGGTCGAGCGTCGAGAGCGGGTCGCGGAGCGGTCATCCATCGCCAAACTTGCCTACCTACCCCCGTTTCCGACGCGGCGCAAAAGGCGCGCTCGAACAGCCCAAGGAGCGTGCCAGCAACTATTCCGAGGAAGACGCCGCCCAACTCCCAGAAGGCGCTCGGGAAGCACTCGAACCCCTGACAACCGCGAGTCGCCCACTTCCCAATCTCCGCCCCCACGATCCACCCGACGCAACCGCCGGCGATGATGCCGCAAACGAGGACCGCCACGAATGCGGCCTTCCCTTTCAACGTTCGTCGCCCATCTCGACCCCTGCCTACAGATCCCGCACGCGCCAGAAGGATGCCAGCGCCCACAGAACGATCCCCAGCCAGACCACCACGAGCGCCGTGCTCGCGACCACGAAGATCACAGAGCCGATCCCGCTCCCACCCGTTGCCAGCCCGGCGGTGTCCCCGATAACCATGCTCACGAGCGTCAGGAAGATCACGATCCGAGCGACGGCGCGGTAGGACCGGGATCCTCTGTAGAGGCTCGCGATCTGGCCGGCGGCTCGCTTGATCATCACCGTCATTGCCTGGCGCTCTTGAGGATCGATCCACCGAACGTCTGCGGCCACTCGTACAGCTTGAAGATCGCATCGAGGGCGGGCTGGTCGCGGATCGATCGAACCTGAACCAAGTAAGCGAACCAAGTAAGCGTTCCCCGTCCTTGCACGTCCAACGGTAGCTGAGACTGTTTCTCAAGGCGCGCGAAACGTTGAGTGGTCCAGGGATCGGCCGCTTCCCGTTGGCGCCCCCCGGAGATGCCTTGATGGGAAGCAGCCGCGTGCCGATGATGACCGCACGAACCGAGTGGCGGGCTCCGTTGCAGCATCGGGACTGTCCTCCTCGTGGCATCCTCGTGTGCTCAAGCCGGCCATACCGGAGACGTCGCCCGCGATGGAAGCTCGCCAGCAGACGTGGCGCGGGAGCATCGCGAACAGTGGGAGGCGGCGGGAGTCTCCGATTACACCTGGCGCATCTTCGTGGGTTGCTTCTGCCCCGTAAGCACGTCGACCGTCAGAGTCGTCGATGGATGGGGAACCGGTCGATCTGCGCGTCGACGGGGAGCCAGCGTCGATCCAGCTAGACGAGGGGAAAGGGTTCATCCCCCTGACGATGGACGATCTGTTCGACGTGCTCGACGAGGCGTATGCGAACCATGCCGACGTGGTCCAGGTCAGCTACGACCGGGATCTCGGCTACCCGATGGAGATCTCCATCGACCCGAACTACGGATGCCAGAACCCGGAGGACAACTGCGGCGTCTCCGATGACGAGATCGAGTACACCGTGAAGTCGTTCCAGGCGAGCTAGGGCGAAGAGCGGTCACGTCGCAGGGATCGAGCATCGACCTATCAGATGCGGCTCCGCAGCCGGCATCCAGATCAACGGGGCCGGGCTGTTCGGGACCTCTAGGGGAGTCCCCCCGTGAGTCTCCCCTTCCTCTCCCAGGCCCCGAATCGCCCGGCCCTTGGCCCCTTGATAGTCATTGCAGCTGTACCGCGACGATGTCGAACGTCACCATCACGACGTGAGAAACATCACGAACGGCGGTGCTGCATACGGCAGGGCTGATCTGGATGCGGACGGCGTCTCTGACCTGCGGTTTCGTTGTGGGGCGGGCAGGACTCGAACCTGCGACCGGAGGATTATGAGTCCCCTGCTCTGACCGACTGAGCTACCGCCCCACATGCTGTGACCTGCGACGCTGCCTGCATCGTGCACGTCGCTTGTAAGAACCGTGTAAGAACCTACGTCAATGCGGCGCCTTTCGCCGCGGACGAGCTCGGGAGCTGCTCGTGCTGGCTACCGTGCGGGCCAAGGCCTTCGTAGCCAACGAAGGGTAGAACCTGTCGTCTTGTCAGGTCATGCGATGAGAGCGATGCCGAGCCCGAGGAGCCACAGGGACCAAGCGATGTAGAGAATCGGGATCGCCGCCCCCGCGAGCTTCCATCCGCGCTCTTCGTTGGGACCGAGGAACTCGGCAGACCCCAGCATGAGACCGGCACCAACGACAATCCCTACCCAGCCCATCCAGGCGGGTATCAACTCGCTTCCGATGATGGCAACGCCGATCAGGGCCGACCAGATACCGGTGAAGAGATAGCCGAGATGCTCGCCGACGCCAACACCGAGGTATTGGTGCGTCGCTTGGAAGATGGCGACATTGGCTTCTCGCTGTCCACTCTCAAGCGCGGGCTCTGCATTCATGCGAGCGAGCGAGGGGACGAGGTACACCCATCGGAGGAGCCCGAGCATCTGTACGAGCCCAGCGAGGACCCCGACTGCTACCGCCACCGGGACGATCCCCGTGAAGCCGAGCGCCTGACCGAGCAATACGACGGCGGAGATCAAGAGGAGTCCAGAGAGCATGAACACCCACCACAAGAGGATCAGCGACGATCCACCGGCGCGGAACCGGTCGAGGATCTCGTCGGCCGGTTTCCTGAGGATGTCCGGATACTCGAACCGTTTCCCGAGCAGAGCGAAGGTCGTGTTGAACCACAGTGGAGCGACGATCAGGAAGGCTCCGGCCGCGACCTCGACGTTCAAGCCGGATCCCTTGTGCGACACCCGAGAGACGAGACGACCGCACGGGGGCCGCCCAACAGGGCGGCGGGCATGAGGTCACCCGCCGCCCTGCGCACGGCCGCCATCAAGCGGATGCGGACGTATCTCCGCGCATGCCGGCGATCAACAGGAGTCCGGACAGGATCCCGAAGACCACAGCCCCGGACGCCCCGAAGACGGTGAACTGGTTCGCGACATCGATACCGGCGGAATTGGTCACGACCCAACCGAGAGTCCAAAGAACCGGAATCGCGACGATCCACACGTACCAGAGAGAGAACTTCCCTCGCAGCAATAGTCCTTGGGCGATCCCGACGAACGCGCCCGAAATCACGCCCATGATCGCGAGCTGGGACACGCTGGTCCCGTAGCCGACCACCGCCGCGCCGATCGCCAGCCCGAGAGCCAGCGCGGCACCCGTCGCGACGATCCATGCGACACCGACGTCGATGCTCCGCCGAAGCATCAACCATTGGGCGAACCCGATCCCTGCTCCGGTGATCGCTCCTCCGATCAGCGCCGGCATCAGGCTGTCTACATGCCCCCCGATGAACCAACCCAGATACCCCGCGAGCGGGATGCCAAGGAGGCAGAGACCCACCCATGTGAAGAACGTCTTTGCTCCCGCGGGTCGGGGTACAACGATCGCTGCGGGGCGTTCCCGCGTAACAGTGCTCGCGCTCATCGCGCGCTCCTTCCGGTCGACGGACCGTCCAGCAGGGGAACGTGTCCCTGGGACAGGCCTTGAGTTCGACAACCGCTGCGACGGAAGCGAGCGTTCGAAGAGCCAGATAACGTGCCACCGTTGGCTTGCATCAACACCCTACACCGTTCCGTTCCTCGTTGGCTCCGCGATTAGCCGGAACGGTGTTCGGGCTCGCGGACTTCGTAGGCTTTGATCGTGAGTGAGCTCCGCGATCTCCTGTCAACGCTCACACCGAAGGCTCGCGACTACCTCCGCCGCGTCCTGATCCACGACCAGACCGACCGCGACGCGATCTCCTCGCGCCTGATGCACCACCGCGACCAGAACGGGCAGGACTGGGCCGACATCATCGACTTCCTGACGATGTATCCGGAGGCTCGACGCCGGGTCGTGCGCTTGCTCGCCGAGGTGGACGCCCGTGAACACGGGAGTGGTGGTGCATGGACGTCCGACTGAAGCGCGTGTACGAGCCCGCACAGCGTTCGGACGGGTATCGGATCTTGATCGACCGCCTTTGGCCGCGAGGCGTATCGCACGAGCGAGCAGCGCTGGACGCATGGGATCCGGAGCTCGCGCCGAGCGCCGAACTTAGGACGTGGTTCGGTCACGATCCTCGACGCTTCGAGGAGTTCCGTAGGCGCTACGTGGACGAGCTTCGCGGTCAACGTCCGAGACTCACGGAGCTCCGGCGACGGGCGCGAGACGGCACGCTTACGCTCGTTTTCTCCGCTCGAGACACGGAGCACAACGACGCCGTCGTTCTCGCCGGGGTGGTGCGCAGAGGTCTGCCCGCTCGGGCGTGACACGTCATGACCCGACATCATCGACTTCCTGACGATGTACCCGGATGCTCGGCGGAGAGTGGCGCGGTTGCTCGGGAGATAGATGCGAAGTACGAGGCCGATTGCCCGACTGTCGAGCCTGGCGAACCCGCGCTAGACAAGGATTGGGCCGGCGCCCGGGGCCCTTGGTGGTAAAGCTGCCCTCCCATTCCGAAGGCTCCGAGCGTCCGGCCCCTCGATCGTGTTCCAGGGGGAGGGATGCGTACAGAAGCCGTCCAGCAAGGTCGGGCCGACATCATCGACCTCCCGACGATATGGCCAGAGGCTCGGCGTCGCGTGGTGCGGTTGCTGGGCGAACTTGAGGCAAGCGACGCATGAGACGGATCCCCACAGGAGATGGAGGGCGGTGTCAATGTCCAGGGCGCAGTTGTACGACACCATCGGAGCCACCTACACGGTAACGCGGCGCACCGATCCGCGAATCGCCGCAAGGCTCTGGGCTGCGCTCGGCGATGCGCGGACGGTATTGAACGTCGGGGCGGGCACCGGCTCCTACGAGCCCCCCGGTCTTGACGTAACCGCTGTGGAACCTTCGGCGGTCATGCGTTCGCAGCGTCCCGCAGGCGCAGCGCCGTGCGTGGCTGCCGACGCGGAGAGCCTTCCCTTCGAGGACCGGTCCTTCGACGCTGCGATGGCTGTTGCCACCGTGCATCACTGGCAGGACCCGATCGCGGGCCTGCGAGAGATGCGGCGCGTGGCTCGCTGCGTGGTGGTCTTCACGCACGACAGCAGTGACGCCGGATGGCGTCTCCGGTTCTGGCTGACTCGCGACTACCTGCCTGAGGTCGCGGAACTGCTTGTCGGCCGTCCTTCGCTGGCCGAGCAGGCCAGCGCGATCGGAGCCCGGATGGAGCCGGTGCTCATCCCGTGGGACTGCGCTGACGGCTTCTTCGAGGCCTACTGGCGCCGGCCCGAGGCATACCTGGACGAGAATGTCCGTCGCGGAATTTCGGTGTGGGCCAGAGTCGGGCCGGACGCCGAGCAGCGGGCCGTGCACAACCTCCGTGATGACCTCGTCTCAGGCCGGTGGGCTGAACGCAACCGCGACCTCGTCGATCTGGACGCAGCAGAGCTTGGCCTTCGCCTGCTTATCGCCTGAACTCGCAGCGACTTCGCTCAAGGTACTTTCGCGAACTCTCGGGCACCGCGGCGTGCTGGTCCTGGACGAGCTGACGGAGTTCCGGCGACCCCCGATCAGCGGGGACCAGGGCCGCGGCGGAACACGCTCGTAACCGCGCCTGCGATCGCGGTCAGCATCGCGGCAGCCACCGCCCAACGACCGCGCCCACCGGGATCTGCGTCGGGTCGGAGCCCGTTTCCACGACCGGCAGCGCGATGGCACTGATCGTCGCGAGCGCCCAGACTCCGAGGGTCACGCTAGACGGTCCGATCCACGTTGGACGCCACATGGCATCACCGCGAAGCCGACCCATGGCCCACAGGAACACGAGCGTGCCGACCCCGCCCCAGAACCACGAGGTGAACGCCGCTACCTTCTGGTGCTCCTGTTCGGAGCCGGAGACCATATCGGGGACAGCAGGCTGATCAAGACGACAGCGACCCAAATGCCACCGATCCCGATCGCGGTCCACAGCATCCAGGAGCCGTCCGCCGTCGCGGTTCGGCGTTCCTGAGCTGTTGGAACCTCGTTCGACCCGCGAACGGCCATCAACCCCAGCCTGGCGGGCTATCCCGCGCCGGCGGAAGGCTCTAGCTACATTCGCGAACCCTCGGGCATCCAGGGGGCGGCGTAGCCCGAAACTGACGGAACTAACCTCCGACCGTGGATGACAGCGGCGAGGTACTTGAACGACTCCGGGCATATTGCGACCAGGGGGTGCGGTACTACACCTGGGCGCTCGAACGCATGCCGTCCATCCCCGAACAGGCCGACGACGTTGAGCAGGTTCGAAACCTTCGAGCGCATCTCGCTTCCGTGCTTGCATACATCGAAGGCGCGACCGATGAGCGAACCGCATTGCTTCGACGAGACGAGATCGTGACGAGATACGTCGAGGCCGTTCGCGAAGAGGGCTGGGAACCACCCTTCGCAACTGGGCCGCCATAGCCCGACCGTCCGTCAGGGTACATCCGCGAACCCTCGGGCACGCGAGGGTTCCTACATCTGCGCTTCCCGGCTTCGCTCTCTTACGTGCGGCGACACGCCCGGACCACGCCCCAAACCAAGCCGCGTGTACGAGCATGCCAGGGAAACTACTCCAGCTCGGCATGCGCCCACATCCTGCCCCCGGCACCCCGAGCAGATGCGTGAGAGGCGGGTGCGGGCTCGAACCTTGACCAGCGACAACCGAGAGGGATAGCGTCGATCGGTCGGGAGATGAGTGAACGCACCGGCCGCGCCGGGGTCTGGAGACCATCGTTCGTCTGCGTCTCGCTCGTCGCGCTCCTCTCGCTCCCGACGCTGACGACACCAGCCGGCGCCACCTATCCGGGAGCCAACGGGAAGATCGCGTTCGTCCGGGACGGCAACGTCTGGAAGATGGATCCCGATGGAACCCATAAGCGGCAGCTGACCTTCCTGTCAGGCGCCGAAACCGCGGGGGCGCCACGGTGGTCACCCGATGGGACGCGGATCGCGTACCAGGCTTGTCGCACGTACTCGGGGACCCTCAACTGCGACATCTGGACGATGCGCGCCGACGGATCGGGCAAGACGAGGATCACCCGGCATGTGGCAAGGGATGACCAACCGACGTGGTCGCCGAACGGCGTGTGGATCGCGTTCACGACCAACCGTGACTACCTCGCCACCGACGTCCCCTCCAGCAACATCTACCGCATCCGAGCCACGGCCCCGTTCGGGAAAGCGATCGGGCCGGTCGAGGAAGACTGTTCGACGTTCCCCACGTGCGGGGAGCCTGGTTACGAGTACTTCTGGGACGCCGAGCCGGATTGGGCTCCCGATGGATCGACGATCGCCTTCACCAGGGTCTCGAGCTTCGGCTGCGGATGCTACGACCTGGAGTACGAGGTCCGGGTCGTGCCCGTCTGGACCGGAGCGCCTTCGACGATCGTGACGCACGACTGGGATCCGAGCTGGAGTCCCGGCGGCCGGAGGATCGCCGTTGCCCGCTGGGGATGGAACGGTGGATCCTCCGACGGCCCCGATGTATCGAACATCGTCCACGTCGCATCGGACGGAACGGGCCTCAAGGAAGTGACCCACTTCGGCGTGTGGAGCTACCGGTTCGCGGAGGATCCCGCGTGGGCTCCGAGCGACGGACGGACGATCGTGTACACGCTCTTCGTGTCAGGAGGCAAGGTCTCGGTGTTCCGGGTCGCCGCGAACGGGCTCACGCCTCCGGTCCGGATCGCATGGAACGCGAGCGATCCCGACTGGCAGCCGCGCCCGACCTAGCCTCGCGGGGATCCGCAACCGGCTCAATCCCTCGACGCTCGATCCGCGCGCTTGCGCGCCATCTTCGCTTCGTCCCCGAGCCGCTTCGCCTCCGTCTCCGCTTCGCGTGCCGCCGCTTCCGCGGCCACCGCCTTCGCGTGGAGATCCGCTGCGCGCACGACGGCCTGTTCAGCGGCTCGCTCCGCCCGGACCGCGGCGCGCTCGGCCTCCTTCGCTTCGCGGGCTCGTTCCCGACGGGCCTCGGCCGACTCGGTCGGCTTCTGCTCCGCCGCGGCCCCTCCCTCGAGGACCTCGAACCCCTCGATCGCCCCGAACCCGCTCGTCGGCTGGGCGTCGCGGTCCAACGTGCCGTTCCGGAGACGCTGGCCGAGCTCCCGGTCGAGAGATGCCGCCTCGAGCGTCGACACGATCCGGTCCCGGTGCGTCGCGCCGCGCTCCCCGAGCGCCTCGACGGCGCGATCCGCGACCGCGCGGGTCGCTCGCTTCCGGGCCTCGGTCGCCACGAACAGGTCGTCGGTGCCCGCCTTGGACAAGGCCTTGCGCTGGGCCCGGCGAAGGTCCTCCCCCGCCTCGAGCAGCGCGGAGACGTCGTCGGGCGCCTCGCGCGCGGCCGCGTTGAGCGCCCAGGCGACCACGCTCGGCTTGCGGAGCTTCTTCACGGCCGCAGCGTCGTCGTCCTGCCCGGCGTCGCGGAGCTCCGACGCCAATCGATCTCGCGCTTCGATGAACCGCTCGGGCGGGACCCCGTACAGCTCGCGGACGTCGGAGTCGCTCAGAACGTCTCCCCGTACTCCTGATCCGTGACGGGGTCGCCCCAGTCGGGTGCGCCGCCGCCGTTGACGGCGACGTGGATCAGCGGCGATGCGGGCGTCCCGCCGTGGAAGTGCCATTCGCCCGGCTCCACGTGGATCACGTCGCCGGCTTCGAGGACATGCCCGGTCTCGTCGCGCGTCCGCACACGACCCTTTCCCTTCACCCCGTAGAGGAACTGGCCGCCGGGGTGGCGGTGCCAGTGGGTCCGGGCGCCGGGCGCGAAGTGGACGATCCCGATGTTCGTTCCGTCGGACGCGGTGATCGTGCCGCGGAGCCAGACCTCACCGCTGAACCGGCCGGCGTCACCCTCCTCGAAGTTCCCGTCTGCCGCCCGAGCGATCTCCATCGTGCGGAAACCCTATCCGCTCGCGTACCGGTCCAGGAACGCCAAGATCCGGCCGGACACCGTTCGCGCCACGGTGGGTGACGCCGGCGAGACCAGGTCCGTCCCGTGCTCGGCCGTGTCGATCACCAGCAGGTCGGTCGGACCCCTGACCCATCGTGAGAAGTCCCTCGCCGACGCGGCGGCGTCTCCATCACTGCGGCCCGCGATGAAGAGCGAGGGCATCGTCACACCGGCCAACGTCCCCGCCGTGATCTCGTACGCGAAGAACTCCGGAGCCGACAGGGATACGACACCCGCGATCGTTCCACCTGACCGTGCGGCACTCACCAGGATCGCCTGGCCGCCGACGCTCGCACCGATCAGGAACACCGTCCGCACGCCACCTCCCTGGATGAAGCGGACCGCGGCATCGACATCGTCGGCGCTCGCCTCGACGTCGGGGTTGCCGGACGAACAGCCATCGACGCCGCCCGGGCAGTACCCGCGGAGATCGAAGGTGAGCACGCGGTACCCCCGCGCCGCCAAGCGCCGCGCGTACGGGAACCACGCGCTCTGGTCGTTGTCGACCTGATGAGCCAGCACGACGCCGACCGAGCCGGAGCCGAAGACACGCCCCGCCAATCGCACGTGTTCGCCGGCACCGAACCTCACCGCCCGGGATCCGGCGGTCGGATCGGGGGTCGGTGCGTCGGACGGATCGCTGGTCGCGGTGGAAGGCCGAGAGGCCGGCGATCCGGAGCTCGTCACGGTGGTCGAGCACGCGACGAGGAGGGCGCCCAGCGGCAGCACGAAGCCGATCCACCGCAGACCCACGCGCATGCATCGACCCTAGCTCACGCTCCGTTCCGGCGGCGCCGTCGCCCCGTACCATGGTGTCGATGGACGGCGGATCGCGCCCACGATGACCCCACACCGCACGGAGACCGACTCGTTCGGTCCGATCGAGGTCGACGCGACGCGGTACTGGGGCGCGCAGACGCAGCGCTCGATCCACCATTTCTCGATCGGGTGGCCCGACGCGGACCGGATGCCGAGCGAGGTCATCCACGCGATGGGCATCCTGAAGGCCGCCGCGGCGCAGGCGAACATGGAACTGGGTGTGCTCGACGGGGCGATCGGTACACCGATCGTGGCCGCTGCCGAGGAGGTGGCTTCGGGGATGCTCGACGACCAGTTCCCGCTGTTCGTGTGGCAAACGGGGTCGGGCACCCAGACGAACATGAACGCGAACGAGGTGATCGCGAACCGCGCGATCGAGCTCCTGGGCGGCGAGCTGGGGTCGAAGACTCCGGTGCACCCCAACGATCACGTCAACCTGTCCCAGTCCTCGAACGACACGTTCCCGACGGCGATGCACGTCGCCGGCGCGACGGCGATCGTCGAGCGGTTGCTCCCGAGCGTCCGCGCCCTCCGCGACGCGCTCGACGCGAAGGCGACGGCCTTCGCCGGTCTGGTCAAGATCGGGCGCACGCACCTCCAGGACGCGGTGCCCCTGACGCTCGGCCAGGAGTTCTCCGGGTACGTGGCGCAGCTGGACGCGGACATCGAACGCATCGAGGGGGCGCTCCCCGCCCTCTATGAGCTCGCGATCGGCGGGACGGCGGTCGGGACGGGGCTGAACGCGCCGGAGGGCTTCGGCGAGCTCTGCACCGTGAAGATCGCGTCGATCACCGAACTCCCGTTCGTCCAGGCGCCGAACATGTTCGCCGCGCTCGCCGCGCACGACGCCGTCGTGTTCATGTCGGGCGCGCTCGCCACGCTCGCCGGATCCCTGATGAAGATCGCGAACGACGTCCGATGGCTCGCGTCGGGCCCGCGAGCCGGGATCGGCGAGCTCCGGCTCCCCGAGAACGAACCCGGCTCCTCGATCATGCCCGGGAAGGTGAACCCGACGCAGTCCGAAGCGATGACGATGGTCGCGACGCAGGTGATGGGCAACGACACGACGATCAAGATCGCGGGATCGCAGGGGAACTTCGAGCTCAACGTCTTCAACCCGGTGATGATCCGGAACCTCCTGCACTCGACCGTGCTGCTCGCCGACGCCTGCCGGACCTTCCGGGAGTTCTGCATCGAAGGTCTCGACGCCGACCGAGAGCGGATCGAGGACCTGGTCCACCGGTCGTTGATGCTCGTCACCGCGCTCACCCCAAAGATCGGGTACGACAAGTCCGCGGAGATCGCGAGGAAGGCGCATCGCGAAGGTACGACGCTCAAGGAGGCCGCGCTCGCGTTGGGCTACCTGACCGAGGCGGAGTACGACGAGGCGGTCGTGCCGGAGAAGATGGTCTGAGGGATCAGGCGAGCGTCACGACCACCGGCGCGTGATCCGACGGCTTCCCCTCGCCGTAGGTCGGCTTGCGCTCGTCGCGGTCGACGGCGACCGACTCGAGGCGCTCCGCGACAGGAGCCGTCCCGAGCGCCAGGTCGATCCGCAGACCCCAGCCCTTGTGGAACGCACCCGCCGTGTAGTCCCAATACGAGAACGGCCCCGGGACATCGCCCGCCGCCTGACGTCCCAGGTCCGTCAGGCCCCAGGCCCGGAGCGCCGCGAGCGCCGCGCGCTCGGGTTCGCTCGCGAGGTTGCTCCCCCGCCACAGGTCGGGATCCCAGACGTCGCGGTCGTCCGGAGCGATGTTGAAGTCCCCGGCGATCACGAGCGGATCGTCGGGGTCGAACGTGGACCCCAGCCAGACCCGCAACGCGTCGAGCCACGCGAGCTTGAGCTCGTACGCCGGATCGCCGACCGCCTTGCCGTTGATCACGTAGATTCCGATCACGCGGAGGTCGCCGGCGACCGCGGAGATCACCCGCGACTGTGCGGGGGCGGGATCGCCATCGAAGCCGTACCGGACGTCCTTGAGCCCGACGCGCGACAGGATCGCGACGCCGTTGTAGGCGCGCTGCCCGAACGTCGCGCATTCGTACCCCGCGGCGACCAGTTCCATCGTCGGGAACTGCACGTCCTCGACCTTGGTCTCCTGCAGCAGGACGACGTCAGGCTGGTGGCGCTCGATCATCGCGAGCAGCCGTGGCAGTCGCTGCTTGAGCGAGTTGACGTTCCAGGTGACGAGCTTCACGGGCCCTCAGGATAGTCCGGACCCGTCAGACGCTCGGCGAGCTCGTTCGCCTCACGGACCCGGTCGGGGATGCCGACGCCGCCGTATGCGGCGCCGGCGACGTGGACGCCCGCGGGGAGCGACGCTCGGATCGACGCGACGCGACCCAGATGACCCACGAGGTACTGCGGCATCGAGTCGGGCCAGCGGACGAGCGCCTGGTCCTCCGGGTCGGGGAGACCGTAGACGCCGCTCACGGCTTCGCTCGAGCTCCGCAGGATCTCGTCGTCGGGCCGGTCGAGCTCACGCTCCGACCCGGCGGCGCCGACGAATGCGCGGACGACGGCACGAGAACCGAACGCCGGACTGGGCCACTTCTTCGAGAGAGCCGTCGCCGCGGTGATCGGGAGCGCGCCGCGTCGAGCGACGAACCCGGACGCGTCCGGCAGCAGCCGGTCCGTTCCCTCCGGGAAGACGAAGAGCGCCACGGCGGTCGACGCCGCGGGGATGCTACGGAGGTGGGGGACGGCGGCGGGTGCGAGCTCTGCGAGCAGCGCCGCCGTCACGGAGGCCGGCGTCGTGAGGATCACGGCGTCCGCCGTGAGCTGGGCGGCGTCCGGCGAGACGGCGATCCGAACGCCCTCTCGCCGGACGCCCCCGACCGGGGCGCCGGGCCGCACCCCGG
>JBKOUM010000177.1:0-2951 GCA_046723385.1 Actinomycetota bacterium
AGCGTCACGGGCTTGTCGTGATCGGCGTGCACACACCGGAGTTCTCCTTCGAGCACGACCTGGAGAACGTGCGCACGGCGCTCAAGGAGATGGAGGTCACGAACCCCATCGCCGTCGACAACGACTACGCCGTGTGGACCGCGTTCTCCAACAACTACTGGCCGGCCCTGTACTTCATCGACGCGGAGGGACGCATACGACACCACCGGTTCGGCGAGGGTGACTACGAGCGTTCGGAGCACATCATCCAGCAGCTCCTCCGAGACGCCGGAGCGGAGGATGTGACCGACGAGCTCGCGCCGGTCGATCCTCGTGGTCCCGAGGTCGCGGCGGATTGGGACGACCTGGAGTCTCCCGAGGAATACCTCGGCTCACGGCGCGCCCAGAACTACGACACGTCCGAGGGTTCGGCGTGGGGGCGGCATCGCCCGGATGAAGGAGCGCGCTCGCTGCGGCGCAACCACTGGACCCTCATGGGCAACTGGACGATGACGCCCGAGGCCGTCGTCCTCAACAAGCCGAAGGGGCGCATCACATTCCGGTTCCACGCTCGGGACGTCCACCTCGTGATGGGCCCCGCAGCTCACGAAACGCCGGTTCCGTTCCGGGTTTCCATCGACGGAGCGTCACCTGGCTCCGCGCGCGGGACCGACGTCGACGAGGACGGATCGGGTCTGCTCGACGAACAGCGGATGTACCAGCTGATCCGGCAGCAGGGTCGGATCGACGACCGCACGTTCGAGATCGAGTTCCTCGACGCCGGCGCCGAGGCGTTCGCGTTCACGTTCGGATAGGTGGGTATGGCCGACGAGTTCGTCAACGTGCTCACGACGGCATCGGTCGTTGAAGGCGAGCTCGCGAGGGGGCGCCTCGAGAGCGAGGGGATCCCGGTTCTGCTGAAGGGGGAAGGCCTCGACGCGCCGTACCCGACGGGGCCCGTGTACGTGTTCGTGCCCGCGTCGTTCGAGGCGCGCGCGCGGCAGCTGCTCGACTCCCGGCAGTGAGATCGGCCCGACCACGCTCGTCGCTCGTCCCTACCCTCTGCCCGATGGTGGCGAGGGGACCGACCTGTAGCTCATGCGGGAGGGCTATGGAACGGCCTTCGCGGCGGACGTTCCTCGACACATCGCTGACCTCAAATTCGCAACGCAGCGACCCGTTCTCTCAGGACGCCTTCGAGCTGGTGGTACTGGACCACCAGCCGGGGGCTCACCGTCTGGGCTAAGAATCCGAGAGTTGCACGAAGTTGCGAGCGAGTTCGTCACCCAGTTCGCAAGCTTCGGCATCCGTTGGATAACCCGGGAGATGAACGTTGAGGCGCTTGGCCGCGTAGCGCTCGGAGTGCGCCCTCGCTAAAAGGCTGCGAGAAGATCGTGTAGCCGTTCTGATCGGGTCCGGAGGCGGCTGACCCGGACTGCCACGATCTTCTTGGGCGCGAGGATACCCGAGGGCATCTCAGATGTTCCGCTTGTCTCGCTCGTGTTGTGCGCCGAAGATATGGGCATGCGAACGACAACACCAACGATCAAACCTGGAACGCCGTTCTCACGCGCCGTAGCCATCGTGGGGATCGCCTCGGGGCTTGTTGCGATTCTCGGCCTCGGCGTGGTCGCCTGGATCAACTACAACGGGTGGAGAAAGGGCCGCGACAAGTACCCGATCCTCGCGTGGTTCATTGGGTGGCTCGCCATCACGGGAATCGTGTCCGCTCTCAGCGCCTTCGCCATCCTGGGCGGGAGCCGCGTCAGTGACTTCGGCGAGCAAGCGACGATCATCATGGCCGTCGGGGCGGTTCTCGGGACTCTCGCGACGTGGTGGTACGACCAAGTGCGAGCGGATCGACCGACGCTCAAGGAGTTGGCAGGTCCTGCCGCAAGACCGATGCTCCCAACCCTTCTGAAGATCGTTGGGCTCGTGCTCGCTACCGCCGGGATCGGACTCGCCGTCTACTACTTCGCCACCACATTGTTCCCGCCAGACTGGACGCTCCGGGCGAGCCTCTGGCTCGTGCTAGGTGGAGGCGGCCTCTATTTCTGGGCGACTTACGGGTTCCCAGCGCCGACTGCACCACCCAACCGGCCGGACGAGACCCACACATTGCGTCGATAGTGGACGGCGTGACGCTTCCGATTGAACGAACGAAGGTTCCTGCTCGACGTGTTCAACGAGGCCGGGATGCGGACGTGGGAGGTCGTCGTCGATGCGATCATCGAGATCGGGCAGCCTTACGCCGCGGAGGTTCGGTTGCGGAGCTGCATCATCGAGCTCGCCTCGACGCAGGCGTCGTTGATCAACCACGACCGGCTGAGGAAGCAGCTCGCTTCCTTGGGCGCGAAGGTCAAGGTGTACAAGACCGCCACCGGGACAGGTGCGCGGTCGGAGTCCGACAGCTTCGACATCACGACCCTCGTGACGCTCTTCGATGAGGGCCTCGTCACCCTCCCCTACGGCGGGACCTACGTCGAGAACGCCCGCATCGACGCCTACATCGACCAGCTCTGCGCGTGGAGAACCGACGACGAGGGCCACAGCGTGAAGCACCTCAAGCGCGACATGGTTATGGCGACGCTCTTCGCCGAGTCAGAGGCGTTCGCTCTCTCGAACCGTTCCGCGACGCACGTGAAGATCCATTCCCAAGTCAAACCACCTCGCTGGGCGATGCGGCGTTTCGAGAACGCGCGCGTGCAACGCGAGCTCCAGCGTGACCACGACGAGAAGGTCGCGGCCGCGCAAGCGGCGGCACAGAGGATAGGTCCGATCTTGGTAGGACATGGGGCAGGGATCCAGGGCTGGGAACTCAATATGAGGACCGGGCTCGGGTCTCCGACCATACGATCACCTCGAAAAGCTCGGCGAGGATATCGAAGGTGGCAGAGTCACTAAGCGCAGAAGTCTACGAGTAACGGAGGGCTGCCTCAGCGAACATGTCACAACCTCTCTGAGCGCCAGCC
>JBKOUM010000161.1:0-18148 GCA_046723385.1 Actinomycetota bacterium
GCTGTTCTCCACGGACCCGAGCATCGGGGAGAACGGGTTCGTCCCACTGGTCGACGACCGAGGCCTCCAGAACGCGGAGAACATCACGCCCGTCATCCGCGCGGAGAAGTCGAACCCCGAGGTTCGGCGCTTGCTCGACGCGGTGAGCGCCCTTCTCTCAACCGAGAAGGTGACCGAACTCGTCGGCGAGGTCGTGATCGATGGACGGGACGCGGCCGCCGTGGCCAAGGAGTTCCTGCGCGCGAACGGTGTGCGGTAAGCCCGCCGTCAGTCGGCGGGGTCCCTGTCCATCCGCGGGGTCGCGCGGCAGTGGAGGAAGAAGTGCCCGGCTCGGTGCGCGGCCGCATCCCAACCGATCCTGGCCAGCTCTTCCTCGAGCTGCTTCGGTCGATGGAGCACCTTCCATACCCGGAACGCGCGTCCGTCCGAAAGGTGTCGGGTGACCGATCCCTCTTCCGGGCCCGGATGCTCCGGATCCAACGCCGCCGCTTCCGGACTCGCCAGGTTGTCGATGAAGAAGACGCGGCCGCCGGGTGCGAGTGCCCTCCGGACCAGGCCCCAGAACTCTTCGAACCGGGCCGGCGGCACGTGGGAGAGCCAGAAGGAGAAGAAGACGACGTCGTAGGTCTCCGAGGGCCGCCACGAGAACACGTCGGCATGGATGTGCGTCACGCCGTCGCCCACACGGCGCCGGTTCAGGACCAGGACCTCCTCCGCGGCATCGAGGACCGTGAGTCGGTCGGCGTACCGGACCAATCGCTCGGTCCATTGACCGGTCCCGCCCGCCAGTTCCAGGACTTTGCCGGATGGGTGGAACCGGTCGAGGGCTCGTTCGAGCTTCGCGATCTCGGCGAACCACTTGGCTCGCTCGCGGGACCCTCGAGCGAACCTTCCCTCCCGGAGCGCCCATTCGTCGTACTCGGGCGCCCGGGCGCGGTAATACCGGAGCTGCTCGTCGAGGCGATCCTGGAGGTCGTCGGCCACCGATGGTCCTTCCCACGTGGAGAGGTTGCTGCGGGATGAACAGTAGTCGAACGTCGCGCGTCAAGCGCGCCCAGGTTGTCTGCCTCCGAACCTCGCGCGGTCGAGCGGCGTGAGCACGCTCTGGTGGGGGCGGTCCAATGGGGTCGAACAGGGTTGACCCGTCAGCCGCACGGCCCGGTTGCGAACGTTGCGATCATCACTCCCGTCGCGGTCGTTCGACATCCGTCGAGCTCGAGATCCTCGGGTGGACCGCCGTCCACGAACAAGCGTTGGCCCGTGCCCAGGACGAGCGGATGGATCGACAGCACGTATCGATCGATCAGCCCCGTCGGCATCAGCGATCGGACCAGCTCTCCGCTGCCGAGGATCACGACGTCCCGGTCGACGCTCTCCTTCAGTTCCGCGATCGCGGCTGGGACATCCCTTCCGAGGAGGACGGAGTTCTCCCAGGGGAGCGGTTCCTCGAGCGTCCGCGACGCCACGTACTTCTGCGACGCGTTGAGCACGGGGGTGAACGGGTTGTCGGTCCGCTTCGGCCACACGTCGTAGAAGTCCTCGTACGTCCGACGACCGAGCAGGATCGAGCCCGCCCTTCCCATGTCCTCCCACATCGCCGGGTCGGCGTAGGGCACCGCCCACCCGCCACGCGTGAAGCCGCCACGCGTGTCCTCGTCCGGTCGGGCGGGCGCCTGCATCACGCCGTCCAGGCTGACGCTGATGAAGACTTCGATCTTGGCCATATCGCCCCCCTACCCAGGACCGCCCTTCGATGTTCGTCACCACGCCCCGGGAACCCCCCTCGACCGCGGCCCGCTCGGCACACTAGCCTGGCCACAGGCAGACCTGACGGGGGTCGAGATGAGGCGCCTCATCACCGTGTACGCGCTCAGCATCGCTCTGCCCGTCGTCCAGGTCGTGGTTTCGCCGCCCTCGGCCGCTACCCCGGGACAGATCACGCGTCTGCCGATCACCGACGCCGACGACATGACCGACTCTGGCCGGTTCGTCGTGTTCACCACGGAAGTCGCCCGGGTTCCCGGCGACACGAATGGTGTGGATGACGTCTATCTGCTCGACCGCGGTCGCGACTCGATCCGGAGGATCAGCGTTCCCTCGACGGCAGCACAGGCGAACGGCGCCAGCCGTCAGGCCCACGTGAGCGCGAACGGACGTTACGTCGTGTTCATCTCGGACGCGACCAACCTCGTTCCGAGCGACACGAACGGGGCGACGGACGTCTTCATCCGTGACCGCCGGGCGCGGACCACCCGGCGGATCAGCCTCACCGACCACGCGGCCCAGGCGAACGGGTCGTCCTCCGGTTCGGCGATCAGCGCCGATGGGCGGTACGTGGCGTTCCGGTCCCAGGCGCCCAACCTCAGTCCCTCCCCGGAGTCGTTCGACGATGACGGCGTCTACGTTCGCGACCGCGTTGCGGGCACGACCCGCCAGCTCGGGTTCAACGAGGACTACGGGTCGTTCAGCGACCCGGTGATCAGCGCCGACGGCCGGTTCGTCCTCTGGGTCCTGAACGCGAACGGCACGTCGGGTGACTGCGACTGGGCGAGGATCACGATCGTCGACCTGGTGGCCGACACCGACGGAACGATCGTCAGCGGTGACTGCAGCTTCATCGATGACCTCAGGGTCAGCGGTGACGGTCGGTACGTGGGCTGGTCGTGGCGTCCGAGCGTTCCGAGCCGCCCGGACTCGCCGTTCGACGACCCGTGGTCGCGCGTCACCGGCGTGCTCCTGGACCGGACGACGGGAGAGCAGACTCGATCGCCGGGTGAAGGGTTCGCCCTGCCCACGAGCGCGAGCCGGTCGTTCACCGGTGGTGACGTCCTCCGAGCGATCGACACCGCGACCGGACGGATCGAGGTGCTGCGCGTGGCCGTGCCTGGCTGGGATACGGGGTTCCAGGTCATCGACGCCTCGGGCGACGGGAGCGCCGTACTGGTGCGCACCTCCTCACCGCGGCTCGTCGCTGGGGACGCATCGGTGACGCCCGACGTGTTCCTGGTGGAGGCGGCCGTCCCGCCGCCGACGCCGTTGCTCGCGCGCGGACGGGACGTGAAGGTCCAGGCCGACGGGAAGATCGTCGTGGCCGCGACGGTGGAGGACGCGACCGGCGACCTCGACGTCGACGTGCTTCGCTACCTCCAGTCGGGGGTCCTCGACACGACGTTCAGCGGTGACGGGATCCGCACCCTCGATGTTCGCGGATCCGTCGAGGCTCAGGCGATCGCCGTCCAGGGCGACGGCGCGATCGTCGTCGCGATGCGGGATCCGCTACGTGAGGGTCGGATCGTGCGACTGACGCCGACCGGAGCACTCGACCGGAGCTTCGCGAGGAGGGGCACCTTCAAGCTCGACGGAGAGCCCGAAGGTCTGCTCGTCCAGGCGGACGGGCGGATCGTGGTGACGGATACGGCCTGGAGCGGAACCACGTACTTCTGTCAGATCAATGAGTGGACAGGACGCCCGTGCGCGTCCGTTCGGGTGACCCGCCTCAGGCCGAGCGGCGAGCTGGATCCGACGTTCGCCGGTGGGCAGACCCTCCTCGAGCTCGGCGACGACGACGGGACCGGGCAAGACCTGTTCGCAGCCGGGGTCTCGAGGCTCGGCGGCGAGTACTACGTCCTGACGTCGAACGGTGTCGTCAGGTTCTCGGGCGCCGGCGTGCGGGACACGTCCTTCGGCTCGGCGTCCTCCGGCTTCCCGGGGTTCGCGAGATCCGATTGCCGCGCGCAGGACCTCGCGATCGCCGGCGGCAGGGTCGTGGTCGGGGGCATCGACTGGATGGATAGCCACGGTGACCAGTTCTGCGCCGCGCGGTTCACCTCGACCGGGCAGCCGGACGCGAGCTTCGGCATCGGCGGCGAGACGAAGGTCGCCGTCGCAGCGCGGAACCGTCCGGTGCACCTGACGGGCATCGGGACGGACGCCCAGGGCCGGGTGGTGCTCGGTGGGTGGGCGGATCCCGGGACGGCGATGCCGCAGTTCGTCGTGGCTCGGCTCGCAGCCGGCGGGACGATCGACGGGACCTTCTCTTCCGACGGGATCGTCCGGATCGCAGCGACCCCCGGTGGGTGGAGCCAAGCGGCGAACCTCTTCGTGGACCCGTCGTCACGGCCTGTGCTCGTCGGCAAGGCGGCGCCAACGTGGGGCCGGTCCCTCGAGGCTGCGCTGGTGCGGCTCACAGAGACCGGGGCGCCAGACGGATCCTTCGGAGGCGGCGACGGCAGGCTCACGACCCGGTTCGTGACGTAGCGACCGTGGTGACGGAGCAGGGATCAGCCTGCTCCGTCAGCTCGGCCTCCTGTGATCACGTCGACAACGTGATCACCTGGGTCCCTTCAAGGGTTTCCCACGTGGCTCCGTCGTACGCCCAGATGGTGAAGACGAACTTCGCGTCACCTCCTGCGAACGAGATGTCGTTCTGTGATTCAGGCTGGATCGACCACGCTGCCGGATCGCCACATCGCACCGTCTCCCAGAAGTGGGCCCGAGCGATGTACAGGTCGTTCCGACGTTGCCGGAGCTCTCCTGTGATCACCGCGGCGCTCGGGTTCGAACAGGCAAGCGTCCCCTCCAGCGTCACATCGCCCGAGACGATGTCCATCGCCCCGCTCGTGATCTCGGCATCCACGACGAGTGCCGGGAGTGGCAATGCCTGCAGGGAGAACGCGAGATCTCCTCCTCGGTTGCCACCGTAACTCGAGACCTCGATGGTGTACCTCACCCCCGCGTCCGCTCGGAAATGAACCACCGACTGCGACTCGTATGCGTCATCCGAGCAGGCGACCTTCTCGAGGTGACGCACCCGCCCGCGCAACACCGAGAGAACGGTGTCGTAGTCGCTCCCGAGCGTCGCAGCCTGCAGACGGACATCGGTCAATGAGCGGAACCGGTAGAAGACCGAATGCCCGTTCGAACGCGAGCAGAAGCGGGGGCCATCGGCGGCGGCGGCTCGTGTGTCGATGGTGTCGACGAAGGGGAGCCCGGTGATGTCGGTCGCGGCTCCGATGAGATCGTTGCTCGGAGCATCTCCCGCCCAGGCTGGAGTCGTGCCGAGCGAGGCCACGACCGCGAGCACGGCAACGAAGGTCGTGAAGAGACGTTTCATGGTTCCTCCTTCCGGTCGTCGCACGCGACCGTACGGAGAGCGAGTGGGCGAGGGACCCGTGGAACCACCCGAGATACGCCGTTCAGGAGGGATAGGCGTCCCAGGCGTTGGATAATCCGACGAGTGAAGGATGCGTTCCCTCGCGGGGCGCGGGAGGGCCGTACGTATGGGTGGACCCATGACGCGGGTGTACCGGAAGGGGATCCTCGAGGCCGAGGGGTTCCCGGTCTCCGATGTCTCCGAGCACCTGGTGGATCCGGAGACCATCGTGTGGGTCGATCTCTCGGGCCCGACGAAGGAAGAGCTTCACGAGCTGGCCGCCGAGCTCGGGCTGCATGAGCTCGCCGTCGAGGACGCCCTGGAACCTCACCAGCGTCCCAAGCTCGACCGGTACGCAACGCATCTGTTCCTGTCGTGCAATGCCGTGCGCGTCGACGTCGATGCGGGCCGTCTCAACGAGACGGAGGTCGATGCGTTCATCAACGAGCGCTGGCTCATCACGGTCCGCGAGAACGACCTCTTCCCGATCGATCGGGTGCTCGAGCGCTGGGACCGATCGCCGGACCTCGCCGCCTACGGGGTCAGTTTCCTCCTCTACGGCCTGCTCGACGTGATCGTCGACGGCTACTTCGACACGATCCAGGCGTTCGACGAGTACTACGAGAGGGTCAGCGACGGGATCTTCGCCGATCGCCCGCTCGATCCGGCGAAGCAGCGCCACTGGTTCGATATGCGCCGAGCGATGGTCCGGTTCCATCGTCTCGTCGTGCCGATGCGAGAGGCGATCAGCAGCCTGATGCGGCGAGAACACTCGCCGATCGCCGAAGAGCTCTATCCCTACTTCCAGGACGTGTACGACCATATCCTGCGCGTGGGTGAGTCGTCCGATTCGCTCCGTGATCTGGTGAGCACGATCGTCGAGACGAACCTCAGCCTGCGCGACTATCGGCAGAACCTGATCGTGAAGAAGGTGAGCAGCTGGGCGGCGATCATCGCGGTCCCGGCCCTCGTCACCGGCTACTACGGGATGAACGTCCCCTACCCGGGCTTCTCGCAACCCTGGGGGGTCGTTGCCTCGGGGATCCTGATCATCGGCGCGTCCGTCGGCCTGTACTGGTTGTTCCGCCGCGCCAACTGGCTCTAGCGCGATGGATCGAACGGGAAGACCGCCGGACATCGAACCGACGCCGACCGATGTGTCGGTTGCGATCCGTGCCCGCAACGTCGTCGGTGAGGCGCCCCTGTGGGACGTCAAGTCGCAGCGGCTCTACCTGGTGGACATCCCGGGGCAGCGGATCCACATCTACCGTCCGTTCGACGGCGACCATCGCACGTTCGACCTTCCCGACTGGGTGACGTCGGTGTCGACGCGAGCGCAAGGTGGCCTCGTCCTCTCGATGCGCAAGAACTTCGCGTTCTACGACCCGGATTCGGGCGATCTGGAGCTCCTGGAGGACCCCGAACCGGATCGCAGCGGGAACCGATTCAACGACGGCAGGTGTGACCGCCAAGGTCGACTCTGGGCGGGCACGATGGGAGCCGAGGACTGGCGCGCGCCGACGGGAGCGCTGTACCGATTGGATCCGGATCGGCGGATCACCCGCATGCACGACGAGGTCAAGTGTTCGAACGGGATGGGTTGGAGTCCCGACGGCAGGGTCATGTACCACACGGAGAGCTTCCGGTACGCCATCTTCGCGTTCGACTTCGATCCGGACAGCGGCGAGATCGACGGACGGCGTCCGTTCGTGCAGCTCGACCCGGAGGCCGGTGGGTTCCCGGATGGTCTGACGGTGGACCGTGAGGGGTTCGTGTGGAGCGCTCAACCCGTGTACGGCCGCCTCGTTCGCTACGACCCGGACGGAGGGATCGACCGGATCCTCGATCTGCCGGTCTCGCGGGGGACCGGGTGCGCGTTCGGCGGCCCGGACCTGAGGACCTTGTACATCACGACCGCGACCGAGACGCTGACCGACGCCCAGATCGCCGAAGAGCCGCTCGCCGGCAGCGTGCTCGCGTGCACGCCGGGTGTCCGCGGGATCGCGGAGACGCCGTTCGCCGGCTGAGGCGACCACGTGCGTAGACTCCCGCCGTGACATCCCGGAGCCGGTTGGATCAGCTCCTCTCGGCGGTGGCGGATCATGCGGTGGCGCCCGATGAGGCCGCCGAACTGCTGTCCGACCTGCCGTACCGCGATCTCGGGTTCGCGCGCGTCGATACGCACCGTGAGCTCCGGCAGGGTGCCCCTGAGGTGATCCTGGGGTCGGGGAAGACGCCAGACCAGGTGGCGCGGATCGCGCTGGCGCTCGCCGAAGCGGGCGCCTCGAGCGTGCTCGTGACCCGGGCGGACGCAGACATGCGAGCGGCCGTCCGCGCCGTGCTCCCCGATGCGATGGAGGACGAGCGAGCGCGCGCCGTGTGGGTCGAACGCGACCCGATCGAGCGTCGCGGGATCGTCCTCATCGTGTCCGCCGGGACCTCGGACGGGCCGATCGTGCACGAGGCCAGGATCCGGGCGCAGCTGCTGGGCACGGACGTGATCGTCCACGAGGACGTCGGCGTCGCCGGCCTGCACCGGCTCGCTCCGGTGATCCCCGACCTGGACCGAGCCGACGTCGTGGTGGTCGTCGCGGGGATGGACGGCGCGCTCGCGAGTGTGATCGGCGGACTCGCGGCCTGTCCCGTGATCGGCGTTCCGACGAGCGTCGGCTACGGCTCCGCGCACGGCGGCCAGACGGCGTTGAACGCGATGTTGTGCTCGTGCGCGGACGGCCTTGCGGTCGTAGGGATCGACGACGGCTTGGGTGCAGGGTCCGTCGCTGCCCGGATCGCTCGTCGGGCGGAGGTTCGCGCGTCGTGACCCGAGTCGCGTACGTGGATCCGGTCGGTGGGCTCGCGGGCGACATGTTCCTCGCTGCGTTGCTCGACGCCGGTGGACCGCGCACCGCTCTCGACGACACCGTCCGGGCGGTCGGCCTCCGAGACATCAGGATCGATGTCAACCGCTCGGAGCGGTCGGGCCTCATCGCCACGCACGTTGACGTGCGCACCACACCCGGGGGTGGGCGCACCGCGGCCTCGATACGCACGTTGATCGAGGAGGCGTCGCTTCCCGATCGGGTGCGCACCCGCTCGATCGAGGTATTCGATCGCCTGGTCGCGGCCGAGGCCGAGGTTCACGGGGCCCAGCCCGACGACATCGTCCTGCACGAGCTCGGCGGCGACGACACCCTGGTGGACATCTGCGGCACCTTCGCGTTGCTCGACGCCTTGGGGATCGACCTCCTCGTGTGTGCACCGATCCCGCTCGGTCGCGGGGTCGCCATGGGCGATCACGGCCCGTTGCCGCTGCCCGGCCCGGCCACGCTTCGGCTCCTGGTCGATGTGCCCGTGTACGGCGTCTCGACGCCGGGCGAACTGGTCACGCCGACCGGCGCTGCGATCGCGACCGCGGCAGACGCGTTCGGGGAACTCCCGGCGATGACGGTGGCAGCCGTGGGTGTCGGCGCGGGTTCCCGTGAGCACGTGGATCGTCCGAACATCCTTCGTCTGACGATCGGCGACGCTGCCACCGTTGGGGAACCCCCGCCCGGTGAGGCCGTCGTGCTCCAGAGCAACGTCGACGACCTCGTTCCGGAGCTGGTCCCCGACGTGCTCGAGGCTTGTCGCGCGGCCGGTGCGCTCGACGCGTGGACCACACCGATCCAGATGAAGAAGGGACGGCCGGGCGTGCAGCTGAGCGTCCTGGGCCGCCCTGCCGACGAGCGCGTCCTCGCCGAGACGATGCTCCGGCACTCCTCGACGCTCGGCGTGCGCGTCCAGAAGCTAGGGCGCTACGAGCTGGATCGTGCGGTCCGCGAGGTGAGGATCGAGGGCAAGACGATCCGCATCAAGATCGGCCTTCTGGGCGGCGCCGTCGTCAACCTGATGCCCGAGCACGACGACTGCGCGGCGGCCGCCGCCGCGACCGGCCGCCCCGTCAAACAGATCTGGGCGGAAGCTCTCGCGATGGCGACCGCCGGGTCGAACGAGGAGATCGATGACCTCGCTCGGTGAGCTGGAGGCGACGATCGCGACCACGCCGAGTGCCGTGATCGCGTTCTCGGGTGGCGTCGATTCCTCGCTCGTCGCCGCTGCGTCGGCGCGAGTGCTGGGTGATCGAGCGCTCGCCGTGACCGCCGTGTCGCCTGCCCTCGCGACGGGGGAGCTCGATGGAGCGCGCGCCGTCGCGTCCGCCGTGGGCATCGGGCATCGGGCGATCACGACGGATGAGCTGGGACGCGAGGGGTACCGCCGGAACGGATCCGACCGGTGCTACCACTGCAAGTCCGAGCTCTACGATCAGCTGGCCGCCGTGGCCGCCGCCGAGGGCTACGCGGCCATGTTCTCCGGCGCCAACGTCGACGACCTCGGTGATTGGCGCCCGGGGCTCCGCGCGGCCGCGGAGCATGACGTTCGCCATCCGCTCGTCGAGGCGGGGTTCCGGAAGGCCGACGTCCGCCGCGTAGCCGCCGACCTCCGCATCCCGAGCGCCGAGAAGCCCGCGATGCCGTGCCTCGCGTCGCGCCTGCCCTACGGCACCACGGTCGATCCGGACGCGCTGGCGCAGATCGATCGCGCCGAGACCGCTCTCCGGGCCTTGGGCTATCGAGATCTGCGCGTGCGCCACCTCGGTCGCCTCGGGAGGGTCGAGCTGGGAGTGAGCGATCTGGCGAAGATCCGCACCGAGGCCGACCGCCAGGCGATCGTCCGAGCGGTCACGTCCAGCGGCTTCGTCGATGCCGAGATCGACGACCAACCGTTGCGGTCCGGGTCGTTCACCGGGCTCCGTCCGATCCCGCTGTCGATCGCATGAGGAACTCGAGCTGGGAGGGGCTCGCATGACATCTGAGTTCGACCGTCTGATCGAGCAGCAACACGAAGCGTTGGATCGGTTCGCGAAAGGTGAACACGAACCCTTGGCGGCCCTGTGGTCGCGCGCCGACGACGTCACGCTCGGCAATCCGTTCGGGCCCTTCGTGCTGGGCTTCGAGGCGGTGAACGAGACGATGGAGCGCGCAGCGGCGCTGTATCGAGGTGGCCGAGCGGTCGGGTTCGATCGACTCGCCGAACACGTCGGTGACGACGTGGCATATGTCGTCGAGGTCGAGCGGTTCGAAGCGAGGATGGGCGGGAGGCCCGACATCTCGCCGGTCTCGCTCCGGTGCACCAGCATCTTCCGTCGGGAGGACGGCGACTGGAGACTCGTCCATCGTCACGCCGACCCGATCACCGCTCCGCGGGGCGCGGAGTCCGTGATCCAGGATGCATGACCGACCCGTCGACGTCGCGAAGCTCGCGCGGACGATCGAGACGGAGCTCAGACGCTCCGGCTCTCCGGAACGCGCGGAGGGCGAGAAGAGCTACCTCAAGAGCGACATGCACTTCCTGGGGGCGACGCTCGCCGACATCAGGCGCGTCACTCGGCGGGCGGCCACGGGGCTGGATCGCGACGGCGCCGTCCGCCTGGCCGAGGAGCTCTGGAGCGCTCCGACGTTCGAACGCCGCATGGCCGCCGCGCTCATCCTTTACCTCCACGCCGACGATCTAGGATCCGAGGATCTCCGGCTGATCGAGCGACTGATCCGCGAGTCGGGGACGTGGGCGCTGGTGGACGTCCTCTCGGGCGATGTGGTTGGGGAGATGGGACTGCACCTCCGCGTCCGACGCACGCTGGATCGGTGGGCTCGCGACGACGACTTCTGGGTCCGGCGGTCGTCGCTGCTCGCGGAGCTGACGCCGTTGAAGCACGGGGCTCCGTTCGAGCCGTTCGCGCGCCGCGCCGACGCGATGCTCGACGAGACCGAGTTCTTCATCCGGAAGGCGATCGGCTGGGTCCTGCGAGAGACCTCGAAGAAGCGGCACGACGAGGTGTACCGCTGGATCGCGCCGCGCACCCACCGGGCATCCGGCGTCACGATGCGTGAGGCCGTCAAGTATCTCGACGCCACGCGGGCCGAGCGGCTGATGCGAGCGTACAAGGAGGGCCGGCCAACCGTTCGGCCTCCTACGGCCGCAGCGAGAAGGGCGGATACACGTCCGTCACCAGTGTGAACGCGTACGCGACGACCCGCTGCCCCCATCGAACGACCCCTTCGACGAAATCGAAGATGCCCCTCGGGTACCGCCCGGTGAACAGGATCGCGAACCAGGCCACGATCACGACGAAGAAGACCGCGATCCACAGGAACGCCAAGACGATGAAGTGGGGGATCGCCAACAGCCACTTCACCAACGGGAGGAACCGGTTCAGCTCGCGCGGCACGTCGGGATAGACGTAGTCCAGGCGAAGACCCTGTTCCTGGTCGCTCGACGGGTACCGGTCGTCCATGAGCAAGAGGTAGACGAGCACACGGTTCGTGAACCGCTGCAGCTCCAGGTTCCAGTCGAACCACCATCGCGGGTACTTCTGCCGGAAAAGGATCATCAGCAGCGGCCCGAGGAACAGCAGACCCCCGGCGCCGGCCACCACGTGCACGGTCCCCGACGACGAGTAGAAGGACCATGTGGTGCCACTCACGGCCCCGAGCACGATCATGATGGGGATCGCCACGAAGATGCGGAAGGCCGTCGTGAGCCGATCGAGCGGTCGATCCGGATACTCGACGGACAGGTTCACCGGATACGCCGGTGGTGGCGGCGGCGGCGGTATCGCCATCGTCCTCTCCTTTCACGCTGGATACGCGGATTCCACGCCTTCGCGCGGTCTTCCGCAAACGCGCGCCCACATGCGCCCGATCACATGCGAAGGTGTGCACCGTGCTGTTCGAGTCGGTCGCCCGGACGTCCGCCGACGTCGCCGAGACGTCGTCCCGGCGAGGGAAGATCGAGCGACTCGCAGCGTGTCTCGTCGGGCTGAGGCCCGGAGAGGTCAGGGCCGCGGTCGCCTACCTGTCTGGTGCGCTCCCGGAGGGTGCCATCGGTGTCGGATGGGCGTCGTTGCGCGATCTGCCGCCGGCAGCCGATCCGCCACCGACGCTCGAGCTCCTCGAGGTCGATGCGGCCTTCCGTCGGCTCGGAGAACTGGCGGGTCGTGGCTCGCAGCGGCTGCGGAAGGATGAGCTCAGCAACCTCTTCGGGCGCGCGACCGAACCGGAGCAACGCTTCCTCCGCGGCCTCCTTGCGGGGGAGATCAGGCAAGGCGCTCTCGAAGGCGTGATGGTCGAGGCGATCGCGCGAGCGGCCGGGGTGCCGGCGGGGGAGGTCCGACGCGCGGCCATGCTCGCGGGGGATCTCGGCGTGGCGGCCGAAGCGGCGATCGAGGACGGGACAGCGGGCTTACAGCGGTTCCACCTCTCGCCGCTCACCCCGATCCAGCCGATGCTCGCCCGGACCGCGGACGACATCGAGGACGCGTTCGGGCGCATCAGCCCGGCCGCGGTCGAATGGAAGCTGGACGGTGCCCGGATCCAGGTGCACAGGGTCGGCGACGAAGTGCGGATCTTCACCCGGAACCTCGCCGATGTGACCGCCCGCGTACCGGAGCTCGTCGACGCGATCTCGCGCGTGTCGCTGCGATCGGCCGTGTTCGACGGCGAGGCCATCGCCATGCGTCCCGACGGGCGACCGCACGCGTTCCAGGTCACGATGGGGCGTTTCGGGAGTCGGTTGAGCGTCGCCGATCTGCGTGAGGAGGTACCGCTCTCCTGCTTCCTGTTCGATTGTCTCCACATCGACGGGGAAGACCTGATCGACGCCCCGACAACCGAGCGGATCGCTGCCGTGGACGGGGCCCTGCCCGAGGAGTTGCACGTTCCGAGGATCCTGACGAGCGAGGCGACGGAAGCGGAGGCCTTCCTCGAGGAAGCGCTCGCGCGCGGGCACGAGGGGGTCCTGGTCAAGGCGCTCGACGCCCCGTACGAAGCGGGGCGCCGTGGCGCCGCGTGGCTCAAGGTCAAGCGGGCCCGCACCCTCGACCTCGTCGTCCTCGCCGCCGAGTGGGGCCATGGCCGCAGGAGCGGCTGGCTCAGCAATCTCCACCTCGGGGCGCGCGATCCGGCCACCGGCGGGTTCGTGATGCTCGGGAAAACCTTCAAGGGCCTGACCGACGACATGCTCGGCTGGCAGACCGAGCGTCTCCAGGAGCTGCAGGTCGCGAACGACGGGTACATGGTCCGGGTCCGCCCGGAACTCGTCGTCGAGATCGCGTTCGACGGCGTGCAAGGGAGCACGCGGTACCCGGGAGGAGTGGCGCTGCGCTTCGCTCGGGTGAAGGGCTATCGACCCGACAAGCGGCCGGACGAAGCGGACACCATCGACACGGTCCGCGCGATCCACGGCGAGGCGACGGGGCCTGCGTAGGCGGCGCGACGAGCCGAGTGGAGGCGCAGAGCGCCCGATACGCCTTTCAACTCGACGGCCATCCCTTCGAGCGGCACGCCCGCCGCCTCCAAGCTGTGTACCCATCGCGTCCTGAGGACGTCACCCCGGGAGAAGGCGTCGTCCTGACCGCGCCGCAGCATCCCGAGCTCGACCAACCGGTCAACGTAGCCGGGATCCACCCCAGCTCGCCGGGCCACCTCCGTCCGCGACCGTTCACCCACGGGAGCTCATAGGTCGTCGCGGACGATGCGGACCACCACCTCCGCGGACGGGTGTCCGTTGGAGCGCTTGGACCGGACCATCCGAAGGAGGAGCGCGGTGATCGCTGTGCTCCCCAGGACCAAGCCCGCCAGGCTCTTCGTCGACCGGAGCGTGGCCGGGACTCGGGCCTCCAACTCCCGAAGGTCGGCCTCGACCCGGCGCCGGGTCTCTTCGATCTCCGTCACCTTGCGATCTGACGCCTGGCCCATCGCGCGTCCTCCTTCAAGGTTTCCCGGGTCCGCTCCGCCGCCGGCGGCGCGGTTCGCAGCTCGCGCCGCGCGATCAAGACCAACGCTCCCGCGACGAGGAGCAGGACAGCAGCAACGATCAGGATGGCCGCCCATACGGGGAGCACCAGAGCGAGCGCCGCCGCTCCCGCGGCCGCGACGAAGCCGAACGAGTACATCGCCACGACGGCGGCGGCACCGATCATCCCCACGCCCCGCGCTCGGACCGACGCCGCCTCACTCACCTCGATCTTGGCCAAGTCGACGTGTGCCCGGGCGAGCGCACGGAACCCATCGACCGCCGACGCCACCACCGTGCCGAGCGGCCGCTTCTCGACGCCCCCGATCCCGTCTCCGTTCTGGACTTGAGCGCTCACGACCTACCCTCCCTCCCTCTTCGCCTCAACCTCACCCTACGCGTCTGCTTTCGAGCGAGCGACCGCCGTGGCGAACGCTCCGTGAGAGCATCGAAGGGATGGCCCGGATCCTCACGGCGACGCGGGATGGCCTGCACACGTTCGACGAACGCGGGCACGAGGGAGCCGTCGATCTCCGTCGGGACGTGAACGCCGTCGTCCGCGACGGTGCCAAGCTCTGGGCGATCGTGGACCGGAAGGAGGTCTGGCACGCCCCCGAGGACCAGTGGCGCCACGTCGCGACGCTCGAGGGCGCCGGCGCCACGTGCCTCGCGATGACCGACGCGATCCACGTCGGTTCTTCTGGGGCCCGCCTGTTCCGTCTGATCGATGACACCCTCCAGCCGGTCGCGTCGTTCGACGCCGCCGAGGGCCGGGACACCTGGTACACGCCGTGGGGTGGTCCTCCCGCCACGCGGTCGATCTCGGAGTACGACGACGACGTCTACGTCAACGTCCACGTGGGCGGCATCCTGCGAACGAGCGACGGGGGCGTCAGCTGGACCCCGACGATCGACATCGACGCCGACGTCCACCAGGTGGCCACGGCGAAGGGTCTGGTCCTCGCCGCCGGCGCCTACGGGCTGTCCACGAGCACCGATCAGGGGGCCACCTGGTCGTTGCGCGACGAGGGACTCGAGGCACCGTACGCACGCGCCGTCGTGGTCTGCGGCGATCGGGTGCTCGTCTCCGCCTCGAACGGGCCCCGTGGCGGCCGCGCCGGCGTCTACCGCGCGGGACTCGAGAGCGGCGGGTTCGAGCGGTGCCGCGCCGGGCTTCCCGAGTGGTTCGACGACAACATCGACACCTCCTGCCTCGATGCGCTGAACGACGGTTCCTACGCGGCGTTCGGCACCGGCGACGGGCGCGTGTTCGGTTCGGACGACGGCGGCGAGACGTGGCTGGAGGTTGCGACCGGGCTGCCGCCGGTCAACCATCTGCTGGTCGTGCCCGACCCGGGGCCGTGACCGCCCCTTACAGGGACACGTCCCGGACGCCGATGATCGATACATGACGCCGAACGAACTCCAAACGATGACGCGCCACCTGCAGCAGACCTTCCGCGAGTGGGTCCGCAAGGGCATGCGGGAGCCCGCTCCTTCTTTCGAGGCGCTGAGGGGGAGCTCGGACTATCTCCCCGCAGACGTGATCGAGATGCTCGTCACGGAGCGGGGGCTGACGTCCTTCTGGACCTACGGTCAAGCCGTGAGCCAGCTCTCGGGAGATCCCTCAGATCAGACGTTCGTGCACTGACCGCTCTTGACGCCCGTCACCTCGTTCGGAAGACCCTGAGAGTCACCCACCTGCGGGGCGGGGGAGTTGCCCCAGCACATCAGGCTGCCGTTGATCACGTTGGTGACGTACTCATTGCCGTCCGGATCCGCCAGCACGTTGTCGCTCATCCGAACGGCGCCGCTCCCAGTCGTTTGTCCGGTCTGCGTCGCGCAGCGTAGCCCATCCGGCCGATGAAGCGGGAGCCCCGTCCAAGTGGCTGCGGCGAAACGAGGAGCACGGGGTCGAGGGCCTCCGCGATACGTCGAGTCTTCCCGTTGCCCTGGATGCAAGATGCGTTTGGCAGCCTCCGACCCTTCCCCCAACCGGTGAGCAGCGTCAAGATGGGTTGTCGGCCATCGGGGAGGGTCGTTCTCGTCGTTGGGCTGCAGCCCGCTCCCTCGGCTCTCTCCCCGTCGCCCCATCTCGTGTAGCTCGCTGGCTGACCGGGAAGGGAGATGACGTGAACAGACGCGGCAGGGCATTCAGGGTTGCCCTCGCGATCGCGGCACTTGTCGCGTCGGTGAGGGTGTCGTCGTCAGCATCGGCCGCGACCGCCGCCCCGGTCTACGTGGATACGATCGGCGGTGGGAAAGCCGGGCATGCCTCGATGTACCCCTCGGGCGTCGACGTCGATGCCGCCGGCAACGTCTACGTTGCCGACACCGGGGACGACACGGTCAGGAGGTACGGCTCCGGCGGCGCGCTCCTGTGGGAGCGAGGCTCGCGCGGCCCGAAGGCTCCGGGGCGCTTCGAGAACCCGCGCGACGTCGCGTTCCTGAACGGGAAGGTGTACGTCTGTGACACCGGCTACAGCCGTGTGCAGGTGCTCGATGCGGCGACCGGGAGCGTCGTGACGATCTGGTCGCACCGGTTCGGGTCGATCATGGGGATCAGCGCCGGGGTCGACGCGTCGGGCAAAGACGTGATCCTCGTCGCGGAGAACACCGCGAACACGATCCGCGTCTTCACTGCCTCGGGCTCGCTCATCCGCTCGATCGGCCAGGGTCCGGGCAACGGCGCGGGGCAGCTGAACGGCCCGCGAGATGCGGCGACCGACGCCAACGGCACCGTCTATGTCGCCGATTACGCCAACAGCCGCGTCTCGGTGTTCGGTCCGGGAGGCGGCTGGATCGGGTCCTGGGGCGTGAGCGGTACGGGACCGGGCCAGTTCAGGCGCCCGTACGGCATCGATCTGGACAACGCAGGTGACGTATACGTCGCGGACTCGAACGACTACATCCACCGGTTCCGCTGGGACCCGGCGATCAAGAAGGCGACCTTCGTCCGCGCGTACGGCACACCCGGCACCGGCGCGGGTCAGTTCTCGATGCTGCGCCGTGTCGCGGTGGGCGCGGGGGCGAGCCCGAAGGTCTTCGGCGCCGACCTGTGGAACTACAAGATCGAGGTGTTCGCATCGACCGGCGCCTATCTGCAGATGTTCGGCGGCAGGCCTCCGGCGACCGGCGCCTTCAACGAGCCGTACGGCGTGGCCGTCGATGGCCAGTACGTGTTCGTCACCGACATGGTCAACCAGCGTGTCCAGCGATTCGCCGCCGGTTCCTACGCGTTCCAGAAGGCGTTCGGACAGCGCGGCTGGGGCGAGGGCAACCCCGGGTTCAACTGGCCCAAAGGCATCGCGCTGTCCACCAACGGCGGCTCGAAGAGCGTCTGGGTGGCCGACACCAAGAACAATCGTTTGACCGAGTTCCGGCCCGACGGCACGCCGACGGGGAGGACGTTCGGCAAGGCCGGCGCCAGCGTCGGACAGCTCCGGTGGCCGTTCGACGTCGCTACTTCAGGGAGCCGCCTCGTCGTCGCGGACTCGAACAACGATCGGGTGCAGCTGTGGGACCCGTCCGGTCCATCGGTGGTGTGGTCGTCGACATCGGCGGGGGGCGCAGGGTTCGCGGAGCCGAAGGCGGTCGAGGTTGCCGGCGGCCTCGTCTACGTGGCCGACACGCAGCACCACCGGATCGTCGTGCTCCGTTCCTCCGACGGTTCGTTCGTGCGAACCTTTGGAGCCGGCGCGCTGGGCAAGGCGGACGGTGTCGCCGTCGAGCCGGGGAGCGGGGACGTGTGGGTTTCCGATTCAACGGGGAACCGGATCGTCGAGTTCTCGTCGACGGGCGCTTTGTTGCAGACCTTCGGCGGCCTGGGCTCGACGACGACCACGTTCAACAACCCCCGTCACCTGGCCATCGTCGCCACCGGCACCTCGACCCTGCTCTTCGTCGTGGACTCGTGGAACGACCGGGTCCAGGTGTTCGAGATCAGCGACTGATCGCTCTGGGAGGAAACACATGAGCCACCGCATCCGCACCGCGTCGGTCCTTCGAGCCGTCGCCACCGTGAGCCTCGTGGCCGGGACGCTGGTGTCGGTGTCGGCGCCCCTTCCGGCTGCGGCGGCGAACATCGCCACCTACGACGAGACCTTCGGGTTCAAGGGCCCGGCAGGCAACTACGCCTACGGCGGCGACTGGGACCCCACGACGAAC
>JBKOUM010000202.1:0-20475 GCA_046723385.1 Actinomycetota bacterium
ACCATCAGGGCGTACTCAACTGCCGTCGCGCCCTTCTCTTCCTCGGCGCGCACCTTGAGGTCGTTCCACCAGGTGGTCACACCCGTGTAGAGACGAAGGAACATCTGTCACCCCCTTCCCATCCGAGCCCACAACTTCACCCGGTGCACCAGGTCCTCCAACCTGGAACTCCGGAAGGCGGATGGTACTCCACCTAAGGGGATGCTAGAAGCGTTCCCTCTCCATGGATATGCCGTCTTTCCCGTACGTTGGATTCGTCGTTCTACGTACGAGGTCCACGGACTCGGGCGAACGGATCCGGCACGACGACATGGGCCATCTGACCGGAAAACGGAACCGCCGGTCCCTCGATCCCTCGGCGTCCGAGGGATCGAGCGGCCGGCGGGCCGGTCGCTCGAGGGTCCTACGCGGCGTCGACCGCGCTGCCCACCGTGCTGAACTTGTTGCTCGCAGCCTTCCCGAGGAAAGCCACCGCCGCGATGATCACGACCGCGATCAGCGCAACCATCAGGGCGTACTCAACTGCCGTCGCGCCCTTCTCTTCCTCGGCGCGCACCTTGAGGTCGTTCCACCAGGTGGTCACACCCGTGTAGAGACGAAGGAACATCTGTCACCCCCTTCCTCCGAAGCCCGTCTTTCCGGACCCGTGCACCCGTACACCCAGGATCCGGGGAGCGGATGCTACTCCGCCTTCGCGAAGGGTAGAGGGAACCCCGAGCAGTGGGTATTCCGCATTTCCCGGAGGTTGTCTACGTATTCCTACGTAGCCGTCACCGACCGGTTACTCGGAGGCCCCTACCGTCACGAGACCCGAGCGAGCGGCCATCCGCACCGCGGCCAACCGGTTCCCCACACCGAGCTTCCCGTAGATGCGGGCCAGGTGGGTAGTCACCGTTCGCTCCCGGACGCCGAGACGGGTCGCGATCTGTCGGGCCGTCAGCCCTTCTGCGGCGATCGCGAGCACCTCGCGCTCACGGCCGGTGAGTCGCAGATCCATGCCGCGACGCAGCTCGATGCTCTCGGCGATCTCGCCGACGGAGGACGCCGCCGGTCCCTGCAGCACCATCTCCCGATCCGCAACCTTGCGGATCGCGAGCAGGAACTCCGGTGGATCGCAGTTCTTGTCGACGTACCCGTCGGCGCCGACGAAGAGCGCGTGGCTCACCATCGTGGGATCCGCGTTCGCACCCATCGCCAGCAGCGCGTGCGAGGGGAAGCGTTCACGGATGGTTCGGATCAGCCAGGACGCGTCGTGGTCGCCCTCCAGCCCGAGGCCGACGAGGACGACGACGCGCGAGCGCCGAACCCGGGAAAGCAGATCGAACCCTTCGAGGCCCTGGCCGGCCTCTGCGAGCACCTCCATGTCGGGCCGCTCGTCGATCAGCAGAGCGAGGCCCGCACGGACCACGGGGAGCGGATCCACGAGGACGACGCCCAGCTTCCGGCGAGGGGGGGCCGGCGAGGCTGCCTCGGGGGGTGGTCGCCTGCTCATCTGGTGGGTTCCGGTCGCACGAGGGTACCCCCAACGATCGGTTGCGGCATAGGGCCCGGATGACCCCTCTTGGGCATATCGGCCGGGTGAGTGCCCGGCCTGAGCTGCTATCGGAGCTCGATCAGGCCCAAGGAGGCCGCCCTGGCGACCGCCCGGACCCGGGTCCGCACGCCCAGCTTCCGGTAGAGCTTGGCGACGTGGGTCTCGACGGTCCGCGGCGAGATCGAGAGCCGTCGCCCGATCTGCCGCATCGTGAGGCCTTCGGCTAGGAGCTCGAGGATCTCGCGTTCCCGGGAGGTCAGCGAGCCGACCACCTCGGAGCTCTCCCTCGCCTGACGCGCGAAGCGGCCGAGCTCGAGGACCGCGGCCTGGTCGAGCGACGGGTCGATCACCCGCTCCCCGTTGCGGACGCGAGCGATCGCGTCCCCGATGCGGCGCAGGCCGTCGGGTTTGACGAGGTACGCGTCGACGCCGTGGCGCATCGCTTCCAGGACGGTCGACCCATCCGCCCGCTCGGACATCGCCACCACGCGCCCGGTGAACCCTCCCGCGCGCAGGGAGCGAAGGAGCTCGGGCCCGTCGACGTCGGGCAGGTCGAGGTCCATCACGGCGATGTCCGGAGAGAGCGCCGCGGTGGCCGCGACGGCGTCGGTCGCGTTGTCCGCCTCCCCGACGATCCGGACGTCCGGCAGCGCGTCACAGGCGAGCCGGACCACGCCGAGGATCACGGGGTGCCCCCCGACGACCAGGACGCGGGTCTGGATGGTCGCCATCTGCGGAGGAGGCTAGCGGGCGATCGCGATGCCCGCGGCGCCTCAGGCGGTCGCGGGCAACGCGATCGCCCCACTTCGCCAGGCGAACCGGACCGCCTCGACCTTGGAGTGCACCCGGAGCTTGGTGAGCACGCTCTTCACGTGGCTCTGCACCGTCATCGCCGTGATCCCGAGCGTCGCGGCGATCTCCGCGGTGCTCTCACCGTGCGAGAGAGCGCGGAGCACCTGGAGCTCCCGCGGCGTGAGGGATCCAACGGACGCGGCGTCGAGACGCTCCCCCGGACCGATCCGGAGGCGCTCGACCAGCGAGGGAAGGTGCTCGTCGGGCAGCACGAGTTCCCCCGCGGCGGCGCGCCGGAGTCCGTCTTCGATGTCGGCGGGGTTCGCTCGCGAACGGAGCAGGCCGTTCGCTCCGGCGGTGATGACCGCCGAACCGAGCTCGGGCTCACGCTCCGCCGTCGCGGCGATGATCCTGACGCCGCGGGCCTCTTCGCAGACCCGCACCAGCGTCGCGAGCCCATGCCCGTCGTCCCGATCCAGATCGACCACCACGACGTCGGCGCCGCCACGGACGACCCGATCGTGGGCGGCGTGCGGCCCGACGACCCGGAAGCGGAAGCTGCGGGTCGCCGACCGGAGCGTTCCGACCAGGCGCTCATGGTCATCGACCACGGCGACGGAGAGGCGTTCGTCCATCCGAACAGAGCATCGGCTCGGGGGCCGCCCTTCCTGAACGCGTGTGACAGCCTGGAGGAGTGACTTCTCCTACGACCAACCGACTCGCCCGGGAGTCCAGCCCGTACCTCCTTCAGCACGCCCACAACCCGGTCGACTGGTACCCGTGGGGCGACGAGGCCTTCGAAAGGGCGCGGGTCGACGATCGCCCCGTCTTCCTGTCGGTGGGCTACGCGGCGTGTCATTGGTGCCACGTCATGGAGCGAGAGTCGTTCGAGGACGAGGACACCGCGCGGCTCCTGAACGAGCGATTCGTCTCGATCAAGGTCGACCGAGAGGAACGGCCCGACGTCGACGGGATCTACATGGACGCCGTCCAGGCGATGACCGGGAGTGGAGGATGGCCGATGTCGATCTTCCTGACGCCGGAAGGGAAGCCGTTCTACGCGGGCACGTACTTCCCCGACGAGCCGCGCCACGGGTTGCCGTCGTTCCGCCAGGTGCTCGACGGGATCGCCGACGCGTGGGGTTCTCGACGTGACGAAGTCGAGGTGCAGAGCGACCGGGTCACCGAGGCGATCCGCCGAGCGGGGACCCCGCCCGGGTCTCCGGAACCGTTGACCGATGAGATCCCGGCGAGCGGGTTCGCGCGGTTGCAACAGGCCTTCGACCCGCGGTGGGGCGGGTTCGGGGGCGCGCCCAAGTTCCCCCAGCCGATGACGCTCGAGTTCGTCCTGCGGCAAGCGCTCCGCGGGGTCCCGGACGCGCTCGAGATGGTCGTCCTCACGCTGGAGCGGATGGCCGACGGGGGGATGCACGACCAGGTCGGCGGAGGCTTCGCTCGGTACTCGACGGACGGCGCCTGGTTCGTTCCGCACTTCGAGAAGATGCTCTACGACAACGCGCAGCTCGCGCTCCTCTACGCGCGAACCTGGGTGGTGACGCGCAACGACCGGTTCCGCGAGATCGCAACCCGGACGCTCGACTACCTCGTCCGCGAGATGCGTCATCCGGACGGAGGGTTCTTCTCGTCGCAGGACGCAGACAGCGAAGGCGTGGAGGGGAAGTTCTTCACCTGGACGTGGGACGAGCTCGTCGAGCTGATCGGCGCCGACGCTGCGAGAGCCTTCGGCGCGACGCCGCAGGGGAACTGGGAGGGCACCAACGTGCTCCGCGCCCCGACCGGCGCCGAGGCCACCGATCAGGCGCGCACGAAGCTCTTCGAGGAGCGGGAACGGCGGGTTCGACCCGGCCTCGACGACAAGATCGTGACCGGATGGAACGCGCTCGCGATCCGCGCGTTCGTCGAGGCCGGTCGGATCTTCGGCGAGGAGCGGTACGTCGAGACCGCATCGGCGGCTGCGCGGTTCGCGTGGGACCACCTCCGAGACTCAAACGGCCGACTCCTCCGGTCGTGGCGTGGGCGGGCCGGCAACGTGCCGGGGTTCGCGGACGACCACGCGCTCCTCGCGGGCGCCTTGATGACGCTCTACGAGACGACGTCGGAGATCCGATGGTTCGTTGCCGCGCGCGACCTCTGCGATCAGCTGATCGACCTCTTCCACGATCCCGATGGCGGCGGGTTCTTCCAGACGGGCTCGGACACCGAGGGCCTCGTCGTCCGACCCAAGGACCTCTACGACAACGCGGTGCCCAGTGGGAACTCGGCCGCGGCGGGATCGCTGCTGCGGATGGGTCTGTTCACCGGCGATGCGTCCTACGAGCGCGCCGGCGCTTCCGCGCTGCGGTTGGTTCGCGACGTGATGACGTCGGCGCCGACCGCGGCCGGTCAGGCGCTCTCGGCGCTCGATCTGTATCTCGGCCCCTCCTACGAGGTCGCGATCACCGGCGAGCCGGGCGCTGCCGAGACCCGCGCGCTGATCGACGAGGTCGTCCGGACGACCTGGAGACCCAACGTCGTGCTGGCGGTCGCGGCGCCCGATGATCCCGCGAGCGCGCGGGCGGTCCCGCTGCTCCTCGACCGGCCGGAACGAGATGGATCTCCGACCGCCTACGTCTGTCAGCGTTTCGTGTGCCGGCTGCCCGTCACGACCGCGCCCGAGCTGCACGCGTCGTTCGGACCTCGATCCGGCTGACCCCGGGGCCCGGCGGGGCATGGTATGCATCGGCCGTTGGAGCCGATCGAGCTCGACAGTGCCTCGCCCGAAGGATCCGGCGATCGCCGCCCTCGCCTCCGCGACGGTGCGACCTTCTGCGTCGTCGTCTTCCTCTGCGTGCGTCTGTTGCTGTCCGTCGTGGCCGTGCTCGGGGTGCGCGATTCCTTCCCTCCGCCTGGCCCGTCGCTTGGCTCGGCACCCGGTGGCGCCGTCGGCGCCGCCGGCGTGGGCAACGAGCGGCCGGCGACGAGCGGCTTCCACAACGCGATCGATGGCACCGTTCGGTGGGACGCCTACTGGTACCTCGAGATCGCTCGCAACGGCTACGACCGATCGGGCCGAGACGCCGCCTTCTTCCCCGGCTATCCGCTGCTGACCCGAGCGATCGACCAGGTCACCCCGTTGGGCGAGGTGGGGGCGGCGCTCCTCGTCTCGAACGTCGCGTTCCTCGCAGCGTTGATCGTGCTGCACGGGCTCACGCGCCGGGAGTACGGCGAGGTGGTCGCGCGTCGAGCGGTGATCCTGCTCGCGATCTTCCCCACGTCGTTCTTCCTCCTGGCTCCGTACAGCGAATCGCTGTTCCTGGTGTTCGCCCTCCTGACCTTCTGGTGGTGCCGCCAAGACCGCTGGGTCCTGGCGGCGATCGCGGCCGCCTGCGCCGTCGCGACCCGAACGACGGGAGTGCTGCTGGTGCCGTGCATGTTCCTGGACGCCCTGGACCGGCGATCCCATCCCACGCCCCTCTTCGCACGGGTGGCGGCGAGCGTCGCACCCCTCTTGGCGCTCGCCGCCTACGGGCTCTGGTGGCTGGAGAGGAACGGAGACCTGCTCGCGCCCCTCCACGCGCAGGACGCCTGGATGCGTTCGCTGACCCTTCCTCCGGTCACGCTGTGGAACGCGCTCAGGCTCGGTGTCGAGGGGATCGGGGACCCGCGAGGGATCTACTGGACCGCGGACGTCGTCTTCACGCTCTGGGTCCTCATCCCGGTCGTGATCGCGTGGCGACGCCTGGCGCCCCCGTTCCTCGCCTACGCCACGCTCGGGTTCCTCCTCCCGCTCACGTTTCCGCTTCCCGCGAGGCCACTGCTGTCCGTCCCGCGATTCGTCGTCGTGATCTTCCCCGCCTTCTGGGCCATGGCGCTCCTGCTCGAGAGCACGACCCGGCGACGCATCGTGTACGCGGCCAGCCTCGCCGGCTTCGTCATCGCCTCGCTCGCCTTCATGAACTGGGGGTACCTCTTCTGAGCACGTACCCCACGAGTGGTCGCGATCTCCGGCCGGCGATCGGGGTCGCCCTGCTGCTCCTTCGCGTTGCCGTCCTCGTCCTCGTCCTGTCGACGGTCCCGCGTTCCGGCGGGTTCGGCTTCGGCAACGACGCCCGCCGCTTCCACGAGATCGGAACCACGCCGGGGACGCCGTATCGCGACTTCGAGGTCGAGGTTCCTCCCCTGGCGGTGCTCGGGATCCACGCGTTGGGGGGATCGGACGCGAAGGTGTTCGCCGAGCGCCTCGGCATCGCGATGCTGGCGGCAGATGTGGCGGTCGCGCTCATCCTCCTGCGTGGCTGGGGCCGGGACGTCGCGTTCCGGTACTGGGTGATCGGCACACCGCTCTGCGTGTTCATCTACCTGCGGCTCGATCTGCTCTCCGTCCTGCTGGCCGTCGGCGCGATCGTGCTCGCCAGGAAGGACAAGACCTCGGCGGGACCGTTGATGGCGGCAGCCGCGTTCGTGAAGGTCTGGCCGTTGCTGCTGTTCCCCTTGCTGTGGATCGAGCGTGCACATCGCGCAGCGTGGGCCGCCGTCGTCACCTCGGTGGCCGGGACCGCGGCCTGGATCGCGTGGGGAGGCCTCGATGGTCCCATCCAGGTCGCCACGTTCCGGCACTCGACGGGATGGGAATACCAGAGCGTCGTCGGTTTCCTCGTCTGGCAGCTCGGAGACGGAGCGCTCCGTGCGGAAGGCGGTTCGGCGCGTGTCGGCTCGACGCCGCCGTTCCTGTCGGTCCTCCTGGGCCTGATCGTCGTGGCTCTCGCGTGGTGGGCCTGGACGCGAACGGGGAGAGATCGACACCTGGCCGAAGGACTGGGCGCCACCGTCGCGGTCAGCGCCCTCCTCGTGCTTTCTCCGGTGGGCAGTCATCAGTACCTCGTGTGGCTGCTGCCGTGGGTCGCGATCTCCCGGAGCGATCGCGTCCGGGACTGGGCGTTCATCGCGACGCTGAGCGCCACCGCGACCGCGCTCTACGCGGGCAGACCGGTCCCGTACTCCTACTGGATCGACGTGGTCGCCCTCGGGATCAGGAACGCCTCGATCGTGATCCTCCTCGTCGTGGCCGTCGTGGAGATCACGCGGGCGAACCGGGGGGCCGTGCGGGACTCACGCGGGACCGGTGGCGACCTCCGTGCCGGCGCCGACGGGCTCCTGGACGGGTGAGCCTTCGCTCGGCACCGCGCTCCTGCGCGGTCTGGTGAGGTAGGCGAGTCCGTACAGCGCCGCGACCACGAACAGGAGGGCCCTGAACCCGATCAGGAGCGACAGGTACTCCAGTGTCCCGCCGAGCATCGCACCCAAGAGGTTGGCACCGAACGCCGACGTCGGGTCGGCCGTGTCCCGGAAGCGTTCCGCGAAGATCAGGTTCGCGACGAAGATCGGGAAGAACGCCAGGGCCGTCGCGATCACGAACCGTGGGACGACGGCGAACCCGAGCAACGTATCCGTGGGAACCAGCCAGGCGACCGCGAGGCCGACGAGCAGGAGACCGAACAGCAAGGGCGGGCGGCCGATCCGGATCCGTCGTTCCACCTCGATCGCCAGCAGGACGATCCCGAGGACGCCCGCGAACACGAGCGCGTTCACGAGCCACGTGGTGCCGAACAGGAGCGCGAACTGAACCACGGCCTTCGTCTCGAGCAGGAGGAAGGCGGCGCCCATGAAGAAGAGGTCGACGTACCGCGCCATCGGTCGGAACGTGCCGCCCGTCACCCAGACGGCGAGGAGCGACGCCGCGAGGATGAGGAAGAGGGTCACGAGGTACTTGCTCGGGATCGTTCGCTCCCGCAGGTACAGGAAGGGATGGTCATCCACCGCGGGCGCCACGACCGGACGCCCGTCCGGGTCCCACACGGTCTCGCACCGGAGCGAGGAGGCATCGGCCGAATCGACGAACTCGCTGAAACCCCCAACGTTCACCGTCGGCTGGTCCCCCAGGTCCTCGCACGGGGAGTTGCCGAACACCGTCGCGAGGGTCCCGGCGAGCCGATCGGCGAGCCACTGCTCCCGGTAGAAGTTGTACATCGCGAACACGCCGCCGGGCAGCAGGTGGTCGCGGGCGGCCTCGAAGGCCTGCTGCGTGAAGAGATAGCTCTCCAGGCGGAGCGCGGACTGACCCGCGACCAACGTGAGCGAGTCCGGAAGGGCGAAGATGATCAGGTCGTACTGGTGATCCGTCCGTTCGAGGAACGCCCGGCCGTCGTCGATGATCCGGTTGACCCGCGGATCCTGGTACGGGTGGTTCGGGTGCAGGCGGACCCCGATGTCCATCAGCTTCGGATCGATCTCGACCGCGTCGACGGACTGGGCGCCGTGGGCCAGCGCGGTCGCCACGTCGTTGCCGTTCCCGGCCCCGACGACCAACACGCGTGAGGGCTGGATCGCGATCCGGTTGTAGATGACTTCGTAGTCGGGATGCGTTCCGACCAGGAGCGCGGTCTGGTGCGGAACGCCGTTCGCGTCGATCGCCGTCTCGTCACCGGTCGTGAACGTCCGGATCCGGTAGTACGGGGACCAGATCGTGTCGGACGGCAGGACGCCGATCAGGAAGATCGCGAGGACGGCTGCCAGCGACACACCCTGCAGCAACGTGGGGCGCCGCTCCAGCGCGAGGAACAGCGCCACGATGACGATCCCCCACGCGAGGGGCCCCATGCCGACGAACGCGAGCGCCGAGAAGGTCACGATCCCGGCGATCGACCCGAGGATGTCGAGGCGGTACGCGTCGAGCGGAGAGAAGCGAGCGAACCTCACGGCCACGCCGTGCGCGATCGTCGCCATCGTGATGGCCGTCGCGACGAAGATGAACGGGAGGACCACCCACACTGGGAGTCCATTCGTTTGCACGCCGAAATACACGAGGTCCCCGCCCGTCCGGTCGATCGTGGTCGGGAACGCGCGGACGAGTCCGACGAAGAGCGCCAGGACGAACGGGGCCCAGCGGAACAGGTCGGGACCCTTGTGAGCTCGGAGGAACCCGATCCCGATGCCCAGGAAGCTGCCCAGAAGGATGAAGTTCGCGAAGTACGACAGGTACACCACGTACGCGCCCGCCCAGCGGATCAATGCCAGCTCGACGAAGAGCATGAGGAAGGACGCGAGGAAGAGATCGATCCGGTCGCGCTTCATGGCAGGCACCCTAGATGCTCGCCTCGGGGAGGTCCATCACCATCTCGTAGGCTTGTCGTCCGCCGAAGGGAGGACCCCCGGATGCCCAGCGCAACCCTCGTCACGAACCAAGGATCGTTCACGATCGCCCTCATGTCGGACCACGCCCCGAAGGCCGTCGAGAACTTCATCGCTCTCGCGCAGGGAACGAAGCCCTGGACGGATCCACGAGACGGCGCCGCTAAGAACGAACCCCTGTATCCCGGGACGATCTTCCACCGGGTGATCGACGGCTTCATGATCCAGGGCGGCGACCCCACGGGCACGGGCACGGGTGGCCCGGGATACCGGTTCGAAGACGAGTGTCCTCCGGACGGCCCCACGTTCAACCAAGCGGGCCGACTCGCGATGGCGAACTCGGGTCCCGGCACGAACGGCTGCCAGTTCTTCGTCACCGTCGCGGAGACGCCGTGGCTGAACGGGCGGCACACGATCTTCGGTCAGGTGGTCGAGGGCTACGACGTCGTGGAAGCGATCTCGCGGCAACCGACCGGAGCTCAGGACCGGCCGGTCGACGACGTCGTGATCGAAGAGGTCGTGATCACGGACTGAGCTTCTCTCCCCGGTCCGACCGAGGAGCGGAACCAGACGGTCAGGCATCCGATGAGTGCGAGCGCGCGCACGACGAGGCAGACGGCGACGACCCTGTAGGACACCCCGGCCTCGCCCTGGAGCGTTCCGAAGAACGAGAAGATCGTCAGGTACACGAGGACCTCGGCGGCCTGCTCGATCGCGTAGGGCGCGAACGCTCGCGCCGTGAGCGCGAACCACGGCAGGAGCCACAGGATGTACTGCGAGGACGTGACCTTGCTCGCGACGAAGAAGAGCAAGAGCAGCGGGAACGCCATCGTCCAACGCGGGAACTCGGGAGCTCGCCGGGCGAGCAGGTACCAGATCGCGGCGCCACCTCCCACGATGATGGCGATCGAAAGCACGTTCTCCGCCTGGGTCGTCGGACAGATCGGCGATTCGCACACGACCCGCCAGAGCGTGCCGTGGTCGGCCGGTCGGTCGGAGCTGAAGCGGAAGAAATGCCACCAGCCCTCGGGCGCGGCCAGCGCGAACGGCAGATTGAGCACCAGCCACGTTCCGGCGCTCGCGACGAGCAACCGGGCGGCGCCTCGTCGATCGCCGTCGTGGAGCCGCTGGCCGACGAACGCGATGACGATGAACGCGGGGAAGATCTTCGCGGCCGCCCCGATCCCGAGCAAGGCGCCGGCCCCGGTGTCGCGACGGCGGAAGAACGCCACGGTGGCGACGGCAGCCAGGGCGACGGGGATCAGGTCCCAATTCATCGTGCCGTAGATCGCCAGGGTCGGGGCTGCCGCGAACAGCTCGGTCTTGGCGCCCAGGCGCGCGAGGCAATACGTCGTCAGCAGGGCGCACGCGAGGAGGAGCGCCGCGTTCGCCCAGTAGAACCGCGCGTAGGGATCTCCGCTCCCGGGGATCGAGGCCGCCGCCCTCATGACGTACATCGTCACGACGGGATACTCGTCGCAATCGAGCGGCGCGGGTCGACAAGGATCCAGGTACGGAAGACGTCCGTGCTCGAGCTGTTCGTTGAAGAGCAGGACGCCGACGTCCGAGTAGCACTGGAACGAGACCCCGCTTCGTTCCTCCGCGTAGGCGCGGTTCGCGCAGAAGCTCTTCTGCACGGCGCCGGCGATGAACACGACGCCCGTGATAAGGAACATGAGGGCGAGCGCCGCAGAAGCCGCGCGTTCCGCGGATCCACTTCCTAGCGGTTCCGAACTCATCGTTCCGGAACCCCAACCGCAGAGCGATCCGGGAGCAACCACAGGACCGGCAGCGCCAGCAGGAAGAGGTTGCGAGCCAGGAGCAGCGCCTGAGCCAGACCCGCGCGTTCCGGGTCGTAGACCATGAACAGCACGGCCGTGAGGAGCTCGACCCCGAGCACCGCGGTCGCGGCTCGCCGATCCCCGTCGAACCAGGCGACGGCGCCCCACGGCAGCAACCACGCCGCGTACTGGAGGGAGATCAGCGGGGAACAGACGAGCAGCGCACCGACCGCGGCGACCGACGCCGCGCCGAACGAACCCCTGCCCCTCCTCCAGGCGGTCGTCCAGATCGCGGCCACGAGGACGACGAGCGCCAAGGTGAGGATCGCGGTCGCCCATCCAGGAGCGGTGCCGATCCGGGGGGCACCGGACTCGAGCCTGATCGGTCCGCCGGTCGCGATCCACGTGATCGTTCCCACCACGCTCTCCACACCCCAGCCGGCAGCGTGTCGGAAGGTGAAGACCTCCCACGCGTCGTTCGTTCCCGCGTACCCGACCCACGCGACCGTCGCGATCGCCGTCGCCGCGGCTGTCCAGACGAACGCTCGTGTCCTGCCCGCGACGATCAACGCCGGCGCCACGACGACCGGCCAGACCTTCGCCATGATCGCGGCGGCGAACGTCACACCACTGCTGCGCTGCGCGCCCCGGACCGCGAGCGCCGCCCCCCAGGCCGCAAGCGCGACGGGCACCAGATCGAATCGCGTGTAGATGAACAGCAGCAGTGGCGTTCCCATCCACAGGTACCGCTCGGCGGCACGCGCGCCCCAGCCCGCGCGCACCGCGGCCCAGGCGGCGATGTCGGCGATGAACGCGAGGAGCGCGACCCGCATCGCGAGCGCAACGGGATCCGACGTGCCGACCGCCTCGATGATGAGCGTTTCACCGGGCATGTACTCGACCGGGAACGTCCGATACGGGGTTCCAGGCGTCGTCGAGATCTCGAGGAACCGCGAAAGATCGTCGGTCAGAGGTCGGTGACTCCCGATCTGGACGGTCACGAGGACCACGGCGACGCGGACCGCGAGGAGACCGATCGTGATCGGCCCGATCCCCCGACCCCCGTCCGGGTCTCCCACGGGCTGCATCGTACGTGACGTCGGAAACGGATCCGCACACGTGGGGTCACGTACCGGCCTCTCCACGCCACACGTCGTGCAACCACCGGTTCGATCCGAAGAGCGTCTGCTTCCAGATCGTCATACCGAGGTTCCGCGCAACCCCGCGGGAGGCTTCGTGCGTGGGCTGGATCAACGAGATCACGTGATCGGAGCCGACCGTTCCGAACACCCACTCTCGGCACGCGCTCGCGGCCTCGGTCGCGAGCCCCTGCCGCGACCTCGTCGGCGTGATCGACCAGCCGAGCTCGATCTCGGACATGCCGTCGACCTCTTGCATCATCGGGCCGACGTTCCCGAGGAACTCTCCCGTCTCCGCGTCCTCGACCGCCAGCAACCCGAACCCGTCGCGCTCGTACCGCGCGTGCACCCGCGCGATCCATCCCTCCGTCTCTTCCATGCTGAATGGATGCGGGTAGAAGCGCATGTGCACGCGATCGGACTGGATGCGATGCAATGCCTCCGCGTCGCCCGCGACCAGCGGGCGGAGACGGAGCCGCTCCGTCTCAAGGGTGGGTGGAGATAGGGCCACGCGCGCATCGTCGCATGACCACGGACCGCCTCGAGCGACTACCGGCCATCCCGTGCCGTGTGGGAGGCTTCCTTTCCCTCGGCAGGAGATCCGGCGATGACCCGACCCGACGTGCTCGTGACGCGACCGATCATGGACGACCCCCTCGCGCGGCTGCGGGAGCGGTGCGACGTCACCGTTCACCGCAACGAGTTCGGGATCCCACGGGAGGAACTGGTCCGGATCGTCGCGGGACGAGATGCCCTGGTCACGATGTTGACCGAACGGGTCGATGCGGAACTCCTGGCCGCGGCGGGGTCGCGGCTGAAGATCGTGGCCAACCACGCGGTGGGCTTCGACAACGTGGACCTGGCCGACTGCACCGAGGCGGGCGTGCTGGCGACGAACACGCCCGACGTCCTGACGGAGACCACGGCGGACACCGCGTTCGCGTTGCTGATGACCGCGGCGCGGAGGGTCGGCGAGGGCGAGCGGTTCCTCCGGAGTGGACGGCGATGGATCTGGGGGCCGTTGATGATGCTCGGGCAGGACGTGCATCACAAGACGATCGGCGTCGTCGGCTTCGGGCGGATCGGACAGGCCGTCGCTCGCCGCGCGAGGGGCTTCGGGATGCGGGTGATCTACGCGGACGCGGTGCAGCTCCCGGCGGAGGTCGAGGACGGCGCGACGAGGGTCCCGCTGGAGGAGCTCCTCGAGGAGGCGGACTTCGTCTCGATCCACACGAACCTCACCGACGAGACTCGGCACCTGTTCGGCCACGAGGAGTTCAAGCGGATGAAGCCGACCGCCGTGCTGGTGAACACCTCGCGCGGCCCGGTCGTGGACGAGGCGGCCCTCGCCGACGCGCTCGAGGCCGGAGAGCTGTTCGCGGCCGGTCTCGACGTGTTCGAACGCGAGCCCGACGTCCACCCGAAGCTGCTCGAGCTCGAGAACGTCGTGGGGATCCCGCACCTCGGGAGCGCGACGGTGGACACACGGAACGCGATGGGGCACCTCGTCGTCGACAACGTGTTCGCGGCGCTCGACGGGAAGAGGCCGCCCACGCTGCTGAACCCCGAAGCGTTCGCGGGGTAGCGGACGTGGGTCCCGGCACGGCCGCGACCCCCGGCCGCCGGGAGCGGCGGGCTCCGGACGCGCTCCGGCGTGACGTCCGGCTGCTGACCACGCTGCTCGGCGATGCGATCCGCCGGCATGGCGGCGCCGAGCTGTTCGAAGACGTCGAGGAGCTGCGGCTCGCCTGCGTCGCGCTGCGAGAGCGCCCGAGCGAGGCCCGCCGGCGCCGATGCGAGTGGATCGTGGCGAGGTTGTCGCCGGCGCGCGCGGAGCACGTCGCGCGGGCGTTCGCCGCGTACTTCCAGCTCGTGAACGTGGCCGAGGAGCGGCAGCGCGTGCGGGAGCTGCGCGGGCGGCCGCCGACGGCGGGCGTCCGTGGTGGCATCGAGGTGACGGAGGTCCTGACCGCTCATCCCACGGAAGCGAAGCGGCGAGCCGTGCTCGAGCACCTGTGGCGCATCGGTGACCTGATGGACGCCGGGGGTGACGACGTGCCGCGCCGGCTCGAGGAGGAGATCGAAGGGCTGCTGTTGACCGATCCCGTGCGGATCGATCCCCCGACGCCGCTCGACGAGGTCCGGGCCACCATGGCCCTGTTCGACCGGACGATCTTCTCGTTGTTGCCGGCGCTCTGCAGGGGCGCGGGCGCCGACGGACCTCCCACGATCCGATGGGCGACGTGGGTGGGCGGGGATCGCGACGGGAACCCGCAGGTCACCGCCGACGTGACGCGCGACGCGATGGCGATCCAGACCGACCACGTCCTGCGCGGGTACGAGTCGGCGGCCCGGAGGATCGCACGGTCGCTGTCGGTCAGCGAACGGGAGGTGGCGGCGTCGCGGGCGATGCGCGCAGCGCTCGCGCGTGACGCGGCGACGTTCCCCGTGCGCGCGGCGGAGCTCGAGCGGAAGCTGCCCGACGCGCCGCACCGGCGCGCGCTCGTGATGATCGCGGAGCGGCTGCTCGCGACGCGTGAGGCCGGACCGGGCGCCTACGACGGCCCGCAGGTGTTCGTCGACGACCTCGCGCGCGTACAGACGTCGCTCGCGGCCGGCGGCGCGACGCGCCTGGCCGGTGGGGAGCTCCAGCAGCTGATCTGGCAGGCGGAGGCGTTCGGGTTCCATCTCGCGTCGATGGAGGTCCGCCAGCATTCGGAGGCGCTCCACGCGGCCGTGGCCGGCTCCGACCCGGAGACCGTGGCCGCGTTCGGCGCGATCGCGAACATCCAACGGAGGCTCGGGGAGGAGGCGAGCCACCGGGTGATCGTGAGCTTCACCCGGTCGGCGGCCGACGTCGAGGCGGCGTACGCGCTCGCGCGCCGCGCGGCGCGCGAGCTGCCGGGACGGGTCGACGTGGTCCCCCTCCTCGAGTCACGCGCCGAGCTCGACGGAGCGGTCGCGATCATGGACGACGTCGTGGAGCTGCCCGCGGTCCGCCGGCGTCTCCGTCGGAACGGCGATCGGCTCGAGGTGATGCTCGGCTACTCCGATTCGGCGAAGGAGTCCGGCGTGCTCGCCGCGTCGCTCCTGCTCTACCGCGCGCAGCGGGACCTGGCCGCGTGGAGCCGCGGCCGCGGCCTCACCCTCACGATCTTCCACGGACGGGGCGGGGCGCTCGGACGAGGCGGCGGTCCCACCGCCCGCGCGATCGCCGCCCAACCGCCTGGGTCGGTCGACGGGCGCTTCAAGGTCACCGAGCAGGGCGAGGTCGCGTTCGCCCGCTACGGCGACCCGGTGATCGCGCGGCATCACCTGGAGCGGATCGCCGCGGCGACGGCGGCCGCGCCCGGCGCGTACGCGCCCGATCGATCGGCGCCGTTCGCCGACGAGATCGCCGCGATGGAGCGTGCGTCCACGGCCGCGTACCGGGCGTTGGTGGACGCGCCGGGGTTCGCTCGCTTCTTCACGCGGGTGACCCCGATCCGGCAGATCGCGTCGCTGCCGATCGCGTCGCGACCCGTCTCTCGTTCGTCGACCGTCGAGGAGCTCGACGCGCTCCGTGCGATCCCGTGGGTCTTCGCGTGGGCGCAGACGCGCGTCAACCTTGCCGGATGGTTCGGCCTCGGGAGCGGCCTCGAGGCGGTGGCGTCACGCCGCGGCGGCGCCGCGCGCCTCCGACGCATGCACCGCGGCTGGCCCTTCTTCGCGGTGATCCTGGAGAACGCGGAGCTCGCGATCGCGAAGACCGATCGCGCGATCGCGGCCCGCTACCTCGCACGCGGCGGCCGGCCGGATCTGACCGCCGCGATCCTCGATGAACTCGACCGGACACGAAGGCTCCTCGCGACCGTGACGGGACATGCCGAGCCCCTCGACGGCAGGCCGTCCCTCAAGGACTCGATCGACCTGCGCGCGCCCTACGTCGACGCGCTCAGCTTCCTCCAGCTCCGCTTCCTCGACCGCCGCTCACGGCGCGCCGAACGCATGGTGCAGGCGACGATCGGGGGCATCGCCGCGGCGCTCCAGAACACCGGGTGACGCGGCCGCGATCTCAGGCCAGTCGCGCCTCCACCAGGTCGCGCCCGTCGTAGCTGTCCGGGGGGATCGTCGCGTCGCCGATGAACACGAGGCGGTGCGATCCCCTCAGCAGGCACGACGTGGGGAACCCGAACCCGACGCCGATCAGCTCGAGGTCCCACCCGGCGCCGTTCCAGGTTGCCTCTCGGACGCCGTCCGCGAGCCCGCCATAGTTGAAGCCGCCCCAGAAGAAGAGGTGCGCCACGCCGTCGACCGTCAACGCGGAGACACCTTCGCCGACGTCTTCACCGTCGAAGGGAACGTCTTCGACGACGCCGTTATCGGTGTCCGTGGTCCAGACGGTCCCGTCCCATCGGAGGTACCGGAGGTTCGTGCTGTGCACGCCGACGTTCTGATACGCCAGGAACACCGCGGTGTTCGACACCTTCGTGACGGCCAGACCCTGCGCGAAGCAGCAGTTGATGTCACGGATGTCCCTGATCTGCCAGGCGCCCGCGACGAGCCTGGCTTCGCGGATCGTGCCGAACAGTCGGCACCCGAAGTCCGGATCGCAGTACGGATCCTGGAAGTAGAAGAAGGCGTGCAGGCGCCCGCCGTAGACGAGCGCTTGGGTCGCGTACCCGACGTCGCCCTGGATGCGACCGCCCGCGCCGCCGGCTCCGTCGAGCGTCCGGAAGGTCCACGACGCCGCGCCGAACGTGGCGTGGCGGACGTTCGTGTGGGTGCGATCGACGTAGAAGACGTGGAGCGAACCGCCGGCGCGGGCGACCGAGATCGCGGACCCGACCGCCGCATCGACGCGACCCGCGACCCCACCGGCACCGTCGAGCGTCTCGAACCGCCACGACGTGCCGTCGAACCACGCGTGGCGGAGGTCGCCATGGGTGTCATCCGCGTAGAGGACGTGGAGGCTCTCGCCGTAGGTCGTCGCCGCGATGTCCGACCCGACGTCGGCGGCGATCCGCCCCGCGACCCCACCGGCGCCGTCGAGCGTCCGGAAACGCCAGACGTCGGTCCGACGGCCGACGCGGAGGTTCCCACCGGTCGCATCATGGGAGAACACGAAGACGTCTCCGTCGAAGACGGCGCTCGCGGTGTTGGGGCCGATCGCGTGCGCCGTTCGCCCAGCAGCTCCGCCCGCGCCGTCCAGGACGAAGACGCCCGAAGACGCCCCGTACGCGGCGGGCGCAGCGAACGGGGAGATCGCCAGCAGCGGAACGAGGATGGACGACCGAAGGAACGTTCGTACGATCCGCATCGAGACGGTCCTCCGTGTGAGCGGGCTCGGGGGTTCCGTCCGAAGGTATGTCCGTGGCGACCGGTGCGCAAACCCGCTCGGGATGAGAACCCGGTCGTCGGACGTTGTGCATGCGCATGAGCTGGATGCAGAACCACATCGACGAGTTCCGGGCGAGCGGCGGCACGCTCGGCGGCGGGTTCGAGGGCCGCCCCGTCCTGTTGCTCACGACCACCGGCCGCACGAGCGGCGAGCCTCGGACGGCCCCGATGATGTATCTCCGGGAGGACGGCCACCTCTACGTGTTCGCCTCCAAGGGAGGGGCGCCGAGCCACCCCCATTGGTACCGGAACCTGGTCGCGAACGCGAGGGTTACCGTCGAGCTCGGCACCGAGACCTTCGAGGCCACGGCACGGCCGCTCGAGGGAGAAGAGCACGACCGGGTCTACGCGAAGCAGGCCGAGCTGTATCCGCAGTTCGCGGAGTACCAGCGGAAGACGGAGCGATCGATCCCCGTCGTCGAACTGATCCGCGACTGACGCCGAGCGCTGAACCGCGTTCAGCGTCCTCGACTACCGCCTCCGCGGAGACCTGCCCTATGCTCCGCGCCTCCATGACGACCCTGCCCTCGCTCGCCCCGACCGACCGGCTCCTCTGCGGACCCGGCCCGTCGAACGTGCATCCGGCCGTGCTCGACGCGATGCGCGAGCCGATGAACGGACACCTCGATCCCGACTTCTGGGACCTGCTGCTGATGCTCGTGGACGGGCTGAAGGTGCTCTGGCGCAACCCGGACGGTCTGTCCCTCTGCTTCTCCGCCAGCGGCAGCTCGGGGATGGAGGCCGGGATCACGAACCTCATCGATCCCGGCGACAAGGTGGTCGCGATCCACGCGGGCTTCTTCGGGGCGCGCATCGCGGACATCGCTCGCCGCCACGACGCCGATCTGGTGGAGCTTTCGGCGCCGCTCGGGCAGATCGTGCCGCTCGAGCGGGTCGAAGAGACCCTCCGCGCGAATCCCGACACGAACCTCGTCACCGTCGTCCACGCCGAGACGTCCACCGGCGTCCGGTACCCGGTGCCGGAGCTCGCCGCGATCGTGCGCGAGACGACGCCCGAGGCGTTGCTGATGGTCGACGCGGTCACTTCGCTGGGGGGTGAACGCGTCGACGCGGCGGCGTGGGGGATCGACTTCGGCTACTCGTGCTCGCAGAAGTCGCTGGGCTGTCCGCCCGGACTGAGCCCGTTCACGATGTCGGCTCGCGCCCAGGCCGCCGCCATGAACAAGAAGCGGCCGGCGCCGTTCACGTACGACGTCGAGGAGCTCCGCCGCTACTGGGTCGAGCGGCCGATCACGTATCACCACACGATGCCGATCCTGCAGTACTACGCCCTCTACGAGGGGATCAGACTCGCGCTCGAGGAGGGTCTCGAACCGCGGTGGGCGCGACACGAGGACGCCGGCCGCTCCTTCCAAGACCAGATGCGCGAGCGCGGGTTCACGTTCCTGTCCGACCCCGACCATCAGCTCTGGGAGCTCACGGCGGTCGACGTCCCGGAAGGCGTTGACGGCAAGGAGATCCAGATGCGGTTCCTGCGCGAGCACGGGATCGAGATCGGCGGCGGTTTGGGACCGGCGGCGCCGCCGATCTGGCGCGTCGGGCTGATGGGCGTGAACGCCAACGTCGAGACCGCCGAACGGGTGGTCGCGGCGTTCGACGCGGTCCTCCCACGCTGAGGCGGCCATGGACAAGGCCAGGCTGCACCGGAGCGAGCTCGCCGTCCCCGGAACGAACGTGCGCGCGATGGAGAAGGCGGCGACGCTCGACGCGGACGTCGTGTTCCTCGACCTGGAGGACGCGGTCGCGCCGGACGACAAGGAGCGCGCGCGCCGTCAGGTGATCGACGCGCTCCTCCGGCAGGACTGGTCGCGACGGTCGGTGAGCGTCCGCGTCAACGCGTTGGACACCCACTGGTGTTACCGCGACGTGGTGGACGTGGTGGAAGAGGGAGGCCACGTCCTGGACACGGTGCTCGTGCCCAAGGTCGGGCGGCCGAGCGACGTCGAGTTCGTCGCGACGCTCCTGGACCAGATCGAGACCGCGCGCGGGTTCGAGCCCGGGCGGATCGGGGTCCACGTGCTGATCGAGACGGCGGCCGGCATGGCGAACGTGGAATCGATCGCGGGGGCGCGACCCGACCGGCTCGAGGCGATGGTCTTCGGGGTGGCCGACTACGCGGCGAGCGTCCAGGCGAGGACCACGAACATCGGCGGGACGAACCCGGAGTACCCGGGTGACCAGTGGCACTTCGGGATCTCGCGCATGGTCGCGGCGTGCCGCGCCCATGCGCTCCGTCCGATCGACGGCCCGTTCGGCGACCTCGAGGACGCCGACGGGTACCGCGCGGCGGCGCGTCGCGCCGCCGCGCTGGGCTGTGAAGGCAAGTGGGCGATCCATCCGTCGCAGATCGCGCTGGCGAACGAGGTCTTCACCCCCTCGCCCGAGGAGATCGAGCGCGCCGAGCGGATCCTGGAGGCGATGGAAGACGCGGCGAAGGAAGGGAAAGGCGCGACGTCGCTCGACGGCCGCCTGATCGACGCGGCGTCGGTTCGGATGGCCGAGAACTTGATGCGGAAGGTCGGCCAGATGAGGACAGACGCGGGTGGCACGGTGAGCGCGGGATGAACATCCACGAGTACCAGGCGAAGGAGCTCCTCAAGGCCTACGGCGTGCCGGTGCCCCCGGGCGAGGTCGTCTACAC
>JBKOUM010000189.1:0-7243 GCA_046723385.1 Actinomycetota bacterium
AGCTGACAACAAGGGACATCAAGGAAGGAGCACGACGATGGACCATCGATTCGCGACCTCGCATCCCCTGACGGTCGATCTCCAGGTCCCGGCCGGCAGAATCGCGGTCCAGGTGCACGACGCCCCGGTGACCACGGTGCACGTCGAGGGTGCCCGCGCCGACGGCGTCGAGGTGACGTTCGACGAGCGTCCGAGCGGCGACCGACTCTCGGTGGCCTACCGGGGGAAGAAGTGGTTCTCCCTCTTCTCGTCGGGAAGTGACCTCCAGGTGACGGTCGTCGTCCCGGCGGACACGACCCTCGACGTCTCGACCGGCGCCGCCGACCTTGAGGTGAGCGGCACGGTCGCCGCGATCTCCTACCGGAGCGGGTCGGGCGACCTTCGTTTCGACGACGTGACGCAGAACGTCACGGCGAAGACGGCGAGCGGAGATGTCACCGGCGAGGAGATCGCCGGCAGCCTCCGGTTCCACGGCGCGTCCGGCGACCTGTCGGTGGGCCGTGTGGGCGAGACGAGCGCGGGCCGCTCGGCCTCCGGCGATCTCTCGATCGGCCGGATCGAGGGCGATACGAGCCTCGCCACCGCCTCCGGCGACGTCACGGTCACCGTCGTCGCGGACGGGAAGACGACGATCCGGACCGTGTCGGGCGATGTGGAGGTCGGGATCATCGAGGGGGCGGCCGTCTACCTCGATCTGTCGTCGACCTCCGGCGACGTGACCTGCGAGCTCGAGCCCTCGTCCGGCCCGACCGCCGGCGACGACCTCCGGCTCGTGCTCGACGCGACGTCGGTCTCCGGCGACGTCCGGGTCCGCAAGGTCACCGGGATGCGAGCGAGGTGACCGGCGCGCGGCCGCGGTCGACCGGCCGAGCCTCAGGCCGCGGTCTCGAGCGCAGGGTCGTAGGCGCCGCTTCGCGCCAGCCCGTTCATCTCGGCGCGATGCGCGAGCGCGGACTGGCCGTCGGCCACCTTCGACGCGTCGCCCGCCCAGGCGGTCAGCGCCGGATGCTGGAGCGCGCGGCCGTAACTGAACGAGAGCTGCCAGGGGAACCCGCCGACCTTGTTCATCTCGTTCAGGCGGTTCGTGGCCTCCTCGTCCGACATGCCGCCCGACAGGAAGACGATCCCGGGGACCTCTGCCGGCACGTGCGAGGTGAGGCACCGGATCGTCGCCTCGGCGATCGTCGGGTCGTCGACCTGGTCCGGCGACGCCTTGCCCGGGACGATCATGTTCACCTTGAGCAGCGCGCCCGGCAGATCGAGCCGGTGCGCCGCCATCTGGCCGAAGAGCGCATCGAGCGTCCGCCCGGTCGCGTCTTCACACGCCGCGAGGTCGTGGCCACCGTCCATCAGGATCTCCGGTTCGACGATCGGCACGATGTCGGCCTCCTGACACAGTGCCGCGTAGCGCGCCATCGCGTGCGCGTTCGCGTGGATCGCGAAGTCGGTGGGCGTCCCCGAGCCGATGATGATCGTGGCCCGCCACTTGGCGAAACGCGCGCCGAGCTCTCGGTACTCGGCGAGTCGTTCGCGGAGCCCGTCGAGTCCTTCGGTGACGGTCTCCTCGGGGAACTGCGCCAGCGGCTTGGCTCCGGTGTCGACCTTGATGCCCGGGATCGAGCCCGCCGCTTCGAGCACCTTCACGAACGGGATCCCGTCGTCGGTCGCCTGGCGGATCGTCTCGTCGAACAGGATCACGCCGCTGATGTGCTCGCCGAGACCGGGCGTCGTGAACAGCATCTGGCGGTAGCGCCGCCGCGTGTCCTCGGTCGACTCGATCCCGATCTGATCGAACCGCTTCTTGATCGTCCCGGTCGATTCGTCGGCCGCGAGGATGCCCTTCGCCGGGGCAACCAGTTCCCCCGCCGTGGTCCGCATCGCGTCGCTCATGAGATGACCTCCAGGTTCGTCGTTGCGGTGCACCGCCTGCGTCCCGTTCCGTTTCGAGCGTAGCCCGTCTGGGGGTCCTCCGCCCACGGCCAGGTGGCCGACTCAGGGGTAGCAGGCGTGACGCCGATGCACCAGAGATGCGAAGGTGGGCGGCAACCCCCCTCCAGATGTCGTGGCTGGCTACCGCCTTCGCCGCGCTGCTCGGGGTGGCCTCGCCCGCAGCCGCGCATCTGACGGATGGCAGTGGAACGGTCACGCCAACCGTCTCTCTGCGCGCTGCACCGAGTGGTCCCGCCGTCTCGGTCGTTCACCTCCACGATCAGCCGTACCCGTCGTTCCTCCCGGAGCGGCCCGGGCCACCGAAGCGCGGCCCACGTGGGATCCCCACGGGCACGCAGCTGCTCGTCCGGATCCCCGCAGGGGGGATCGCCACGCACCGAAGGCCATCGGGCGCGAGCCGGACCGTCGGGATCGTGCGACCGACCTCGAAGTACTACGGCGTGCCGATCACGATCTGGGTCCAGGCGACGAACGCGACCGGCTCGTGGGGAAAGGTGGAGCTCCCCTACGTGTGGCCGCGGACCGACGGATGGATCAGGCTGTCCGGGCTGTCCCGTTCGCACACCGCGGTCGTGGTCAGCGTCGATCTCTCCGAGCACACCGTCCGCGTCTATCGATCGGGGGTGCTCCGCTTCCGGGTCCGCGCGGCGACCGGAGCGCCGTCGTCACCGACACCTCCGGGCGAGTACGTCGTCACGGATCGGGTGCCCTTCGGTGGGGGCGCACTCGGGTCGTTCGCGTTCGGGATCAGCGGCATCCAGCCACGGCTTCCGGCGGGCTGGTCCGGTGGCGACCAGTTGGCGATCCACGGGACGAACGAACCGTGGTCGATCGGGCGCAGCGTCTCGGCAGGATGCGTGCGGGTATCCGAGTGGTCGCTCTCGAGGTTCCGACCACTTCTCAGACTCGGTACCCCGGTGATCGTCTCGCCCTAGTCGGAACACACCCCACTCCGCCTGAGCCGGCTTCTTCACGACTTTTTTATGCCGTCGTACGCCATTCGGCCGATTCGCAGTAGGCCACCCGAGGGGTACAACCAGGCCCCCGAACGGGTGGTAGGGAGAGGACTTCCCCGATGGGTTGGTGGCGTAAGGGTGAGAGGGACGCGTCCGCGACGATCCCTCAGCCGACGAACAGCGTCCAGATCGATCTGGTCAGGTTCGACCTGCTCCTGAAGACCAGCCAGCGCCTGCACGACGCGGGCGTCGACTACGGATCGATCCAGGAGCGCGCCGAGGCAGACTCCGTCTCGTTCAACGAGGCGCTCGAAGCGATGTACGCGGAGCGGTTCCATGGGTAGACGGTTCCACCGCGAGGAGGGCGCGTCGGCCGTCGAGATGGCGCTGATCGCACCGCTGCTGTTCATGCTCGTGTTCGGCATCATCGGATTCGGCCTCGCGTTCCTGCAGGTCCAATCGATCCGGACCGCCGTGCGAGAGGGCGGGCGCGCAGCGGCGGTCGGGTCCCAGGTCTCCGTCACCCAGCACACGACGGTCGACGCATCGTCGGGAGCGATCCCGGATGGGCAAGAGAGCAACGTCCAGGTCTCGTCGTCCTTGGGCGGACTCTGTACAGCCCAGAACATCGGCGAAGACGTCACGGTCTCCTACGACACGGAGAACCTGAACGGCGGCGCGGGGATCGTCGTGAGGATCCCGCTGATCCCCGACATCCACATCACGCCGGTGATCGAGTCCTCCTTCCGATGCGAGGTGTGAGGTGATGATCGAACACCGCCGAGAGGAGGGGGCGGTCGCGATCATCGTCGCCTTCATGCTCGTGGTGTTCATGGCTGCGGTGGCGCTCACGGTCGACGTGGGCGGGCTGTACCTGCGTCGGCGCGCACTCGTGAACGGATCGGACGCGGCGGCGCTTTCCGCGGCGCGTACGTGCGCGCGTGGTGTCGGGCACGACCCGAGGTTCTCCTCGGCGGAGGACGCCGCCGACTTCCAGGTCCAGGCGAACGCACCCATCACGACCGACGAGGTCGCGCCCACGAACCTGAGCTTCCCCCCGCCGGGGGGATGTGCCGTCCCGACGCAATATGGACACGTCACCGTCCAGTACACGAGCGATCAGCGGCTCTACTTCGCCCCGGTCCTCGGCTTCGAGCACGAGTCGCCCGTGACGACGACGGCAACCGCGAGCTGGGGACTGGGCAGCAACAACCCGGTCCCCATCGTCCTGAGCAGCCTGCTCGGCGTGAACTGCCCCGTGCCGCCGAGCGGATGGCCGACAACGGGAGAGACTTGCGCCTTCTGGTACGACAACGACCGCCTGGAGGGGGGGAACTTCGCCTTCCTCAGCCTCAACCCGCATGGGTGGGACGTGCCTTCTGATTCCAACTGCAGCCAATCCTCGTCCGGTGGAACCTCGACCCTGACTGACTGGATCAACGGAACCTTGCCGGCAAGCGTCACCTTGAACTGGACCGACCCCACGTACGTCTGCACCGACACGGGCATCCGGGGCGTCGGGGGGAAGGGAGGTCCGGACTCCCAGGTCTGGAGCGCCCTGCACGATCTGATCGGCGAGACGAGGGACTTTCCCATCAACTGGGAGGGTCCGGGAGCGCCACCGATCGACGATGCGCCGGTTCAAGGCACGATCTACCAGCAGAGCAACATCGACAAGTACGACATCATCGGCTTCGCGTCGTTGACGATCGTCGATGTGGTCTCAGTGAGCGAAGCCGAGGGCGGTGTCGGCAACTGCACGACGAAGAACAACAGCCCCTTCTCATGGACGGCGACCGGCCAGCAACTCGATCTCAACACCATCAACGACTCGACGACCGGGTGGCAAGGATGTCCGACCAGGGTCCCCGACGCGATCACCAGCGTGACGGTGACGAAGGCACGGCCCAGCGACCCCGCCTGCTGCACCGAGGGCGTGGACTACGTCTACGACACGGCGACCGGCACGATCAGGTGGCTGGGCACGAACGTCCCGAAGGACACGAAGATCAGCTTCGGGTGGCTCATCGATCCGAACAACGGTCCGTGCGGCCAACTCCCGGCCAACAGCAGCGCGATGTGCGTGATCACGCAGTGGCAGCACTCCACCCTGGACAGCGACTTCCCGCCGGGCACCGACAACAACACCGTTATCCGGCTGTGTGACCTGGCGTACGGGACGTGCCTGGACCAGTAGCGGACATGGCCCTGCGCACCGTCATCATCTGTGGTCGGCGAACGCCTCCAGATCCGGGTGGTGAGCGGCGTCGTGCCGGAACGGACCCGACGGCCCGCCCAGGATCCCGCCCAGACGTGTGCCCAGAGATCGGCGCGATCGCTTCGTGGGAGGCGCGGCCCAGTCGTCGTCCGAGATGGAACCGAGCGCGGCCAGGAGCCGCAGGTAGGTCCCGGTGGCGGAATCGATCGATCGCGCTGCCGACCATCGTGCCTTGCGCTCTACTTCGGCGCGGTTGAAGCCGTCGAGGCCGAGCGTTCGGAGCGCGCGATCGCTCGGCGCGATCCGACCGCGGGACCACGCGTCCAACGCATCGAGCGCGTGCTGGTCCCAGCTCTCCAGGTGACCGATCAGGTCCTTGGGCGACCAGTCGCCGCCGCCGAGTCCGGGCCGGGTGAAGGCCCGCTTCGGCAGCCGCTCGAAGAGCTCGCGCGTGCGGAGGCGATCGGTCCGGAGGATGCGGATCGCGTCGTCCCGACTCGGCTCGGGGAGGGCCATCGCCGCGATGCTACCGCCGGCGCCAGACGTCGGCCGCGACGAGCTCGGGCACCGATACCTCGGTGAGGAGCGCGATGTCGGCGTCGTCGTCGCCCGGGTAGCGGACCGTGGCCTTGGCGTCGGGGAGGCCCCCGCCGACCGCGCAAACGGTGGATCCCCGATCCCGCATCCACCCCATCGCGTCGGCGTCGTACGGCGATCCGGCGAACACGAGGGCCCGATAGTCGAGAGACCTCGTCAGGTAGACGTCGACGTGGAGCCAATCCGCGGTCTCGCAGGCGTTCGCAGGGATCCGCGGCCCCTCGCGGAGCATGAGCGCGCCCTGCTCCGCCGAGGAGAGCCGCTCGTGCGGAGCGAGCACGAACGCCAGACCGGACGCCGTGAGGAGATTCGCGACCTCGGGCAGCCAGGTGTCACGCCGAGCCAGGAGGTCCTCGGTCGCGTCGGCCGCACGCCGGCAGACCGTGGGGACGCGGCTGATGTCGCGTCCGAGCAGCCGGTCCTCGAGGGCCAGCAGGAGCGCGATCGTGTGCTGGAAGGTGCGACACGCGACGCCCCCGCGCTCGGCGCCCGCCATCAGGTCCACGACGACCGTGCCCGCGACGGCGATGGCCGACGCGGGTGCGTTCGTGAGGGCGACCGCGGCGCTCCCCGCGTCGCGATGACGCCGGAGCGCCGCGGTCGTCTCCTCGGTCTTTCCGCTCGCGGAGATCCCCACCGCGACGGTGCCCGCGCCCCCAGGTGTCGCCGCCTCGGCGCTCGCGTACTCGGCGACGGCGTGCAGGCCGGCGGCTCGGAGCCGCGCCGCGACGACGGCCGCCGCGTAGCGGGAGGACCCCATCCCGAGCAGCACGATGCGCCGGGTCCCCGGCGGGATCGCGCCCCACACGGGGGTATCATCCAGGGCATCGGCGAGCGCGCGCAGTCGGTCCGGCTTCGCCTCGAGGTCTTGGAGGAACAGCTCGGGATCCAACGTCACGTCTCCCGCAGGAGCGACGGCATCGCCAGATCCGGGACGTATCGCCACCGGGGGAGGTAGCGAGCGGCGTACACGTATTCATGGCACTCCTGGGCGACCTCGAACGGATGGAGCAGCCGCTCGTTGAACAGATCCGTGGCGCCGAGGCCCGCGAGCTCCGACGTGTACGACCCGAGGAACGACGTCCGCGCCTCGGAGATCCACGTGGCAACGTCGGCGGCTCGGTCAGGGCGCCGCCGCTGGACGATCCGGCCCACGTGATCCAGCGAACGGACGACGCTCGCCACGTCGCGGGCGGGCGGCTGCATCGCGCCCCGCTCGTCGGCGCGCTGGAGCGGGTTCCCCTCGAAGTCGACCACCGCGAAGCCGTCGCGCCACGGGGGCAGCTGCCCGACGTGGAGGTCGCCGTGGATCACCGTGACGGGCGTCGCGGTGACCGCGGTCGCGTCGGCGAGCGACCGGTGGATCGCCGGCTCGTGCGCCCTGAGGCGCTCGCCCTCGGCGCCGTCCGTGAGCGCGAGCGCCTCGTCGAGCGTCGCGGACGACCGCTCCATCCACGACGCGACGTCGTCCGCGACGGCGAGCGACCGCGGCGTCGGGAACACCGACGACGCGGTCGACAGC
>JBKOUM010000167.1:0-11657 GCA_046723385.1 Actinomycetota bacterium
CACGACGAGCTCCTCGAAGAACGGCTTCTCGCGATGCTCGCCGTAGTGCTCCTCGGCCGTGGCGCGATCGATCGTCCGCAGGTCCAGCTCGTCGATCGTGAGGCCCTTCGCCTCGACGCGACGGAGGATCTCACCGACGAGTCCTCGCCGCACGCCGTCCGGTTTCACGATCAACAGGGTCGATTCGGTCGCCATGGCCGCGTCAGTGTAGCGGTCACCTCGCCGCGGCCAGGGCGCGCTTGGCGTCCGCGACGGTGAAGAGCGAGCCGGTCACGAGCACGACGTCGCCGGGCGCCGCCGCGGCGCGCGTCGCCTCGAGCGCGTCGGCGACCGACGCAGCCTGTTCGACGTCGCCGCCGAAGGCAACCGCGACGTCGGCCGGATCGGCGCTCCGGATGCTGTCGTTCCTCGTCACGAAGACGCGGTCGGCGAGCGGCACGAGCGCCGAGGCGATGCCGGCGAGATCCTTGTTCGCGCTGACGGCGACCACGAGCAGGAGCCGGCCCCACCGGAACGACTCGCGCATCGCTTCCGCGAGCGCCTCCGCTCCCGCCGGGTTGTGCGCGCCGTCGAGGATCACGAGCGGGTGCTGACCGACGACCTCGAGCCGGCCCGGAACCACGGCGGCCGCGAGCCCTTCCCGCAGCGTGTCGGGATGCAGCGCCTGGCCGGTGAGGGCCTCGACGGCGACGACCCCCGCGGCCGCGTTGTGCACCGCGTACTCGCCGAACAGTGGCAGGTACAGGTCGTCGTACGTGGCGAACAGGCCGCGCACGCGGAACGACTGCCCGCCGACGGCGAGCAGTCGCTCCTCGACCTCCCAGTCCAGCCCCTCCACGTTGATCGTGCAGCCCACCTCGGCCGCGCGCGCGGTCACCACGTCGCCGGCGACCGGGTCCTGCTCACGCAGGACCGCGGTCGCCCCCTCCTTGAGGATCCCCGCCTTCTCCCCCGCGATGTCGGCGAGCGTCGGCCCGAGTTCGGCCACGTGATCCATGCCGATCGGCGTGATCACCGCGATCCGCCCGTCGACCAGGTTCGTCGCGTCCCACGACCCGCCCATCCCCACCTCGAACACCCCGAGGCCCACCGGCTTGTCGGCGAACCACAGGTACGCGAGCGCCGTCACGGCTTCGAAGTACGTGACCGGCAACGCCCCCCGATCGTCGACCACCTGGAGCACCGGTTCGAGGTGCTCCCATTCCTCCGCGAACTCGTCCTCGGTCATGTCCTGCCCGCAGACCGAGAGCCGCTCGGTCACCGACAGCAGGTGCGGAGACGTGAACAGCCCGGTCGTCACCCCATGGGCGCACGCGACCGAGGCGGCGACGCGCGCCGCCGTCGTCTTCCCGTTCGTCCCGGTCACGTGGATCGACGGGTACGTGAGCTGCGGGTCGTCGAGCAGCTCGGCGACGGCACGGATCCGGTCGAGCGACGGCTCGGGCATGTGCTCCGGCTGGCGCGCGTTCAGCCGGTGGATGGCCTCGGCGAACCGCATCAGTCGGCGAGCTCGACCTCGATCGAGAACCCGTCCGCCTCGACGAGGTCGAGGCGGTCGATCGACCCGGCCTCGCAGACGTCCTCGCGCGAGAGCTCGAGCTTCGCGAGCCGGTCCGGCGTGTCGTGCACCACGACACGCCGGACCGGCGCCCGGAGCGACACCTTGGCGAGGGCTTTGTGCTTGCGCACCGCGCCCAGGACCTCGGCGGCGATCGCGTACACCTCCGGGTCACCGCCGGCGGTGAGCTCCTCCGACGACGGCCACGCCGCCAGATGCACGGAACCGTCCTGCCACCACGACCACACCTCTTCGGTCGCGTAGGGCAGGAACGGCGCGAACAGCCGCAGGAGCGTGTGCAGCGCCGCGCGCAAGGCACCCGCCGCCGACCCGGCTTCGTCGGCCCCGCGGACCCCGTACGCGCGCTGTTTCACGAGCTCCAGGTAGTCGTCGGTGAAGCCCCAGAAGAACCGCTCCGTCCGGTCGAGTGCGCGGACGTGGTCGTAGTCCGCGAGCGCCTGGCCGGCCACGTCGACGACGTCGCGGAGCTCCGCCACCATCGCCAGGTCGAGCGGGCGCGTCACGGCGGCCGCATCCGCCTCGATCCCCAACGCGAACTTGGACGCGTTGAGGATCTTGATCGCGAGACGGCGGCCGTCCTTCATCTGCTTCTCGTTGAACGCAGCGTCGATCCCCAACCGGGCCCTTCCGGCCCAGTACCGGACGGCGTCTGCCGAGTGCCGCTCGAAGACCTCGGTCGGGACGACCACGTTGCCCTTCGACTTCGACATCTTCTTGCGGTCCGGGTCCAGGACGAAGCCGCTGATCGCGGCGTTCCACCACGGGAGGGATCCGTGCTCGACCTCCGATCGGAACACCGTGTAGAAGAGCCACGTCCGGATGATGTCGTGCGCCTGCGGACGGAGGTCCATCGGGAACAGCCGGCCGAACAGGTCCGGGTCGTCCCCCCACCGGGCCGCGATCTGCGGCGTCAGCGAGGACGTCGCCCAGGTATCCATCACGTCGGGGTCCCCCGCGAAGCCCCCGGGGACGCCGCGCTGATCGGACGTGAACCCGGGCGGCACGACCTCCTGCGGATCGACCGGGAGCGCGGTCTCGTCGGCGAAGATCGGGTCGTCGTACCGCGGTTGACCGTCGGCGTCCAGGCGGTACCACACCGGGAACGGGACGCCGAAGAACCGCTGCCGGCTGATGCACCAGTCCTGGTTGAGGTTCTCGACCCACGATCGGTACCTCGCACCCATGTGCGGCGGATGCCAGGACAGCTCTTCGCCGCGGCGGAGCAATCGCTCCTGGAACTTCAGGACGGGCACGAACCACTGACGGCTCGTGATCACCTCGAGGGGCCGCTCCCCCTTCTCGTAGAACTTCACGACGTGGCGGATCGGTTGGGGCTCGCCACGCACCAGGTCCGCTTCGCGGAGCTCCTCCACGATCGCGGTTCGCGCTCTCTTCACGGTGAGGCCCGACAGGCGGGACATCGCCGCGTTCGCGGTCTCCGGGTCGCGGGACTCCCAGCCCGGGACGCCGAACGTGCGCGAGCCGATCGTCCCGTCCTTCTCGACGACGACCCGCAGCGGGAGCCGGAGCTCCCTCCACCAGGTGACGTCGGTCAGGTCGCCGAACGTGCAGATCATCGCGATCCCGGTGCCCTTGTCCGGCTCCGCGAGCTCGTGCGTGACCACCGGCACCGGCACGCCGAACAACGGGGTCGTGACGTTGCTCCCGACGAGCGAGGCGTACCTGTCGTCGGAGGGATGCGCGACCAGCGCCACGCACGCCGGGATCAGCTCCGGCCGCGAGGTCTCGATCTGGACCTCACCTCCATCCTCCTTCTGGAACGCGATGCGGTGGTACGCCCCGTTCTGCTCCCGGTCCTCGATCTCCGCCTGCGCCACCGCGGTGTTGAAGTCGACGTCCCACATCGTGGGGGCCTCGGCCGTGTACGCGGTGCCGGATCGGACCAGATGCAAGAAGGCGCGTTGGGAGATCCGGCGCGACAGCTCACCGATCGTCGTGTACGGCTCGCTCCAGTCCACCGACCAGCCGGCGCGGCGGAACAGGTCTTCGAACGCCTTCTCGTCCTCCGACGTCAGCCGGTCGCAGAGCTCGATGAAGTTCCGCCTGCTGACCGGCACGGGCGTCTCGTCGTCCGGTCGCTCGAGCGCCGTCACGTCCAGATCCGGGTCGTAGGGCAGCGACGGGTCGCAGCGGACACCGAAGTAGTTCTGCACACGTCGCTCGGTGGCCAGGCCGTTGTCGTCCCACCCCACGGGGTAGAAGACCTCGCGGCCGCGCATCCGTTGGAACCGCGCGACCAGGTCCGTGTGCGTGTACGACATCACGTGCCCGACGTGGAGGCTCCCACTCACGGTCGGCGGCGGCGTATCGATCGCGTAGATCTGCTCACGGGTCTTCGATCGGTCGAAGCGGTAGGTGCCCGTGGTCTCCCACCACTCGCCCCACTTCGCCTCGAGACCGTCGAGCGACGGCTTCTCGGGGACCTGCATGCGGTGAGTGTACGGAACGCCCCCGGTGAGACCCGGGGGCGTCCCGGTCGAACGGGAGCGGTCCGACGCTACATCGGCGCGTCCATCGTCACGTCTCGCCCGTGCGTCGTGAGCGCCCAGACGACGGCGACGGCGAGGGCAACGATGACGATCCCCCACACCGGGTAGTACGGGATCCATGCGAACGCCGCGACCGCGCTGATGATCGCGAGGATCACCCCGACCACCCGCGCCCAGACCGCGCCGCTCAGCAGGGCGAACCCGGCGAGCAGGATCACGATCCCCAGGATCAGGTGGATCCAGCCCCAGCTCGAGGTGCTGAACTTCAGGAAGTAGCCGTCGCCGAGCTGGCCGCCCGTCGTGTAGACGGTCTTCTTGATGATCGCCGAGAGGCCGGCGATCGCGTGCCAGAACCCGAGCATGATCATCAGGAAGGCGGCGAAGTAGGTCCACCCCACGGCCCAGCCGCTCCGGTTCTCCGACATGCGGTTCCCCTCCTTCTCGTGAGACCCAATCCTCCCCCGAGCGACGGGATGAGGGAACCCGAGCCGCATCGGCCGAGGGTGCTACGCCGCTAGATGTATCCCTTGCGCCGCAGCTGTCGCATCGCGACGGCCCCCCAGATCGGCGGCAGGTAGAAGGTGATCAGCCGGTACAGGATCGCGGCGGCGACGGCGGTCGACTCGGGTATGCCAGCGGCCACCAGACCGTAGGCGATCGCCGCTTCCATCACGCCGATCCCCCCGGGGATCGGGAGGATCCCGGCGAGCAGGCTCGCGAGGGTGTTCACGAGGATCAGATCCGCGAGCGGGAGGTGGTATCCGAACGCCCGAAGGCTGCCGCCCAAGACCATCGCCAGGATCACTTGCGCGACCAGGTTCCCGCCGAAGAGCTCGGCCACCTTCGTAGGCGAACGAACGACCCGCAACGCCTCCTCCGCCTCCCTCAGTCGAGGCGCGATCAGCCGGCGGATCCTGGGAACGAGCACGGCGATCGCGACCGCGACGACCACGAGGATCACGATCCCGATCACCAATTCGCTGCTGATGTCCACGGACAGGCCCTGTGTCGACAGCGTGAGCGTCGCGAGCCCGGCCGCCCAGATCACCACCAACAGCAAGACTTGGACCACGAAGCCGGCGACGCTGTCGACCAGGCCGACGGCGATCGCCGGCGACGTCGACAGCCCCGCCTTCTGGAAGAAGCGGACGTTGAGCGCCACGCGGGCCGCCGAACTCGGGACCGCGAGCGCGATGAAACGGATCGCGAACTGTAGCTCGATCACCGGACCGAGCGGCAGTGGACGGGGACACGCACCGAGGGTCGAGAAGGCCTCCGCGACCTGAGCCAGGAGGGACACGAGGAGGGCCGCCCAGAGCCAGCCGCCCTCGGCGTTCTGGAACTCTTGGACGAGCGTGTCGACCCCGACGTTGGAGAGCGCGGCGATGATCGCCCAGGCGCCGAACAGGAGCAGCGCGACCACGAGCAGCGAGCTCCACGTCACGCGACGGAGCGGCTCGAGCTTGGGCGGCTCGGTCCCCGCCGCGGCGGCGGCGCGGTCCCGGAGGGCGTCCAGCTCGATCTTCGCGTGCTTCAGCGATCGCCGCGTCGACCGAGTGAGGGCGGCGGGCTGGATGTAGGGCAGCGCCGCGGTCAGGTCGTCCGGGCCGAGCACGGCGACGGCGGCGCGGACGGCGCGCTCATCGCCGATGCGCGCGGCGGTCGTGACGAGCAACTGCGCCCGGTCGGCCTGGATCACCGACCCAGACGGAGCGGCGCTCGCACCGCCGAACCCCGTGAAGGCGCCGGTCCCGTCGGGCAGCACCACGACGTGCCGCCCGTCCACGGCCCCGTGGACGATCCCGGCCTCGTGGAGCCGGACGAGCGAGCGCCAGACATCCGTCATCAGTTCGTCCGTGATCCGGTCCTCGCGGACGCCGTCGAGCCACTCGCCGTCGCGCAGCAGGACGAGGACGGCGTCTTCGTCTGCCGTGCCGGCGGCCACGACCGACTGGACGGGGACCCCACCGCGCTCGGCGAGCAGCGTGAGGAAGGCTTCGTGTTCCACCTGCTGGAGCCTGCTCAGCGTGATGCTCGGCGTGTCGTCGCGGTACCAGAGGTACGACCACACCGTGTTCAGCAGCTGGCCGTCCCACGCGTCGCGCCCGTAGTACTTCACCAGCAACGACCGCCCGTCGAGCGTGCTCGCCTCCATCAGGGCGACGCCTCGGGTCGCGTACGCGGCTTCGCGTACCGATCCGACGTCGATCGCGAGGTCCGCAAGCGCGGCTCGGACCTCGTCCGGCGTCGGTCGCCCGCCGGGCGAGCCGACCGCCAAGTGAACGATCGCGGCGGCCCCGTACCCGAGGGCGAGACCGACGATCACGCCGAGCAACGACGTCAGCCCGAGCGCCACGGCGGACGCGGCCGCCAGCGGGATCAACCAGTGCCCGATCCTCCGGACCGGCCGCCCGAGGTGCGGCGAGGTCGTGGCGATCACGGCGACCGCGAGCGCCAGACGAACCGCGGGATCGATGGGCGGCGGGGCGCCGATCGTGAGCGCGTCCGCGAACGACGCGCCGCCCTCGATCAACAGGGCGCCGGCGACGCTCGCGACGACGACGGCCGCGACCTGGTCGCGCAGGAGACCCAGCCGGGCGCGTCCGACGACGGACGCCACGATGAGCGTGACCGCCCACAGGACGACGAGGACGTCGCAGCTCTCCCAGAACCACCCGAGGAGGCCCGGCAACGATCGGACGGTGTCCGTGACGGCGGTGACGAACGAGGAGTCCTTCAGAACCGTCGACGCGAGCCAGATCGTGACGACCGCCGCGAACAGGAGCACGCCGTCGGTCGGCCGTCGGATCCTCGCCGCGTCCGACGCCGAGGAGAAGAAGCGGATGTGGGTCGCAGGCTCACGGACGAACCTCGTCAGTCGTCGGATGCCCTGCTCGCGATCGACGCTCATGCATCCTCGCCCTGGTCGGCGCCTCGCCCGGCCGATGCGTCCCTCTGGTCCCGCAACGACGCGCGCGAGACGCCCGCGAAGGTCGCGTTGATGAACTCCCCCCCGACGAACGCCCGCGCGATCACGTAGAGGAAGAGCAGGATGACGATCGCGATCGCGAGACCGCCGTAGAGGTCGTCGATCCGGCCGAGCTTCGGGACGAAGTAGACGACCGTCGCCATCGTGGCCAGCCGCACGATCGCCGCGAAGAACAGCGCTCCGGGGAGGACCACGAACAACCGCCGCCCGGCGTGCGGCAGCACCGCCATCACCCAGACCGACACGCCGAGCGTCAGCAGCGTTCCGACCACCCACCCGATCACGTACCCGAGCACGCCGTGCATCAGGGCGGTGAGCGCGGCCTGGAGCGCGATGATCGCGACGGTGACACCGGAGAAGACGAGCGATGACACGACCGTCGGGCGATGGACGCGATCACGCTCGCTCCAGGCGATCTCGCACACGATCTGGAGCGCCCGGACCGCGCTCCGCCCGGCCCAGAGCATCAGCATCGTGCCGAGGATCAGGAGCCACCACGCGGCACGATCGGTCTCGTGCACCGCGGTCGCGACCGTCGCGACGAGCGCGCCGCTCAAACCGAAGTCCCGTGCCACGTCTTCCGGCGCCCGGCCGCCCGCCGATGACGCGAGCCCGAGCGCCGAGACGATCACGAGCGCGGCCGGGAGCTCCCACAGGAAGATCCGGTACGCGAGCCCGCCGGCGAGGAGCCCACCGCCGCGGTTGCGGTCGGCCTCGTACGCGTGCACGAGCGTCTCGACCCAGGTCCGGCGCCGTCTTTCGAGCTCGAGCCGTTCGAGCGAGCGGCGCTGCAGCTCCTCCGCTTTCGTCCGTGCGGTCGCGACCCGCGACCGCACGGACGCCCCCCGCGATCGCTCGTGAGAGGACGGCTCAGGCGTGTCCTCGGCCATCGCCGGCGAGCGTACCCTGACCTAGACTCGCCCCGTGGCGGCGTGCCCTACCTGCGGTTCGGACAACGCAGCCGATGCCCGATCCTGCGCAGCGTGCGGCAGCTCGCTCGCGATCACGTGCTCGGTCTGCGGATCGTCCATCATGCCGGATGCCCGGTTCTGTTCGTCGTGCGGGACGGCGGTCGACGCGACGGCGGCCGGCACGGAGGAACGGAAGGTCGTCTCGATCCTGTTCGCCGACGTGACAGGGTCGACGTCGCTCGGGGAGCAACTCGACCCTGAGCGGTTCCGCCGGGTGATGCAGGCCTACGCCGACGCGATGCGCGAGGAGATCGAGGCGGAGGGCGGCACCGTCGAGAAGTTCATCGGCGACGCCGTGATGGCGGCGTTCGGCGTCCCGGCGGCGCACGAGGACGACCCCGACCGCGCGCTCCGCGCTGCGGGCCGGATGCTCGCCCGCCTCGAACGGCTGAACGACGAACTCCGTGCGCCGCACGGGGTGTCGCTGCAGATCAGGATCGGCATCAACACGGGCGAGGTCCTGGCGATCACGGCTCCCGCGCCCGGCGAGGCGATGGCGACGGGCGACGCGGTCAACACGGCCGCGCGGCTCCAGTCGCTGGCCGAGCCCGGCACGGTGCTGGTCTCCGAGCGAACGGCGAACGCCGTGCGCGGGTTCGTCTTCGAAGACCGCGGGCCGCAGGACGTGAAGGGACGGCGCGAGCGCGTCCGTACCTTCCGCCTCGTCGAGGAGGGGCCCGGACCGACGCGGGGGGTGCCCGGACTGTCGGCTCCGATGGTTGGTCGCGACGCCGAGTTCGACCTGCTGAGAAGCGTCATCGAGCGCGTCGTGCGGGACCGCCGTCCGCATCTGGTGACGGTCTACGGCGACGCGGGCGTGGGGAAGTCACGGCTCACCCGGGAGTTCCTCACGTGGGCGGAGCGAGCCGATCCCCCGGCGACGGCCCTCCGCGGACGGTGCCTGCCGTACGGCGACGGGATCACCTACTGGCCGCTCGCCGAGATCCTGAAGGGTCACGCCGGCATCCTCGACACCGACGCGCCCGAACTCGCGATCGAGAAGGTGCGCAAGGCCGGCCGCGACCTGCTCACGAGCGACGTGTCCGCGGACCCGGCGCGCGCCACCGCCGCGCTCGCGTACACCGTCGGCCTGGAGGATCCGGACGTCTCGTTCGCGAACGCGTCGCCCCGGGAGATCCGCGACGAACTGCACGCGGCGTGGCGATCGTTCTTCACGGCGCTCGCCCTCACCGGACCGATCGTCGTCGTGATCGAGGACATCCACTGGGCAGACCCCGTGATGCTCGACCTTTTGGATGAGCTCGCCGACCAGGTCGCCGGGCCCGCCCTGTTCCTCTGTCCGTCGCGCCCCGACCTCACCGCGACCCACCCGAGCTGGGGAGGCGGTCGGCGGAACATGTCCTCGGTCGCGCTCGACCCGCTCACCGCCGAGCAATCGGACCGGCTCGTCCGGTCACTCCTCACCGTCGACGATCTGCCCGCCAAGGCGCGCGAGCGGATCCTGCAACGCGCCGAGGGGAACCCGTTCTTCCTCGAGGAGATCATCCGCCGCCTGATCGACGGTGGGGTCCTCACCCACGACGGGAGCCATTGGCGCGCCACGTCCTCGGTCGACGAGCTCGAGATCCCGGACACGGTCCAGGGAGTCCTCGCGGCGAGGATCGACCTCCTCGATCCGTCGGACAAGCGGATCCTCCAAGCGGCCTCGGTCGTCGGGCGGGTGTTCTGGACCGGGCCGGTCACCGATCTGGTCGACGCGGAAGTGGCCGACGTGACCGAGGCCCTGCGGCGCCTGGAGGACCGAGAGCTCGTCCTGTCCCGCCCCGGTTCGACCCTGTCGGGGCAACGCGAGTACACCTTCAAGCATGTCCTCACACGAGACGTCGCGTACGAGTCGATCCCAAGACGCGACCGGGTCGACGCGCACGCCGACGTCGCGCGGTGGCTCGAGCGAACCGCCGGTGAGCGGGCGGGCGAGTTCGCGGAGCTCCTCGCCTATCACTTCCTGACCGCCGTCCAGCTCTCGCAAGAGACGCGCGGCGACGCGACCGACCCGTTGCGGTCGGCCGCCCTCCGGTGGCTGCTCCGCGCGTCCCACGATTCGCTCCGCCGGCTCGGTATCCGCAAGGCACAACGGTTCGCCGAGCACGCGCTCGACCTCGCACGGACCGATCCTGAGCGGGTCGACGCCCTCGAAGCGGTGGGCGAGGCGTCGTTCCAGTCCTACGAGGGGGACCTCGCCTGGCGGTACTTCCGGGAAGCGGCAAAGGTGCTCCAGCGTTCCGGCTCCGACGACGGCGAGAGGATCGCGTACCTCGCCGCGCGGGCCTGCGAAGTCTCGCAACGGTGGCCGGGATCGATCCGCGGCACGCCGCCGACGGAACCCGAAGCCAAGGAGATCTACGAGCTCGGGATGGCCGCCCTCCCAGAAGGCGACAGCGAGGCCAGGGTCCGGCTGTTGGGGATCCGCGCCGGATGGCTCTTCGGATATCCCCGTGAGGACGTCGTGACCGACGAGGAGCTCCGGAGCTACGCGGCTGCGGGTGTGGAGGCGGCGGAGGTCGCCTTGCGCATGGGCCTCCCCGATCTCGCTTCCGGGGCGCTCGACTCCGCGAACGCGGCATGGTCCTCGGTCGGGTATTGGTCGGAGACGCTCCCGCTGATCGAGCGGCGGGCGGAGCTGCTGCCGCGGCTCACCGACGTCCTCGAGATCGGCGACTGCTACGCGATGCTCGCGTGGGCGCTCTTCGAGACGGGGCGTTACGAGGAGGCAGCAGGGATCTCGGACGACGGGCTCGCCGTGGTCGCCGGGAAGGGCCCGAACGTCGAGCTGCACCTCCGAGCCTGGCTCGTCGCGATCCTGCACCGGCTCGGCCGCTGGGATGATGCCCTCGCCGAGCACGCCCTCGTCCAAGAGCTCCTCGGCGACCGGCGGGAGGATCCTCCGTACTTCGTGACGCAGGGGATCGCCGCCGCGGCCACGATCCACCAGGTTCGCGCCGAGCGGGCCGAGGCCGACCGGCTCCAGGCCAGCCTCGTCCGGCTCGCTTCGGCACAGGCCGGGCGCGTCTACAGCTTCCTTCGACGGCTCCTCATCGTGCGCGGCGAGCTCGACCTCGCCGGGTCGCTCGCTCGACCGACGAACTGGCGGGTCCACGCGAACGATGGGTACGAGGCGGATGCCGAGTTCGCGGCCGCGTCGGGTGACTGGGATCGAGTGCCGGCGCTCCTCGCCGAGATCCGGCGATACGCGGCACGGGCCGCGGCGGTCTCGTTGGAGCCCTTCGCCGACCGGCTGGAGGGGCGGGCGGCGCTCGCCGGAGGCGACGCCGCCCGAGCCGTCGCCCTGCTCACCGAGGCGGCCCACGGGTTCGACCGGCTCGGCGCCGCGTGGGAGCGCGCGCTCACGCAGCTCGATCTCGCGAAGGCGCTCGCCTCGACCGGCGAGCGATCGCGCGCCGATGACACGCTGGCGGTCGCCATCGGGACCTTCGAGACGCTCGGCGCCGTGAAGGACCTGGCGACAGCGAGCTCGGCCCTTGAAGGCGCCTGAAGTGGAAAGGGGCGGGGGCCCCCAAACGCGGCCCCCCCCCCCCACCCAAACACCAAAACGTAAAAGCCCACAAAGCCCCGGTAACGGCCCCGGC
>JBKOUM010000115.1:0-8874 GCA_046723385.1 Actinomycetota bacterium
TGACCTGTGTGAGGCCGACCCGCTCGGTCGAGCATCTCCTCATCGGGCCCCCACCGGAGCGGCGGCCCCAGGAGCAAGGAGCGGGACGATGGACAGGAACAGTTGGGACAAGATCGTGAGCGGCGCTGGTGCCGTCGTCGCTGTCGTGCTCATCACGCTGGGAGCGATGGCGATCTATGGCGGGAACTTCGGTCGGCAGAACGTGCGCGACCGGTTGGAACCACAGAACATCACGTTCCCGTCGGCTGACACGATGACGCCGCAGGAGGTCGCGGAGGTGGGCGCGTTCGCCGGCCAGAAGGTCGAGAACGGCGTTCAGGCCGAGGCGTTCTCGCGCTACATCGGCGGACACCTCGAGTTCGTGAACGACGGGAAGACCTACGCGGAGACCAGCGCGGCTGCCCGGCAGGAGGGCCTCGACCCGAAGGTCGCTGCGGAGCTGCAGGGGAAGGCCGACACCCTGTTCAAGGGCGAGACCTTGCGCTCGATCCTGCTGAACGCCTACGGCTGGTGGACCGTCGCGACGATCGCGCTGTGGGCCGGACTTGCGATGGTGATCGCCGGACTGCTCCTTGGGATCCTGGCGATCCTCGGGTTCCGGCACGCACGCAGGGACCCGGCGACGGACACGACGGACACGGAGCACCGGGTCAACGTCCCGGAGTACGCCACCGCATCACGATAGAACGAGCGGCCACAGCTCCGGGCCGCTTCTCGGGAGGAGCTCGCCAGCAGGCGAGCTCCTCCCGCTTCGTTCGAGGAGAGCAGGGCCGTCGAGCGTGTTATCCGGCCAACGGCACGTGTGAGGGCCGCGCACCATGGCGACCCGCGATCTCGACGCCGGCGCGCCAGCCTGGCGCGCGACCATCCGTTGGGGGCCGGATCCGGCCTGGATCGAGATCGGCGCGGGCGAGCAACCATGAGATCACCGAGGTTCGAGTTCCACATGTCGCCCGTGCGCCTTTCGTCTCGACCCCAGACCAGGGCGGGGACGCTCGGCACAAGGTCGAGGATCTGTCGCGCTCGGCCGGGATCTTCCGTCAGCCGCGCGGGACTCCAGACCGCCTCCGCGATGTCGGGGATGACGCCGTCTCCCATCGACGAACCTCGTACCGGAAGGGTCGGAAGCGTCCGACGAGTTTCGATCCGACCGCTCCCTCCACGACCACACCCCGCCGTTCACCGTGACGATCGGGGACAGGGGTTTGCTCGATCACGAAGGGGCCCTCAGGGACCATCACCACGAGAGCCGAGTGATAGAGGTCGCATGGACGTCGTCGCTGAACCCGGGCGCTGATCGCTTCGAAGAGACGTCCGCTCAACCTCACGACGTGCTGCCCCGCGCCCAGTGGTATCCAGTAGAGATCCACGGAAGCGGAAGGCTGGAGACCTTCGTCCGCGGTCCCGCGTTCGCTGCCCATGCACGTACTGAACCCTCAGGTCCACCGCGCCGACAAGGCCGAAGGCCCCGCGCTCCGGGGGCACGTCGACAAGCAGCCCTCACTGGGGTTCACGTTCCTCACCGGCCCTCGCGGCGACCGACCGGGTACGTTCAGCAACGCACACTCAGCCTGAAGGTGCTGATCGAGCGGTGGTTGTGTCAACCCTTCGGTAGATCAGGTCGAAGTCGGTCTTGTAGTCGGTGCCGTCTTCTGCGATCTCCCAGCGTCCGGAGATCGTGTTCCCGTCGCCGCTGAAGGTCGCGGTGAAGCGCTGAGAGAATGGCTCGCCCTGCCGCCAGAGCTTCCACTGGCCGTCTCCGATGCTCATCTCGTAGACGCGGCAGACACCGCGCTCGTCGGAGTACAGCTGGAAGAAAGTCCCGTTGGCCGCGTCGCATCCGATGATGGAGAGGTTGTCGGGCGCCTCGGGAAGCGCGGCCGTTCCCTCTTGGACCAGATGCGCTCTCGAAGTGTGCCACTCGAAGGTGACCCTTCCGCCGCCGGGCCACGGCTCTCCGCTCGGCCATCTCGCTTCGAACGTCCACGTGCCGACCAGAGGCTCGAGCTGGCGAAGCGCGTGCTCCGCGGTTGGCTGATCCATGGGTCCGCTCCTTCCTCGTGTGACGCACTGGTGCGGTGAGCGCCTGGATGTCTTCCACGACCGTGCGCCCGACGAGCTTCGACCCGGGTGACCCTAGCCGGTTCCACCAGCGACCCGGCACAGCTCGACTAACCCTGTCCGGGAACTCTGCTTGGATGGGCGGGAAGCGGTGTGGAAGGGGGACGCGATCAGTCCGGCGACGAGGATCCGCACCTCTTCGATCGCGCTCCTGGCGATCGCGCTGGTGCTGGCGGCGTCATGCGGGGGTGGCTCCAACCTCCCGAGCGCATCGCTGCTCGCTCAGCCTCCCGACGCTTCCTTCGCGGACACCGATCGCGTCGCGGACGACGAGCGCGCCTACCGGTGAGGCGCCGACGCGAACTCCGACCTCGACGTCCACGTCCTCGACGACGAGCGCGCCCACGAAGACCTCCACGACGAGCGCCGCCACGAACACGTCGACGTCGACCGTAACCACGGCATCGACACCTGCGCCCCAGACGAGCTCTCCCAGCTCGGCTGCCGTCGTCCCCACGGCCACAACCTCTCCCGCGCAGGCCGCGTCCTCCACACCTGTGTGGCCGTGGATCCTGCTGGCGGTCGCCGTCATCGCGGCCATCGCCGCGTACGTCCTTCGAGCTAGGTCGAAGGGGGCCGCAGCGGTGGCTGCGCGCCAGCGAGCGCTCGATGCCTACGCGAGCGCCATGACGCTGCACGACGAAGCCGCCGTGCTCCCGATGAGCGCAGACGTCGATCGACCCCGCATGCTCGGTGAGATGTCGGTGTCCCTCGATCGCGTGATCGGCGAGTTCGATGCGCTTTCGGTCGAGCCCTCGTTGCGCGACGCATCGGCGGAGATCGGACAGGTACGGCTTTCGCTCGGGAACCTCCGCGGAGCGCTCCAGGCTCAGGTCGAAGCGCGAGGGATCGACGCCGAGTTGCTCCGGGCGCGTCTCGCTGATCTGGACGGCGCGCTCCAGTCGCTCCGGCAGCGCCTGTCGCCGACGACGCCATGACTCGAGGCCCGGACGGCGGGCGGTCAGCGCTGGAGCCGAGCCAGCAGGTACAGCACCTCGAGGTAGAGCCACACCACGGTCGCCAGCAGCCCCCACGCCGAGTACCACTCCATGAACGACGGGGCTCCGTTGGCGACGCCTTGGTCGACCACGGCGAAATCGATGAAGAGATTGAGCGCCGCAACGATGCAGATCACGACGCTGATCGCGATCCCCGTGGGCGACGGATCGGTCCAGAGTCGGAGGCTCACGCCGAAGATGCTGAGGATCCACGCGACGAGGTACATCAGGGCGATCCCCAGCGTCGCGGCGACGACGACGAGGACGAAGCGGCGGGTGACCTTCACGACGCCGAACGCGTACAAGATGAGGCACACGAGGACGGTCGCCATCGTCGCCAGCAACGCCTGGGCCACGATGCCGTCGTACGCCACCTCGTAGACCTTCGAGATCGCTCCGACCCACAGGCCCATGAGCACCGCGTAGACGAACCCGCCGACCGGAGCGAGACGAGGATTCGCGATGGCCAGGAACGACAGCGCGATGAGCACGAAGTAGCCGAGGAGCCAAGACGGCCCCGACGTCGCGCGGATCACGGTGCCGACGCGGCTCCAGCCGACCGCGGCTGATGCGCAGGTCAGGACGAACAGGACGAGCGTCTTGAGGACCGTTCCCCCGACCGACATCCGACGAGGAACCGCGCCTCCGCGTGAGAGCTCGCGGATCGACTCCGGCGAGAACGTCCGCTCGTTGATCATCTGTTGGGCCATGGTCCCGACCCTATCCCGCGCGTTAGGTCCCTGTGTTCACCTCCCGTCTACGGGTCGACTTGTCCTAAGCTTTCCGCCTCGCGGATGATGCGCCCACACGAACCCGTTGCGAGGCAGGATGGAGGATCGATGACGGCTGCTGGGAGCACCGCCACAGGTGCCCGAGGCGATTGGTACTCGGTTGCCGCGGCCGATGTGGGCCGCGAGCTGGCCGTAGATCCTCAGCGCGGTCTCAGCGCAGACGAAGCTCGTTCGCGGCTCGCCACGACCGGTCCCAACCGACTCACGGCGGCGAAGAAGGAGTCCGGCTTCCAGGCGTTCGTCCGCCAATACCAGGACTTCATGCAGATCGTGCTGTTGGCTGCCGCCGCCATCAACCAGCTCGTCACGGGGGATACCGCCACCACCGTGGTGCTGGCAGGGCTGACGGTCTTCAACGCGGTCATCGGGCTCCGCCAGGAGGCCAAGGCGGAGGAAAGCGTCAAGGCGCTCGCCCAGATGATGAAGACGATCGCCCGGGTCCGCCGCGGTGGCGACGTGATCGAGATCGACGCGGGCGAGCTGGTGCCCGGCGACATCGTTTTGGTGGAGGCCGGCAACGTGGTCCCCGCCGACGGACGGATCTTCGTAGCCGCCACGCTCGAGATCGAGGAGGCGGCGCTCACGGGGGAGAGCCTCCCGGTCGGCAAGACCACCGATCCCGTACAGGGCGCCGACGTTCCTCTCGGGGACCGGACGTGCGTCGCCTACATGAACACGTCGGTCACGCGGGGCCGCGGGGAGATGATCGTCACCGCGACGGGGATGCAGACCGAGATCGGTCACATCGCGGATCTCTTGGCGAGCACCGAGTCCGAGAAGACCCCGCTGCAAAGGCAGCTTGACGGATTGTCGAAGATCATCGCGACGATCGCCGGGATCGCGTTGATCTTGGTCGTGGCGATCGGCTTGATCCGGGGCGACTCGTTCGACGACCTGTTCATCACGGGTGTCGCGCTGGCCGTCGCCGCGATCCCGACCGGGCTCCCCGCGGTGGTGACGGCACTCCTTTCCATCGGCACCCGCGAGATCGCGCGCCGGAACGCGATCGTGAAACGGCTTCCGGCCGTCGAGACCCTGGGGTCTACGTCGGTGATCTGTTCGGACAAGACCGGGACGCTCACCCTGAACAAGATGACCGCCAAGGAGCTCGCGATCCCCGGGCAGCATCGCTTCACGGTCTCCGGGGAGGGCTACTCGACCGAGGGAGAGATCAAACACGTAGGCGGGTTGAACATCGACCTCGATCCGTACCTGCTCCCGATGGCGCTCTGCGCCGATGCCGTCCTGGAGGGCGAGAGCTTGATCGGAGACCCGACCGAGGGGGCTCTCATCGTGCTCGCCGCGAAGGGCGGGCTCGACCTCGGCGAAACTCGCGCCGCGTACCCGCGAGTCGCCGAGGTGCCGTTCGATTCGGACTACAAGTTCATGGCGACGTTCCATGAGATGCCTGCCGCGGACGGCGGGCGCGTCGTCCGTTGCTACGTGAAGGGTGCTCCGGATGTGCTGATCGATCGTGGTGGGTCCTACCGCGATCCCGACGGCACGATCGTCCTGATCACCGATCAGAACCGCTCCGCGGCGACCCAAGCGAACGACCAGATAGCCGAGTCCGGGCATCGCGTGATGGTGGTGGCCCAACGGGAGTTCGATCCGACGACATTCGATCCGTCGGGAGACCTGATCTCACTCGTGCAGGATCTCACCCTCCTCGCGATGGTCGGGATCGTCGATCCGCCGCGCGCGGAAGCCAAGGCCGCGATCGCCGAGTGCGCCGAGGCGGGCATCCGCGTCCGGATGATCACCGGCGATCACGCGACGACGGCGGCCGCGATCGCGGGGGAGCTCGGGATCCCGGGGAGGGCCGTCACCGGCCAGGCGTTCGCCGCCATGCCCGACGATGAGCTCCAGCGGCAGCTGCCCGAGATCGGCGTGGTCGCCCGGGTCGCGCCCGAGGACAAGATCCGGCTGGTCCGGCTCCTCCAGCAAGCCGGCAACATCGTGGCCATGACGGGCGACGGCGTGAACGACGCGCCCGCGCTCAAGGCTGCGGACATCGGCGTCGCGATGGGCATCACGGGGACCGAGGTCTCGAAGGAGGCGGCCGTGATGATCCTCACGGACGACAACTTCGCCACGATCGTGGGCGCCGTGGAGTACGGACGCGGGCTGTACGACAACCTGCTGAAGTACCTCCGGTTCCAGATGTCGACGCTGGTTGCCTACATCGCCATCTTCATCGGCGCCGGGATCTTCAGCATCGCGGGCGGGATCCCCCTGAACCCGATCCAGATCCTCTGGCTCAACATGGTCATCGACATCCCGATCGCGGTCGCGCTCGGCTTCGATGAGCCCACCGGCGGGCTGATGCGTCGGCCCCCGCGCCCGGTCGGAGCGCCGGTCCTGTCACGCGCCAACTGGGTCCGCCTCTGCGTCCAAGGGGCCGTGATGACGATCGGCACCCTCGTGGCGTACCAGATCGCGGAGCCCCGCTACGGAGCGCTCGTGGCTTCCACCATGTTGGTCACCACGTTGTCGTTGTTCCACCTGGCTGCAGGACTGCTCGCCCGCGACCAGCGGAACACGATCTTCGATCGAGACGCCGTGCCCGGACCAACGCAGCTCCGGCGGTACGGGATCGCCCTGTTGGCGATCGTGGCGGCGACCGTGATCGGGTTCCTCCAGCGGATCCTGGTCACGACGTCGCTGACCTTCGCGCAATGGTGGATCTGCATCGGGATCGCCGCCAGCCTGGTCGTGGTGGAAGAGGTAATCAAGCTGTTCCTGCGCCGGAAGGAGCGCAGGCAAACCCCTACGGTAGAGGCGCCGATCATGGCAGCCACCGTGCCCGCGTAAGGAGAAGATCGCATGGCGTTCAACCTTCGGAACCGGAGCTACGTCAAGGAGCTCGATCTCACGCCACAGGAGCTCCGGTTCCTGCTGCAACTGTCGGCGGAGCTCAAGGCGGCGAAGTACGGCGGCTACGAGCAGAAGCGACTCGTCGACAAGAACATCGCGCTGATCTTCGAGAAGACGTCGACGCGCACCCGGACCGCGTTCGAGGTCGCCGCGCACGACCAGGGTGCGCACGTCACCTACCTCGAGCCGTCCGGATCCCAGATCGGGCACAAGGAGTCGATGAAGGACACCGCGCGTGTCCTCGGGCGGACGTTCGACGGGATCGAGTACCGCGGGTTCGCCCAGGAGACGGTCGAGACGCTCGCACGATACGCCGGCGTTCCCGTGTGGAACGGTCTGACCAACGAGTTCCACCCGACGCAGATCCTGGCGGACGTCCTGACGATGACGGAGCACAGCGACAAGCACCTCACCGAGCTCGGGTACTGCTACCTCGGCGATGCCCGCTACAACATGGGCAACTCGCTCATGGTCGCCGGATGCAAGTTCGGCATGGACGTCCGGATCTGCGCGCCCGAGAGCCTCTGGCCGGACGACGACCTCGTGAAGACCTGCCGGGAGATCGCCGACGAAACGGGTGCGCGTTTCACGCTCACGGAGGACGTGGACGAGGGGGTCAGCGGCGTCGACTACCTCTACACGGACGTCTGGGTCTCGATGGGCGAGGATGCGAGCGTCTGGGAGGAGCGGATCAAGTTGCTGAAGCCGTACCAAGTGAACGCCGACGTCGTCCGCAGGACCGGCAACCCTGAGGTGAAGTTCCTGCACTGCCTGCCGGCGTTCCACAACCGCGAGACGAAGGTCGGAGAGGACATCTTCGAGAAGTACGGCGAGGACGGCTTGGAGGTCACCGACGACGTCTTCGAGTCCGAGCGCTCGCTCGTGTTCGACCAGGCGGAGAACCGGATGCACACGATCAAGGCCGTGATGGTGGCCACGCTCGGGAGCTGATCGAACACTGATGCGGGTCGTCATAGCGCTCGGAGGCAACGCGTTGCTCAAGCGGGGTGAGCCGATGACGGCGGAGGTTCAGCGCGGCAACGTCCGCGCTGCCGCGCCCGCGCTCGCGGCGGTCGCGCAGGGGCACCAACTGGTGCTGTCCCACGGGAACGGGCCGCAGGTTGGCTTGCTGGCGCTCCAGGCCGCGGCGTACGAGGACGTCGAGGCGTATCCGCTCGATGTCCTCGGTGCCCAGACCGAAGGCATGATCGGTTACGTCTTGGAGCAGGAGCTGGGCAACGTCCTACCGATCGAGGTGCCGTTCGCGACGCTCCTGACGATGATCGAGGTCGATCCCGACGACCCCGCGTTCATGGACCCGACGAAGTTCGTTGGGCCCGTCTATGACCGAGCGGACGCCGATCGTCTCGCCGCCGAGAAGGGCTGGGCCGTCAAGCAGGATGGCGATCGCTGGCGGCGGGTGGTCCCGTCGCCGGAGCCGAAGCGGATCTTCGAGATCCGCCCGATCCAGTGGCTCTTGGATAAGGACGTCGTCGTGATCTGCGCAGGCGGCGGTGGGGTCCCGACGATGTACGCGAGGGATAGGGAACGGATCCTCATCGGCGTCGAAGCGGTGATCGACAAGGACCTCGCGAGCGAACTTCTCGCTCGCGAGGTGGCGGCCGATCTCTTCGTGATGGTCACGGATGTTGACGGCGTCTATACGGGCTGGGGCACGCCGGACCAGCGCAAGCTCGAGAAGACGACTCCCGAAGAGCTTCGGCGGCTCGACTTCGCGGCGGGCTCGATGGGGCCGAAGGTCGAGGCGGCGTGCCGCTTCGTGGAAAGGACCGGCGGTCGCGCCGCGATCGGCGGTTTGGCGGAGATCGAGCGCATCGTGCAAGGCACCGCGGGGACCCAGGTGTCCGCGACGTGACCCGCGAGCGGATCTGAAACGGAGGGATGATGGACGCGTTCGGGGTGCACTCGGAAGTGGGCAAGCTTCGGAGGGTGATGGTCCATCGCCCGGAGTTGAGCCTGCGGCGGCTCACGCCCTCCAACCACGACGAGCTGCTCTTCGACGACGTCCTCTGGGTCGAGCGCGCGCAGTACGAGCACGACCGCTTCGTCGAGAAGATGCGGGAGCG
>JBKOUM010000042.1:0-4936 GCA_046723385.1 Actinomycetota bacterium
GGCCCGACACCCACGAGACCCTGTGGCGTCACCGTCGAAGTCAGCCGGCTCATCACCGTGGGCGCGACCTCGACGACGTTCACCCCGAGGTCGCGAGCGCGGACGACCAGCGGGTGAGGCTCCGTGTGAAACAGGAAGGAAAGGGCCGCGGCGTCGAGCGCCTCGCCGACCGCCTGGGCTCCCTCGACGAGAAACTCGCGGTCACGCTCGCGAAACGACCGCTTCTTGAGGCGAAGGGCGGCTGCGACCTTGGGGTTGTGGATCGAGCTGATCACGCGTGCCCTCCCCCGCCGCGTAGCCTACGGCGGCGCCGGGCGCTCGGCCGCGGAGGGACTCAGGAGCCGAGCGCGTCCCGCGCCGTCTGGGCGAGTCCGGCGAAGGCGGCCGGATCGTGCACGGCGAGGTCCGCGAGGACCTTGCGGTCGAGCTCGACGCCCGCGACCCCGAGCCCGTGGATCATCTGCGAATACGACAGCCCATTCTGGCGCGCGCCCGCTCCGATTCGCGCGATCCAAAGTCGACGGAATTGACCCTTGCGGTCACGGCGGTCGCGGTACGCGTAGACGCCGGAGTGCTGGATCTGCTCCTTCGCGACCCGATATCGGCGGGAGCGGGATCCGTAATACCCCTTCGCCTCTGATAGCACCTGACGGCGCTTTTTCTTCGCGTGAACCGAGCGCTTGACCCTCGCCATGGTTACGCTCCCAAGAGCCGCCGGATCGTCTTGCGCTCCGCCGTCACTTCGGCCACTCCCTCGATTCGGCGCCGGCGCCCGCCGGTCTTCTTCGTAAGGAAGTGGTTGCCGGTTGCCTTGCGATGCAGGATCTTGCCGCTGCGCGTCATGCGAAACCGCTTGGCGGTCGCTCGGTGCGTCTTCATCTTGGGCATCTTTCGATCGTCTCCGTCGTCTTATTCACTGATCGGTGCCGGCTCCGCCGTCGCCGCGTGCTCCTCGGCCTTCGATGCGGCCCTCTTCGTTGGCGCGATGACCATGATCATGTTGCGCCCGTCCTGTTTGGGCGCCGCATCCACTTGGGCGATCTCCCTCAGATCGTCCACGAGTCGATCGAGGATCCTGCGTCCTAGATCCGTGTGCGCCATCTCGCGACCGCGGAACATGATGGTCACTTTGACTCGCGACCCCGCCCGCAAGAACCGCTCGACATGCCCCTTCTTCGTCGCATAATCGTGCGGGTCGATCTTGGGCCGGAACTTGATCTCCTTCACGTCGATCCGGGCCTGCTTCTTGCGCGCCTCCTTCTGACGGATGTCGCGCTCGTACTTGAACTTCCCGTAATCCATGATGCGCGCGACCGGCGGGCTTGCCTGCGGCGCCACCTCCACCAGGTCGAGGTCCATTTCTCGGGCCTGCCGCAGCGCGTCCTGGGTCGAAACGATCCCGATCTGCGCCCCGTCCGGACCCACCAGGCGAACCTGAGGAGACCGGATCCTGTCGTTTATCCGCGGATCAGCCGAGACCCCGCATCACCTCCGACGAAACGAAGCGCACCGGGCGTAAGGCCGGTGCGCGAACGAACACGGTACACACGCTTGGCAAAGTATAGGCGCAGGCAGCGGGCGTGTCGACGGGGAGCACCAACCCAACGCCCCTACCAGTCCGGCTCCAGCGGACGACCGTAGTCGTCCTCGAGCCGGAGCGTGTCGTCTTCCGTGGTGTACCCGTATGCGATCTCCAGAACTCGCCCGCGGGCGGACGTAGCGTTCGCGATTCGGTGTGTCGTCTCCGCAGCGACCATGAACTCGTCTCCCGGCGCCGCCTCGACCGTCCGGTTGCCGATCTGCACGGTCAGTCCCGCATCCAGCACGACCCACATCTCATCCCGCATCTGGTGATAGTGGACGCTCGTCTCCTGTCCCGGTTCGACCGTGATGACTCGCACCGAAGAGGGCTGGTTGAGCGCGTATGTGACGACCTTGCCCCACGGCTTGTCGACGATCAAGGCTCCCCTTTCGGCAGCTGCTCGAGCACCGATGCCATGTCCATCGCCGCGACCGCGGCATCCCAGCCCTTGTTCCCGTGCGCTCCGCCCGCGCGGTCCATCGCCTGATCGAACGTGTTCGTCGCGAGCACACCGAAGACGACGGGAACGCCGGTCTCCTCGCCCGCCCGACGGATGCCCTCCGCCGCCTGGTTGGCGACCAGATCGAAATGGAGCGTCTCGCCTCTGATGACCGCGCCGAGACAGACGATGGCGTCGTAGCCATGCGTGCCGGCGAGCGCCCGCGCCACGAGCGGAAGCTCGAATGCGCCCGGCACCCACACGACGTCCAGGTCGTCCTCGCTGATGCCGTAGCGGCGCAGACACGCCACCGCGCCGTCGACGAGCTTGGCGACGACGAGCTCGTTGAATCGCGACGCCACGATCGCGAAGCGCCGACCGCGCGCCTCGGGCGCTCCCCGGATCTCGCTCACGGTCGTTCGGCGACCGAACCAACCGCCGCGGCCTCGCCGTCGTCGAGGTGCTCGAGCAGATGCCCAAGCTTCTCGCGCTTGGTCCGCAAGTATCCGATGTTCTCATCGCGGGGACGAACCTGGAGCGGTACACGCTCGATGAACCCGAGCCCGTACCCCTCGAGGCCGGCTCGTTTGGCGGGGTTGTTCGTGAGCAGCCGCATAGACCGCACACCGAGGTCGGCAAGGATCCGGGCGGCGATTCCGTAGTCCCGTGGGTCGGGAGCGAAGCCGAGTTGCTCGTTCGCCTCGACGGTGTCGAAACCCCGTGCCTCCTGAAGCTCGTAGGCCCGGAGCTTATGCGCCAGCCCGATCGCACGCCCCTCATGGCCGCGCAGGTACAGGACGACGCCGCGCCCCTCGGCGGAGATCATCGCCAGCGCCGCCTCCAGCTGGTCGCCACAGTCGCACCGAAGCGAGCCGAAAACATCCCCGGTGAGGCATTCGGAGTGAACTCGCACGAGCACGTCCGCACCGTCGCCGACGTCTCCGAGCACGAGCGCCACGTGGGTCACGTGATCGACGTCGCTCTCGTATGCGGCCGCGCGGAACTCCCCGTACTCGGTCGGGATCGCAGCGTCCGCAACGCGGTGCACGGTGGTCTCCGTTCGGCGCCGGTACTCGATCAGGTCCGCGATCGAGATGACCTTGAGACCGTGCTCACGTGCCACTCGAACGAGCTCGGGCAGCCGGGCCATCGAGCCGTCAGGGTGCAGCACTTCACACAGGACTCCGGCCGGGTACAGACCGGCGAGGCGGGCGAGGTCGACGGTCGCCTCCGTGTGGCCGGCCCGCCGTAGCACGCCTCCATCCTGGGCCCGCAGGGGAAAAACATGTCCGGGCATTCGAACGTCCGCGGGGCGGAGCGATGGATCGGCAACCGCCCGCGCAGTGGCCGCGCGGTCGAACGCGCTCGTGCCCGTCGTGGTTCGTCCTCGAATGTCGATCGAGACGGCGAACGCGGTGCCGTGGCTCTCGTTGTTCTGCGAGACCATTAGCGGCACGCCCAGCTCGGTCAGCCGCTCGCCGGTCGTAGGCAGGCACACGATGCCGCGCCCGTGCGTCACCATGAAGTTGATCGCCTGCGGCGTCGTCTTCTCGGCGGCCATCACGAAGTCGCCCTCGTTCTCGCGATCCGCGTCATCGACGACGATGACCATGCGTCCGGCGGCGATGTCTTCGATGGCGTCACCGATCGACGCGAACACCGACCGGTCCAACGGGTCGACCTCGACGCTAACGCTCGCGCGTTCGCGCTCGCTCCTTGAGCCCCCAGACCCCCGGTCTTCGTAAGCGGTCACCTCGGCGCCCCCTCCAGCAGTCGCTCAACGTACTTCGCGATCACATCGACCTCTACGTTGACGGGATCGCCGGCGCGCGCCGATCCAAGCGTCGTGGCCGCCAGGGTGTGCGGGATGAGTGCGACGACGAATGCGTCGCCCTCGAACCCCGCGATCGTCAGACTGACGCCGTCGATCGTGACCGATCCCTTCTCGACGAGATACCGCTGCAGCTCGGCCGGGGCAACCGCTCGCAACCACGTTCCACCCTCAGTTGCGGGCTCGACGGATGTCACCCTTCCGACCCCATCGACGTGACCCTGTACGAGGTGGCCCCCCAGTCGCGTCGACGGCGTGACCGGTCGCTCGAGGTTTACCGGGTCGCCGGGAAGCAGGCGCCCGAGCGCCGTCCGCCGCAGCGTCTCGTCGGAGAGGTCGAACGACAGCGTCCCGTCGCCGCGATCGACGACCGTGAGACAGACGCCGTTCACGGCGACCGAAGCACCGACGTCACTCTCCTCGAGAACGAGGGCGCACGCCACTCGAAGATGCGACCGGTCGAGCGCGTCGACGCGACCGAGTTCCTCAACGATGCCGGTGAACATCCGCCTCCACCCTCAAATCGCCGCCGACGATGTCGAACGACCGGATCGCGAGCGGGAGCGCGCTCCCGATCGGCGCGAATCCGCGCCCCTCCAGGACGCTCGGCGCTTCCCCGCCGCCGATCAGCTTTGGCGCGAGGTACACGACGACCCGGTCGACCACGGCGTCCTCGATCGCCGACCACGCGAGCGTCGGGCCGCCTTCGAGCAGCACCGACTGGATGTCTCGCTTCCCCAGATGCTCCATCAAGGCATCGAGCGGCACGAGCTCGCGCACCGCCTCGAAGGTCACGACGTCGGCGCCGGCCGCCCGCCACTCGTCCCGCCGATGCAAGGGCGCCGCATCGGTCGTCGCGACAAGCGTCGGCGCCTCGTCGTCGAACAGGTCCCCGGCCGCGGGCACGCGGCCGCGGGCGTCCATCAGGACACGGAGCGGCGGTCTGCCGCGGTAAGCGGGATCTCGGACGGTGAGCGACGGATCGTCTGCGAGCGCCGTGCCGGCGCCGACGACGATCGCGTCCGCGCCTCCTCGGAGTCGGTGGACGTCTCGTCGGGCGGCCTCGCCGGTGATCCACCGTGAC
>JBKOUM010000140.1:0-8740 GCA_046723385.1 Actinomycetota bacterium
CGGCGCTCCACCAGCCATCTCGAGGGCACGCTCGCAGAGCGATCGTCGCAGCGAGAACAGGTCGTCCTCCATCGACTGGCGGGCCCACCGCTGCCACCGGGTCCCCGCTCGGAGCTCCTCGAGCTGGTTCTCGAGCCAGTCGAGCTGGAGCCGCTCCCCCAGCAGGAAGAAGCCGCGAGCCACCTCGATCGGCGATCGACCGGTCACGTGCGACACCGCGATGATGTCCGGGCCGTGCACGAGCTCGCCCTGGAACGCGGTCCGCCGCGCCAGGTCCGGGGGCACGCCCTGTTCGATCAGGCGTTCGGCGATCTCCTCGTGCTCCTGCCGCCAGCCCTCGGGACCGATCTGGTCGATCTGCGCCGCCAGCTGGGCGAACGCGTCCCGGGAGGTCCCGACCGCCTCCGACAAGCGTTGTCCGGCCGCCTGGACCAGGTACCAGCGAGACGTCGCCTCCATGAGCCAGTCGACGCCGGACAGGAGCTCGTTCTGGAGCTTGGGGTCGACGACCCCGTCCAGGCGTTCGATCTCATCCCATCGGGCGACGGCACCGGTCACGTCTCGCGCGATCCGGAACGCCCGGACGACGTCGGCGCTCCGCGCCCCGGTCTCGGCGACCATGCGCGACACGAACGTGATGCCCTGGGAGTTGACGACGTCGTTCGACGCCATCGTGGCGATGATCTCGCGACGGAGCGGGTGCTCCGCGAGCAGATGGCCGAACCGGTCGACGATCTTGGGTGGGAAGTACGTGGCCAGATCCGCTTCGAGGTACTCGCTGTCCGGGAGGTCGCTCGCGAGCAGCGCCGCGTAGACGGATCGCTTGGCGTATGCCAGCAACACGGAGAGCTCGGGCCGGGTCATCCCCCGCGTGTTCGTGCGGCGGTCGGTCATCTCGTCGGTCGTCGGCAGGAACTCGACCTCGCGATCGAGCTCGCCCTCCGCCTCGAGCTGCTGCATCAGCTCTTCGTAGGCCTCGATCCGCTGCGACGAAGCCTCCTCCTCCTGCGAAAGGATCTGCGCCTGGAGGTAGTTGTCGTAGAGCACGTGCTCGACCACGTCGATCGCGCACGCCTGCAGTAGCGCGTTCCGCGCCTGCAGCGTCAGCTCGCCGCGGGCGATCGCGAGGCCGAGCAGGATCTTCCAGTTGACCTCGTGGTCCGAGGTGTCGACCCCGGCGGAGTTGTCGATGAAGTCGGTGTTGATCCGACCGCCAGCCAGGGCGTACTCGATGCGCCCGCGCTGGGTGAACCCCAGGTTCCCACCCTCGCCTACCACCCGAGCGCGCAGGTCCCGGCCGTTCACGCGGAGACCGTCGTTCGTCCGATCGCCGGCCTCCGCGCTCGTCTCGCGCGACGACTTCACGTAGGTCCCGATCCCACCGTTCCACAGCAGATCGACGGGGGCGCGCAGGATCCACCGGATCAGGTCGTTCGGCGTCATCTCGGCGGGCGCCTCCGGTGGGATCCCCAGCGCGGCGCGTGCCTCGGCGGAGGGAGCGACGCTCTTGGCGGCCCGATCCACCACGTCCGCTCCCGCGGAGAGCATCGAGCGGTCGTAGTCGGCCCACGACGAGCCCGGCAACTGGAACAGGCGCTTGCGCTCCGCGAAGGACGCCGCCGGATCCGGATCTGGATCGAGGAACACATTGCGGTGATCGAAGGCGGCGACGAGTTTGATCGTGTCGGTGTAGAGCATCCCGTTGCCGAAGACGTCCCCCGACATGTCGCCGATCCCCACCACGGTGAAGGCGTCGCGGAGCACATCGACGCCGAGCTGTCGGAAGTGCCGCTTGACCGACTCCCACGCACCTCGCGCCGTGATCCCCAGCTCCTTGTGGTCGAACCCGGTCGATCCGCCGCTCGCGAACGCGTCGCCCAGCCAGAACCCGTACCGCTCGCTCACGGAGTTCGCGGTGTCGGAGAAGGTCGCGGTCCCCTTGTCGGCCGCGACGACCAGGTACGGATCGGGTCCGTCCAGGACGCGCACGCCCTCGGGGTGGACGATCTCGCCGTGCGAAAGGTTGTCGGTCACGTCGAGGAGACCCTCCATGAACGTCACGTACTGGTCGAGGACCTCTGCCTTCAGCTCCGCGGACGTCGCCGGTCGCCGCTGCAGGATGAAGCCGCCCTTCGATCCGTCAGGCACGATGATCGCGTTCTTCACCTTCTGCGCCTTCATCAGCCCCAGGACCTCGGTCCGGTAGTCCTCCTTCCGATCCGACCACCGGATGCCGCCGCGCGCGACCAGTCCGCCACGGAGGTGGATCGCCTCCATCTGCGGCGTGTAGACGAAGACCTCCACGAGCGGGAAGGGTTTGGGCATCTCCGGGACGTCGGCCGACCGGAGCTTGAAGGACAGCGCCCGACGCCCAGGCCGGTAGACGTTGGTCCGCACCGTGGCCTGGATCGTGCCCAGCAGCGACCGCAGGATCAGGTCCTGATCGAGCGACGTCACCTCGGCCAGGTCGTCCAGGATCTGCTGCTTGATCGCCTTCGCCACCTCGGCGGGGGCGTCGCGCTCCGGATCGAACTTGGCCTCGAAGAGCGCGACGAGCCTGGCCGAGATCTGCGGGTTCGCCGCCAACGCGTCGTTCCGATACTCCTCCGTGAACCGCGTCGAGACACGCATCCGGTACTTGCGGTACGCCCGCAGGATCTGGACCTGATGCCAGCTCAGGCCGGCGACGATGATCAGCCGGTTGAGCGAATCGACCTCCGCCTCACCGCGCCACATCGAGCCGAGGGCGTCACGCACGTTGTCGGCCACGCCCTCCAGATCGAGCACCGCGCCGCGCCCGTCGAGCACGCCGAAGTCGTGGATGAACACCCGTCCCTCGCCGCTCACGTGGACGGGAACCTCTTCGACGACGCGGAGACCGAGCGATTCGAGCAAGGGCATGAAGGCGGATAGATCGACCTTCCCACCCGTCTTGGACAAGCGGACACGCGTGAGACGCTCGCCCGCGGATTCGTTGCCGATGGCGACGACGAAGCCATCCGTGGATCGCTCGAGCTCCTCCAGGTTGAGGACATCGTCGACCACGAGCGCCCAGTCCGAGTCCGACGTCTTGTAGTAATCCGGGAACCGGGGCCCGTATCGGGCGGCGAGCGCGGCCCCTCGTTCCTCGCCCAGCCGAGACACGAGCGCATCCTGCAGATCGTCGTCCCACGTGCGCGCGAGCCGCTCGACGTCGGCCTCGAGCTGCTCGTACGGGATCTCGGGGATCTGCGTGCCGGGCTCGACGTGGACGGTGAAGAAGATCTTGGCCGATTCGGTCTCCCCAAGGGACAGGTGGTAGTCCACCGTCACGCCGTGGAACCGCTCCATGAACATGTCCTGCAGACGTTTGCGCAGGCCGGCGCTGAAGCGTTCCCGTGGCAGCGCGACGACGATCGAGACCTGCCGGCCGAACAGGTCCTTGCGGACGAGGACCCGGATCCCCGCGTGCTCCTCCAGCTGCAGCAAGCCCACGACGAGCTTGCGGAGCTCCTCAGCGCTGCCCTGGAACAACTCGTCCTTCGGGAACGCTCCGAAGAGCTCGACGACCGCCTTGTAGTCGTGCGATCCCGGGATCAGGTCCTCGGCCGCGAGGATCTGCTCCAGCTTGTGATGCAGCAGCGGCGTCTTCGTCGCCGGCTCCATGTACGCCTTCGACGTGAACAACCCGATCAACCGCGCCTCACCGGTGATCCGGCCGTCCGGCGAGACCTTCCGAACGCCCACGTAGTCCATGCGGGCGCGCCGATGCACGGTCGAGTAGGCCCGCGTCTTGGAGATCACCAGCAGGTCGCCGTCCTCGATCCGCTGCCGGATGTACGGCGCCAACGAGTCGAGCGCGGTCACGTCGGAGAACGTGCTCTTGGAGACGTCGGTCAGGATCCCGAGCCCGGAGTCGGGGGTCGCCTGGATCGCCCGGCCCTCCGGCAGGTCGAGCAGGTCGTACTCGCGGTACCCGAGCATCACGAAGTTGAGCTGCAGCAGCCAGTCGAGGAAGTCGACGGTCTCACCGACCTCCTGGGGCGAGTACCGGACGGTTGCCTGGCGCGCCAGCTCCATCATGTGCCGGACGCGATCCTGCATCGGCTCGAAGTCACGGACGACCAGACGAACGTCGTGCAGGATCCCCCTGATCTTGCCTTCCAGCTCCTCCCGTTGCGCCTCGGTCAGGCGCCGTTCGAGCTCGATGTGCATCACCGACTCGCGGTGGGCCGCGTCGCGACCGGAGAGCACGCGTTCGATCCGGCCGCCCTCATCCCGGGCCGTCCCGACCACGGGATGGAGCAGCAGCTTCACACGGAGCTCGCGGGCCACGAGCTCTTCGACGATCGAATCGACCAGGAACGGCGAGTCGTCGGTATTGGTCTCGATGATCGTGCCGATCGGGCCGTACCCCTCATCGCGGGAGGGCACGAAGACACGGACCGCCGACGGGAGGTTGGCCCGTCCGTCGACGAAGTCGAAGGCCGACGTCGTGATCGAGAACAGCTGGTCGGCCCCGTAGGCGGTCAGGTCCTCATCCGACAGCCGCCGCAGGAAGGCCTTCGCGAACGCGGCGACGGCATCGCGGCGTTCGGCCGGGATCTCGAGATGGATGCGGGAGAAGAGTGCCTCGAGGACGGGGTGCAGGGCGTGCGTCTGCTCGGCGGTGTCGGACACGGCGGTTCTCGGGTCGGTGCGTCGATCGGCTGCGGTGGAACGCTCGGTCGTCACATCGTAGCCGGTCCACGAGCGGCCTCGACGACCTCGGCGGCTCGATCGTACCGGCCGAACTGGGGCATCACGTAGACGCCCGCCACGTCCGCGTCCCGGAGCGCCGCGACGAGCTCGACCGCCATCGCCAGGCCTTCGACCCACGCCGCGTCGCCGTCATCCCCGGCACCACGCATCCGCTCGCGAGCCGTCTCCGGGATCTCGATCCCCGGGACCTCGTTGTGCAGGAACTCTGCGTGACGCCCCGACACCAATGGAAGGACGCCCATGAGCACCGGCACCGCGAGCGGCTCCTCCGTGAGCTTCTCGTAGGCCTCGCGGAGGTTGAGCAGCGCCTCGACCGTGTACACCGGCTGGGTCAAGACGAACCTCGCGCCGGCCTCGACCTTGCGCGCGAGCAGCCTGACCTCCCGGTCGAGGTCCGGGGCGTTCGGCGCGACGGCCGCCCCCACGAAGAACGACGTCGGCGAGCCGATCGACGTCCCGGAACGATCGACCCCCACGTTGAAGGCGCCCGTGACCATGGACAGAAGGCCCGTCGCGGTCACGTCGACGTTGTCGGACCCGTGCGGGTAGTCGCCGATCGTCACGGGGTCTCCGACGCAGACGAAGAGGTTCCGGATCCCGAGCGCATGCGCGCCCAGGAGGTCTCCCTGGAGCCGCAGGAGGTTCCGTCCGCGCGTCGGGAAGTGCAGGACGGTCTCGATGTCCGCCTGCTCGTGGATCAGCCGGCACGCCGCCCACGCACTCATCCGCATCTTCGCCATCGGAGAGTCGGCCACGTCGATCGCGTCGGCCCCCGCGTCGCGGAGTGTCTCCGCGGCCGCCACGAGCCGCCCCGCGTTGAACGACCGCGGTGGCTCCATCTCGACGGTGACGACGAAGTGCCCGGTCGCGAGCTTCGCCTCGAGCTTGGTGGGCGGCGTGACCGTGACGACGTCCAGGATCCGCTCGCCGTGATCGTCCTCGGGGAGCTCGATCCGTGTGTGGGGGCCGCGGTCGCGAAGCGCCGCACCGATCGCGGTCGTGTGCGCGGGTCCGGTTCCGCAGCACCCGCCGATCACGGCGACGGTCTCGTCGAGCAGTGCGTTCGCGATCTCGCCGAAGTACTCGGGCGTGGCCGGGTAGACGAAACGGCCCGCGATCTCGGCCGGACCCCCGGCGTTCGGTCGAGCGACGATCGGGATCTTCGCGGACATCGCCACGGGCCCGATCGTGCGGACGACCCGGAGCACCTGCGCCGGGCCTTCGCCGCAGTTGACCCCCAGCGCGTCGACACCCAGATCGACGAGCGCGCTCGCGACCTCCTCCGGCGTGGAGCCCAAGAGCGTGCGGTCGTCCCGCGTGAACGTCGCGGTCGCGACGAGCGCGACGTTCGGCGCGGCGTCCCTCGCCGCCTCCACGGCGCGCTCCATCTCGCGCACGTCCGTTTGCGTCTCGACGACGAGCAGGTCGGCACCGGCCTCGATGAGCCCGGCGGCCTGTTCGCGGTAGGCGTCGTACGCATCCTCGGGCCGCACGCGCCCGTACGGCTGGAGCCGGACGCCGAGCGGTCCCATCGACCCGGCCACGAACGGGGCGCCGGCGTCGCGCGCGAGCGCGACGCCGGCGGCGCAGAGGTCCGCCACGCGCTCCGCGAGGCCGAACCGCTCGAGGCGGTACCGGTTCGCCCCGAACGTGTTCGTCAGCAGGAGTCGCGCGCCGGCGCCGACGAACCCTGCGTGGATCTCCACCACGCGCGCCGGCGCGCCCACGTTCAGCTCCTCCATGCATGCGTCGACGGCGACGCCGCGCGCGATCAGCGACGTGCCCATCCCACCGTCGGCGAGCAGCGAACCCTCGGCCAGCAACGAGCGGAAGTCGAGGGCGTCCATCGTCCCAGTCTCCCACCGCCGGAACGGCTCAGGCCTTCGGAACGACCGTCACCTCGTGCGTGAGCCGCACCACCGATCGCAGGGTCGCGGCGGTCGCGCAGTACTTCCGCTCGGCCAGGTCGACGGCCCTCGCCGCCTTGTTCGGATCCACCCTGCCGGTCAGGACGAACCGCGTGTGCATCGCTCGGAACGTCCACGGGGGCTCCGGGTCCTGGGTCGAGTGCACCGTCACGTCGAGGCGGTGGAGATCCTGCCGCTGCTTCCGGAGGATCACGACCACGTCGTACGCGGTGCAGGCGGCGAGGGACAGCGGAAGGAGGTCCGAAGGCTTCGCGCCAGGTCCGTCGTGGTTCCCCCCGACCAGGACGGGATCCCCGTACGAGGTGGTCCCGACGAATTGGATGCGATCGCCCGTCCACGCGAGGGTGACGTCAGCCATCCGGGAGCGAGTCTATCGGCCTACGGCCCTCGCTCCGATGGGGAGACTTTCGTCGACTTCCGGACGTGGTTCGTGGCTCCCGCTCGGGGTAGGCTTGGGCCGTTCGGGGGTTCGCCCTGGGCCGGTCAGCGCTCGAGGGGGGAGATGAGCCAACACCGGGTCCGGATCGTTGTAGGCGAGGGAAGGTCCGCGCGGATGGGCTTCCTCCGCTTCGTGCTGCAGTCGGAGGGCTACCAGGTCGTCGCCCAGGCCTCCAGCCCTGCCGAGCTGGCCCGCGTCCTCGCCGACCATCAGCCGGACGTCGTAGTCCTCGACGACGGGATCGGCGCCACGGCCGTCCAGATGACGCACGACGTCTCCCCCGCCTCCAAGGTGATCCTCGTTTGGCCCGGAGCCGTCGTTCCGATCGGCGGCGACGCGCGGGTCGAGCCGAGCGAGGTGCTCCGCTCCCTCGGACCAGCCGTCGCGAAGGCGGTCGGCCCGATCTCGGGCACCTTCGAAACGATCTCGAAGCCGGCGTGGGTCGACCGGGTCCGGAAGGATCCGGCGACGCTCCGTGAGCGCCTCGACCAGGGAGGCGGCCTGCCCACCGAGCGTCCGAGCGTCACGGAGCTCCAGCGGCAGGTCCACTTCGACGAACCCGACGAGGACGAGATCGCGGCCGACGAGCCGCTCGCCCCGGTCGTGTCGCTGTCGCGGTTGAGCCTCCCGCCCGCGGTGTGGGCGAGCACGATCGATCTCGACGACGTCCAGGAAGGCAACGGCACCGTGGCCGTCGCCGCTGGGTCCGAGGCGTCCGACTGGAACCGGCGGCTGGGGATGATCGCGCTCGGTGGCGCGGTCGCCGCGAGCGCGGTCGTGGTCGCCATCGCGCTGGGCAGCTCCCGAGGCCGGGTCGGCGTCGTGTCCGCGTCGGGGACCTTCCCACAACCTTCCGTCGGCGCTCCGGCGCCGGGTTCGACGCTAGTCGGATCGACGACGCAGGTCGCAGCCCTCATCGGACTGGACGGCCTCTTCCCCACGGTTCCGGAGCCGCCCGGCGGCGGCGTGGGCGGTCCTCACGGCGGCGGTGGCAACCCGGCCGGCGGTGGTGGGAACCCGGGCGGGGGCGGCGGGAACCCCGGCGGGGGCGGGAACCCGAGTGGGGGTGGCGGCGGATTCACCAGGGGGAACTCGGCGCTCCACAACCCCTTCGGCGGACCCCCGGGACAGGCGCCTTCCCACGGCGCGGGCACCGGTCCGGGGAACAGCGCCGCGGCGCACGGGCACGCGAGGCAGCGCGGGAACAGCGCCGAGCACGCGAGCCAGAACGGCCTCGACCACCGGCACAAGAAGTAGCGTGCGCGGACCGGCCGGCCGGCTCGGCGAGCCCTCATGAACGGCTTCGGCAAGCTCCAACGCGTGTACGTGCGGACGCCGAACGCCGCCGACCTGGGCGCCTGGCGTGATCACGGCTGGCACCGGCCGCCTGATGCGGCCGCGGTGGACCGGGAGCATCGCGCGCTCAGGGAGCTGCTGGCCGACGCGGGAGCGGAGGTGATCGTGGGTCGGACCCGCGTCCCCGGCGACCCCGACGCGATCTACGCGTACGACCCCGCCCTCGTCCTCGACGACGGCGTGATACTCCTCCGGCCCGGGAAGACGGTGCGCCGGGCGGAAACCGCGGCGCTCGGCTGCGACCTCGAGGACGCCGGCGTCCCGGTGGTCGCCGCCC
>JBKOUM010000062.1:0-6071 GCA_046723385.1 Actinomycetota bacterium
GCATCGGCGAAGCCGATGCCGCCCGCGGCCTCGCCCGGTTCGGCTTCGAGCGCGACGCGACGTTCGTCGTCGTCGCGCTCGAAGCCGTCGACCCGGGCGCCGTCGATCCTCAGGAGCTCGCCCTCGCGACGACCGATCATCTCTCCCGCGCCGGCGGCGGGTACCTGGTCTCGGCCCACGTGGGCGGCGTCTCCGTGCTTCTGCCCGCGGACGGTGAGGACCTGGGCGAGCTCTCGAAGGTGCTCGGGAACCGCGTGGACGCGGAGCTGCGAGCGGGTGTCGGGTCACCTGCCTCCGCGACCGAGGTCGGCAGGGCCCTCCGGGAGGCGCGGTACGCGCTCCAGGTCTGCAGGCTCGAGGGCTGGTCCCACGCGGGCTTCGAGGATCTGGGGACCTACCGTCTCCTGCTCAGCATGGCCGATCCCGACGCCCTGCGCGCCTTCGCCGACGCGATGCTTGCGCCGCTCGACGCGTACGACCGCGCGCACGACGGCGAGCTGATCGGGTCGCTCCAGGCGTTCCTGCAGCACAACGCGCGATGGGAGACGGCGGCGGCGCAGCTCTTCGTGCACCGCCACACGCTGCGCTACCGGATGCGCAAGGTCGAGGAGCTCACGGGTCGCGACCTGACGAGCTCGTTCGACCGGATGGAGTTCTGGCTCGCGCTCCGCGCGCGCGACCTCCTTGCCGCCGATCGCGAAGCGTGATCTTGAGGGCTCAGAGGGCCGTGACCGGCTCGGCGTGCCCGATCACGTGGATCACGCGGAGTCCGGTGCGTCCCTCCAGCCGGTGCGGGAGATCCAGCTTGAGCCATCGTGACGGCCCGGGAGGCAGCGTCGACACCACGATCCCATCGAACGCCTCTCCACGCTGCAGCACATCCTCGACGGCCATCGCCGGGTCGGCGTCGCCGACCTCGCCTTCGACCTCGGCGTCCAGGGTCGAGAATCGCCGCAGCGCCTCTTCCAGTCGCGCGGCGGCCAGGGCACGGGACTCGGACTCCGTCCATGCGTGATCCCTGGGGTGCTCGGCGGGCATGACCACGTGGAACGCGCACGGTCCGCGGGTCGTCAACTCGATGAGCGCGTCCCGGAGGTGCGTTCCCGCCAGGGTCCGGTTGGCAACGACAAGGTAGCGATGCATCGGATCACCTCCCGAGCGAGACCGCCATCGTCTGCCCGGTCGCGCCGAGGGTCAACCGCCGGCCAGTTGTCCGGGCCGTCCAGAGGCGTTCCCAGGTCGGGACGTTCCGGCGGGTGGTTCAGATGTGCCCGAACGCGGGATACTGGCTGTTCGCACCGACGGCACCGCTCGGCGAGGAGGATCCCATGGCGGACAGCTACCAGATGTTCATCGACGGCGAGTGGGTTTCGTCTTCGGACGGCCAGACCCGTGACGTCATCAGCCCGCACACGGGCGCCGTGATGGCGACCGTGCAGGAGGCGACGGCGGAGGACGCGAACAGGGCCGTCGCCGCCGCGAAGAAGGCCTTCACCGAGACGTGGTTCGACTCCACCCCGAAGGACCGCCAGCTGGCGCTCCTCAAGCTCGCCGACGCGGTCGAGGAGCACGCCGATGAGCTCGTGAAGATCGAGGCGGAGAACGCCGGGAAGCCGGCCGAGCTCACGATGTCGGAGGAGATCCCGCCGATCGTCGACAACCTCCGGTTCTTCGCGGGCGCCGCCCGCACGATGGAGGGACGGAGCGCCGGCGAGTACATGGCCGGATTCACCTCGTTCGTCCGGCGCGAGCCCATCGGTGTCGCCGGGCTGATCGCGCCCTGGAACTACCCGCTGATGATGGCGATCTGGAAGATCGGGCCGTCGCTCGCGACCGGCAACACGATCGTGCTCAAGCCCTCGGAGCTCACGCCGCTGACGGCGCTCAAGCTCGCCGAGTACGCCGCGGACATCTTCCCGCCGGGCGTGTTCAACGTGATCACCGGCGACGGCGTCCCGGCCGGCGACACCCTGGTGCGGCACCCGGACGTGGGCATCGTCTCGCTCACCGGGGACGTGAACACCGGCAAGATCATCCACGCGAACGCGAGCGACACGCTCAAGCGCGTGCACCTCGAGCTCGGTGGCAAGGCCCCGGTCGTCGTGTTCGACGACGCCGACATGGACGCGGTCGTGGAGTGGGTCGGGATCGCCGGCTACTTCAACGCCGGGCAAGACTGCACGGCGGCGACCCGCGTCCTCGCGGGGCCGCAGATCTACGACAAGCTGCTCGAGAACCTCGTCCCCGCGGTCGAAGACATCAAGGTCGGAGGGGCGTTCGAGCCCGACATCGCCGTCGGGTCCGTGATCTCGAAGGAGCAGCTCGAGCGTGTCGAAGGCTTCGTCGAGCGCGCGCAGGAGGCAGGCGCCGAGGTCCTGACGGGTGGCAAGCCCATGGGGGACGAGGGTTTCTACTACACGCCGACCGTGGTCGCGAACCCCGCGCAGGACTCCGAGATCGTGCAGAAGGAAGTCTTCGGCCCGGTCGTGACGGTCCAGCGCTTCTCCGACGAGGATCAGGCGCTCTCGTGGGCGAACGGCGTCGACTACGGGCTCGCCTCCAGCGTGTGGACCCGCGACGTCGGTCGCGCGATGCGGATGGCCCGCAAGCTCCAGTTCGGCTGCGTCTGGGTGAACACGCACATCCCCCTCACGCCCGAGATGCCGCACGGCGGTTACAAGCGGTCGGGCCACGGCAAGGACATGAGCGTCTATTCCTTGGAGGACTACACGAACATCAAGCACGTGATGGTGTCGCTCGACTGAAGCGACGGAGGACGAGCATCGGAGGCGGGGCGTCCTGTGGGGCGCCCCGCACCCGCGAAAGGTGGGAACCATGGTTCGCCCGTATCTGGTGAACGGCGAGTGGCGCACGGGTGATGAGACCTTCGAGGTCAAGAACCCGTTCGACGGCAGCGTGGTGGACGAGATCGGCGTGCCGACCCAGGCCGACGTCGAGGAGGCCGTTGCGACCGCCGCGGACACGTTCGAGGAGTCCAAGCGCCTCCCGGTCTGGGCGCGCTCGGAAGCGCTCGATCACATCTCGAAGCGGCTCGCGGAGACGGTCGACGAGAACGCGTCGCTGATCGCGCGCGAGGGCGGCAAGCCCATCAAGTGGGCCAAGATCGAAGCGACCCGCGCGATCTCCACGTTCCGTTGGGCGTCCGAGGTGATCCGTCACGGGGACGACGAGCTGATGCGCCTGGACACCGAGCAGTCGCTCGGATCCCGCGTCGGGGTGCTGCGGCGCTTCCCCTTGGGACCGGTGCTCGGCATCACGCCGTTCAACTTCCCGCTGAACCTGGTCGCGCACAAGGTCGCGCCGGCGCTCGGCGTCGGCGCGCCGATCACCGTGAAGCCGGCCTCGGCCACCCCGATCGGTTCGCTCCGGCTCGCCGAGTTCTTCCACGAGACGGACCTCCCCAAGGGCATGTTCCAGGTCCTTCCGGTCAGCTCCAAGGTGGCCGACGGGATGGCCCGCGACGAGCGGTTCCGGAAGATCAGCTTCACCGGCTCCTCGGAGATCGGCTGGTACCTCAAGGGCCTCGACCCCAAGAAGCGGGTGACGCTCGAGCTGGGCGGGAACGCCGGCGTGATCGTCCATTCCGACGCGGACCTGGACTTCGCGGCCCAGCGGATCGCGTTCGGCGGCTACTACCAGGCGGGCCAGAGCTGCATCAGCGTCCAGCGGGTGTACGTCGCGAGCGACGTCTACGACCGGTTCGCGGAGCTGCTCACCAAACAGGTCCAGCAGTTGAAGGTCGGCGATCCGATGGACCCGACCGTGGACGTCGGACCGGTGATCCAGCGCTCGGAGGTCGGCCGGATCGGCGACTGGGTGCAGGAGGCGGTGTCGGAGGGCGCGGAGGTCCTCACCGGCGGCGAGGGCGACGGCCCGTTCTTCCAGCCGACGTTGCTGTCGCACGTGCGGCCGGAGATGAAGGTCTGCCGCGAGGAGATCTTCGGGCCGGTCGTGACGATCAGCCCCTACGAGACCTTCGAGGACGCGCTCAAGCTCGTGAACGACTCGCGCTTCGGGCTGCAGGCGGGCGTGTTCACGAACGACATCAACCGCGCCTTCGACGCGCACCGGACGATCGAGGTCGGCGGCGTGATCGTCAACGACGTCTCCGCCTTCCGCGCCGATCAGATGCCGTACGGTGGCTCCAAGGACTCGGGGTTCGGGCGTGAGGGCCTGCGGTTCGCGATGGAGGAGATGACCGAACCGCGGATCATGGTTCTGTCGCACGTGCCGCTGTAGAGGCATAGCCTGGCGCCGTGGACGACCGCTGGGTCTACGCGGTGCTGCCGTTCATCACGATCGTCGCGCTCGGCGTCGGGTTCGCCGTGGTGTTCCGGCAGCGCGCGGCGGCACGCCGCGCGCTGCCTTCGTCGATGCGCGCCGCGGTGTCACGGGCGCCCAGCGCCAGCACCGGCGATGACCGGCCGTGGTGGGGCAACCCGTGGCTGTGGGTGGCCGTCTGCGCGACCTCGATCCTGCTCGGCGTGTTCGTCTGGCCCGGGCTGTTCGGCGTCGTCGTGTTCGTGTTCCCGTTCGTGTGGATCGGTCGTCCCCGGCGCGGGCCGCGGATGGATCCGCGCACGAACGGCCACACGACGCGCGACGCCGGGGCGTTCACGGGCGATTGATGTCAGGCGCCGCCGAGCGTCCGCTCGGCGAACGCGCCCACGACCGCCGCCGCCTCCTTCTCGCGCCGCCAGAAGTAGTGGTCGGTCCCCTCGAGGACGATCGCCTCCGCGTGCGGGAAGAGCGCCGCGTACGCACGCAGGTCGTCGGGCGGGGCGTATCGGTCGTGCTCGCCCGCCAGCAGCAGCGCCGGCCGGCCGAACAGACGGAGGTCGGTGCGGTCCGGGAGCGGCGGCATCTCCAGGTCCCCCGGCCGGAGCGGCACCCCGACCAGGGCGAGCGCGTCGATCCTCGGGTCGTCGAGGGCCTCGCGCAGCGCGACGCTCGCGCCGAAGGACCACCCGACGACGATCGTGGGGGGGTCGGCGAGGCCGCTCGCGTCCCGCGCCCGCGCGACGGCCGCCCTCGCGTCCCGGAGCTCGTCGCGGCCTCCGCCGTAGGATCCCCCCGACCCCATCACGCCGCGGAAGTTGAACCCGAGGACGACGAGGTCATGCCCGGCTGCCAGGTCGTTGCGGATCGCCCAGAGCAGCGGATGATCCTTGGAGCCGCCGTGACGCGGATGCGGATGGCAGATCACCGCGGCGCCACGCGGCGCCGCGTCGGGCATCCGGAGCTCGCCCTCGAGCCGGATGCCGTCTTCGGTCGAGAAGGTCATGGGATCCATCGGTCTGGCACCATCCGAGCATGGCCGCGGATCAACGTCGAGTCGCCGGCACCGCGTTCGCGCTTCGCGATCCCTACCCGTGGGGTGACCTCGCCGGGTTGGCGCGGATCGGAGAGTGGCTCGGCTACCGCGCGCTGTTCCTCCCCGAGGTCGGGTCGCGCGACGTCCTCGCGACGCTGACCGGGCTGGCCGGCGAGACCCGGTCGCTCCTGCTCGGGAGCGGCGTCGTGCCCCTCCCGGCCCGATCCAGCCGGTTGCTCGCGAAGGCGGGGGCGACGGTCCAGGAGCGGTCCGAGGGGCGCCTGCTCCTGGGGGTCGGGACGGGACCTTCCCTTCGGGGCTCCCTCGACCACCTGCGGGCGACCGTCGCGATGCTCCGCGCGGCCTTCGCGGGCGACGACGTCGTCACGCCGGACGGCGAGCGCTTCCGGCTGGCGCTCGTCCCGGAGAGGGCGCCGGCCATCTGGATCGCGGCCCTGGGTCCGAAGGCGGTCCGGGTGGCGGGCGAGGTTGCCGACGGGGTCCTGCTCAACTGGTGCACGCCCGAACGCGTGACCGAGGCCGTCGCAGGGGTTGGCGAAGGCGCGGCGGCCGCCGGCCGGGATCCCCGTGACGTGACCGTCGCCGTCTACGTCCGCGCCTGCATCCACGACGAGGAGCTCGCCGCGCTCGAAGCGGTCCAGACAGCGGCGGGCGAGTACGCGAGCTACCCCGCCTACGCTCGCCAGTTCGAGCGGATGGGGCTGGGGGAGGAGGC
>JBKOUM010000122.1:0-5905 GCA_046723385.1 Actinomycetota bacterium
GTCGGTCCTGATCAGGTCGAGGCTGTAGAACTCGTTGAGGAAGCGGACGTCACGCTTCACGCACTGCTGGTAGAGCGTCTGCAGGATCATGTGACCGGTGCGGTCGGCCGCGTAGCACGCCCGGCGCACCGGCGCCTCCCCATGGTTCCGCGTGTGCCCGCCGAACCGACGCTGGTCGATCCTGCCGTCGGGGGTGCGGTTGAACGGCAGGCCCCACCGCTCGAGTTGGTAGATCGCCTCGATCGCCTCTTCCGTCATGAGCAGCGCCGCGGGCTGGTCCACCAGATAGTCCCCGCCTTTGACCGTGTCGAAGGCGTGCCACTCGGGCGAGTCCTCCTCGACGTTGCCCAGCGCCGCACAGACCCCGCCCTGGGCCGCCCCCGTGTGCGACCGCGTCGGGTATAGCTTGGAGATCACCACGGTCCGGCACCGTTCGGAGAGCTCGATCGCGGCCCGCAACCCCGCGCCGCCGGCCCCGATCACCACGGCGTCGTACGTGTGCGTCGTGGTCATCCTACCGGGCCCCACTTGGTCGGATCGAACGTCACGACGATGACGGTCCCGAGGACCAGCAGCGTGAACCCGAGGACGTAGTAGCTCATGTTCAGCGCGAAGCGCCACCCGGGCCGCCGGACGTAGTCGAGCGTGATGTTGCGGAGACCGATGATCCCGTGGAGCATCGCGAGCATCAGCAGCATCCAGTCCCAGGTGCGCCAGAACGGGCTCTCCCAACGGACCGCGACGAACCCGAAGTCGATCCGGTCCACCCCACCCGCCGGGAGATGCATGATCAGCGTGTGACCGACCGCGAGGACGAGCAGCAGCAGGCCGCTGATCCGCATGAACAGCCACGTCCACAGCTCGAAGCCGCCGATCGGGCGTCCGCGTCCGAGCGACGGCTCCGAGGGCTCGGGCATCGTCGGGCGCGGGGTCGTGGTCGTCGACATGGTCACTTCTGGAACAGGTCCCAGGTCTGGCCGAGCATGATCCACGCGGTCGGGATCAGTGCCAGGACGAAGACGGCCGTGAACGCGATCGAGATGGGGCGGATGCGCCGGACGAGCCGCGGGAAGAAGTCGATCAGCGTGATCTTGAGCCCGTTGAGCGAGTGGTAGAGGACGGCCACGACGAGCCCGAACTCCAGGAGGCGAACGATCGGGTTCTCGTACGCGGCCGTGATGCGGTTGTACGCCTCGGGGCCCCAGCCCACCGCCGCCGTGTCGACCACGTGGGCGAACAGGAACAGGATGATGGCCACACCGGTGATGCGGTGCAGGAGCCAGGACCACTGGCCCTCGTGTCCCTTGTAGATCGAGCCGTAGTCGCTCTTGGACTTCCTCGATCTGCTGGCCACGCCGCGGTCGCTCCTCTTCGCCCGGATGACGTTCCCTACCAGGCTATCGCGTGTCCGACGTCGGCCCTTGGCCGAGCGGTCCAGCGAGCCCGGCGGAGTCTACTCCGGAGCGTCCTTGCGCCCTGTTCGCTCACGAGATCCTGATGGCGGCGAGCACGCCCTCCCTGGTCGGGACGATCGTCGAGACGAAGCGGGCGTCCTCGGCGATCAGCCGGTTGTGCTCGCGGATCGCGATCGCGCCCTCCTCGTCCGGGTCGAGCACCGTCCCGCGTCCGTAGCCCAGCGTGTTGTCACAGAGGTAGAGCCCGCCGACGCGGATCCGCTCCGATGCCGCACGCCAGGCGTCCGGGTAGCCCGGCTTGTCGATGTCGCTGAACACGGCATCGAAGTCGCCCTCGAGCTGGGCGAAGCTCTCGAGCGCATCGCCCACGTGATACGTCACCCGATCGGCGAAGCCGGCTCGCTCGAGGTAGCCGCGACCGGCCTCGACGTTCGCGTCGTCGCCGTCGGTGCAGTGGACCTCCCCGTCCGAGCCCACCGCGCGCGCGAACCAGTAGGCCGAGTAGCCGAAGCCCGACCCGAGCTCCATCACTCGGCGCGCGCCGATCGAGCGGGCGAGGACCTCGAGCGTCACGCCGACGTTGCGGCCGACGATCGGGAAGCGTCGCCGTTCGCCTTCGGCTTCCATCTCCAACAGGACCGGCTCGTCGAAGCGAGCGAGTCGCGAGGCCATGTACGCGTCGAACCGCGGGTCAACGATGTCCATGTCGTCACGCTACCCGACCCGCCACGCGTTGGGCGGTTCGGCTAGGCTCGCCGCTGTGTCGGAGTCGAGCGGGGTCGCGCGACGCGAGCGCATCGTCGAGCTCCTCCGGGAGGGGCGTCGATCGATCACGGGCTCCGAGCTCTCGACCTCGCTCGGCGTGTCCCGACAAGCGATCGTGAACGACATCGCGATCCTCCGGGCCGCCGGCGGATCGATCGGCGGGAGCGCGCAGGGATACCGCTGGCAAGGCGAGGAACCGAAAGGGGTCCTCGCGACGCTCGCCTGCCGACACGATCGCGAAGGGTGTCAGAAGGAGCTCGAGACGCTCGTGGCCCACGGCGTCGCGGTGCTCGACGTGGTCGTGGATCACGCGCTCTACGGGGAGGTCCGGGCCGACCTGAACGTCTGGACCCATCGCGACGTGCAGCGGTACATGGAGGTCCTGCACACGTCGGACGTCGAACCGCTCTCCGCCCTCACCGGGGGCGTGCACGCCCACCACGTCCGCGCCCCCGACGACGTGGCCCTCCGTTCGGCGCGGAGCGATCTGGCCTTGCTGGGCTTCCTCCTGGATGACTGACCCTCCCGACCGAGCGATCTACGAGCCGGCGGATCTGGCGGACTGGGATCCGGCCACGCAGCTGGGCGAGCCCGGCGCGTTCCCGTTCACGCGCGGTCCGTACCCCTCGATGTACCGGGGCCGGCTCTGGACGATGCGTCAGTACGCCGGGATGGGCACCGCCGAGGACACGAACCGGCGCTTCCGGTACCTCCTCGAGCACGGACAGACGGGCCTGTCCGTCGCGTTCGACCTGCCGACCCAGATGGGGCTCGACTCCGACCATCCACGCTCGGAGGGAGAGGTCGGCCGAACCGGTGTGGCGATCGACTCCGTCGAGGATATGGCGCGGCTCTTCGACGGGATCCCCCTCGCCGACGTGTCCACGTCGATGACGATCAACGCGACCGCGCCGATCCTCCTGCTGCTGTACGAGCTGGTGGCGGAGGAGCACGGGATCCCGGCCGCGGACCTCTCCGGGACCGTGCAGAACGACCTCCTGAAGGAGTACGCGGCGCGGGGAACGTACATCTATCCGCCCAAGCAGTCGATGCGGCTGATCACCGACCTGTTCGCGTACTGCAGCGAGCGCATCCCGCGCTGGAACACGATCTCGATCAGCGGCTATCACATGCGCGAAGCCGGCGCGACCGCCGCGCAGGAGATCGCGTTCACGCTGGCGGACGGGATCGCGTACGTGCAGGCCGCGATCGACGCAGGCTTGGAGGTGGATGACTTCGGACCGCGGCTGTCGTTCTTCTTCGCCTGCCACATGGACTTCTTCGAGGAGGTCGCCAAGTTCCGAGCCGCGCGGCGCCTGTGGGCCCGGATCATGCGCGACAGATTCCACGCGCGGGACGATCGGTCGATGGCGCTCCGGTTCCACACGCAGACGGGCGGTGCGACGCTGACCGCGCAGCAGCCCGAGAACAACATCGTGCGAACGACCCTGGAGGCGCTCTCGGCCGTGCTCGGCGGGACGCAGTCGCTCCACACGAACGCCTTCGACGAGGCCTTGGCGCTCCCGACCGAGCGGTCGGCGACGATCGCGCTCCGGACCCAGCAGGTGCTCGGATACGAGACGGGCATCTCCGAGGTCGCCGACCCGCTCGGCGGGTCGTACTTCGTCGAGTCGCTGACGGACGAGCTCGAAGAGCTTTCGCGGGGCTACCTGGAACGGATCGACGCGATGGGCGGCGCCGTCGCGGCGATCGAAGCCGGGTTCTACCAGGACGAGATCCACGAAGCCGCGTTCCGGATGCAACGGGCGATCGAAGACGGGGATCGTGTGGTGGTCGGCGTCAACCGGTTCCAGGTGGGCGACGCGCCGTCCCCCGAGCTGCAGCGGATCGGCGACGAAGAGGTGGGCCGGCAGATCGCGCGCGTGCGCGATCTGCGCGAGGCCCGGGACGGGGCGGCCGTCGAGCGCGCCCTCGGCGCGCTCGCCGACGCGGCGGCCGGGACGCAGAACGTGCTGCCACCCATGAAGGATGCGCTCCGCGCGCGGGCGACCCTCGGGGAGGTTTCGGACGTGCTTCGTCGCGTGTTCGGCGAGTACCGGCCCGTGTGACCATCCGACCGTAGACCGCCGCTCGGACAGGGCGCTAAGCTCGGTCGTTCGTTCGTGGGACGGAGACCAGGGGAAGGATCCACGGATGGTTCGTCGACTCGTACCGTTCGCCGTCGTCATCGCGACCGCGCTCGCACTCTTGCCCCGAAGCGTCGGCGCCGCAACGACGGCCGGCCCCGCGGGGCGCATCTTCCTGCCGAACCCGGTCGTGACGCTCCGCGATCAGTCGCTCACCGATCGGAAGGACGCGGATTACGCGAAGCTCCAGCCCGCGTACGTGATCGCCGGGCTGGAGCACCTCGACCACAGCGGTTACCTGCAGGGCGACTTCGTCACCGTCCGGGGCTCCAGCGGCCGCGCGTTCGAGCCCGACCGGCGGTTCCTGTACGGCCGGCACGACGAGCGCTTCGAGCAGGTGATGGCGTACTACGGGATCACCCGCGCCCAGGAGTACATCCAGCGTCTCGGGTTCACGGACATCCAATCCGACGGCATCACGGTCAGGGTGAACCAGTTCGGGATCGACAACAGCTACTTCGACCCGACGAAGGACCTGATCCGGCTCGGGAAGGGCGGTGTCGACGACGCCGAGGACCTCGAGGTGATCTGGCACGAATACGGCCACGCGATCCAGGAGGCGGAGTCGCCCGGGTTCGGCGTCGGGCACGACGCGGGCTCGATCGGAGAGGGTTTCGGCGACTACTGGGCGGCCACGATGAGCCAGCCGGTCTCCGGGGGCTACGGCGTGTCGTGCATCGCAGACTGGGACTCGATCTCGTACACGGTCGAGGTCCCCCACTGCCTGCGTCGTGTCGACACGGATCTCACGGTCGACGACCAGACCGGCCGGATCCACCACGACGGGCAGATCTGGTCGCGGGCGCTGTGGGACATCCACAAGGAGCTCGGTCGCATGGCGGCCGACCGGATCATCCTCACCGCGCAGTACCACTTCAACCCGTCGACCACCTTCCGTGATGCGGCGCTCGAGGTGATCGACGCGGCACGGTCGTTGGGCGGAGCGTCGGCCGTGAACGCGGCGCGGAACGCCTTCGAGGACCGAGGGATCCTCTAGACCAGGTCGACGATCGCATGGACGGCGGCGGCGAGGCCGGCCGCCCAGAAGATCGTGGCCGCCACGCGCAGCCGTGACCAGACGGCCGCTCCGAGCGCGATGCACGCGAGCCCCACGAGGAGCTCGATCACGCTCGTCACGGTCGACACGGCGCGGACAGGCTAGCCGCTACCCTGTGGCGCCATGGATGTCGCGATCGTCGGTGGGACCGGGGCAGAGGGGTTCGGCCTCGCGCTCCGGCTGGCGACCGCCGGACATCGAGTGACGATCGGCTCGCGCGCGGCCGAGAAGGCGGCGGCGAGCGTCGAAGAGGCGAAGGGGATCCTCGGGGCCGACGCGACGGTCGACGGGGCGGTGAACGCCGACTCGGTCGCGGGCAAGGCGGTCGTGTTCGTGACCGTCCCGTTCGAAGGCCAGGCGATGATCTACGACGCGATCGAGGACGCGATCGGCGCGGAGACCGTCGTGTGTGACTGCACGAGCCCGTTGATGGCGGCGGTCGGCGGCCGAGCCAGCCACGTCCCTGTCTCTTATACACATCTCCGAGCCCACGAGACGCCATATAACATCTCGTATGCCGT
>JBKOUM010000029.1:0-18657 GCA_046723385.1 Actinomycetota bacterium
CGCGTCGGCGTCCCCGAGAGCCACGACGTAGCACCGCGACGCGCGCGCGGCCGCCTCGGGAGCCCCTTCGCGCGTCATCGCGAGCGCCACCCGGTCGAGCCCCATCGCGAACCCCACCCCCGGCGTCGCCGGACCGCCGAGCGCTTCCGCGAGCCCGTCGTAGCGTCCGCCGGCGTTGAACGTCGCGGCCTGCGCCGAGTCCTCGTTCGTGGAGACCCACTCGAACGTCGTCCGGGTGTAGTAGTCGAGCCCCCGGACGAGCCGTGGGTCGAGCTCGTAGGCCACGCCCGCATCGTCGAGCCCCGCGCGCACGCCGGCGAAGTGCTCCCTGCACGGCTCGCAGAGCCGGTCGGCGATCGTCGGTGCCGCGAGGACGAAGTCCTTCCGGCCGTCCACCTTGCAATCGAAGACGCGGAGCGGGTTCTTCGCGAGCCGCGTGCGGCAGGCCTCGTCCAGCTGGTCCACGAACGGCTCGAAGTACCGGACGAGCTCTTCGCGGTACGCGGGACGGCAGTTGCCATCCCCGATCGAGTTGAGGCGCAGCTCGTAGGACCGGAGGCCGCGGTCGCGGGCGAACCGCTCCCCGAGCACGAGCACGTCCACGTCCGCTTCGGGACCGGTCACGCCGATCACCTCGACCCCGAACTGCCGGAACTCCCGATAGCGCCCCGCCTGCGGACGTCCGTGACGGAAGTGGTTCCCCACGTAGTACGCCTTGAACGGGGTGGGCAGGTCGTGGGCATGCTCCAGGTACGCGCGGACCACGCCTGCGGTGCTCTCGGGCCGGAGCGTGACCGACCTCCCACCCTTGTCCTCGAAGGTGTACATCTCTTTCGTCACGACGTCCGACGTGTCACCGGAGGTCCGCGCGTAGAGCTCGGTGTGTTCGAAGGTCGGCGTCTCCACGTACCGGAACCCGAACAAGCGGGCGGCCCGGTGGGATTCCTCGTACAGGTCGAGGAGCCGGTCGGCGTCGGCGCCGAGCAGGTCCTGGGTGCCTCGCGGCGGGTGCAGCTCCATCAGACGAGACCCCGCAGGTGCGGGTTCGTCGCGCGCTCCGTCCCGACGTCGGTCCGGGGTCCGTGGCCGGGCAGGACCGGGAGCCCGTCCGGGAGCGTGAGGAACCGCCGGAGGCTCCGGCCCATCGCCTCGGGATCCGAGTTCGCGAAGTCGGAGCGGCCGATCGTCCCGGCGAAGACGAGGTCGCCCGAGAACACGAGGACGTCGGGGTCCGCCCGGAGGATGCAGTGCCCTGGGGTGTGACCGGGTGTGTGCCAGACCTCCAGCTCGAAACCCGCGAACCGGAGGACGTCGCCGTCCTCGAAGGCGCGGAGGTCCTTGACGGGGGCGAGCGGGTTCGGGGAGTCGTCGCGGCGCCAGGCCGCCGGCTCGGTGAACGCCAGCGCGTCCGCCGGGTGACAGAACACCGGCACGTCGTCGCCGGCGAAGGCGCCCGCCGTCCCCGCGTGATCCACGTGGGCGTGCGTCAGCAGGACCGCGACGGGCCGCTTGCCGGTGGCATCGAGCATCGCCCGGACGGCGTCCGGCTCGAAGCCGGGATCGACGACGACCGCGTCCTCGGAGCCCTCGGCGGCGAGCAGCCAGCAGTTCGTGCCGTACGGGTTGCGGTCGAAGACGTCGAGGTACATCGGACGGCCATGCTACCGGAGGGGTCTCGCGCGCCCGCCGGCCACCCGTCCTCAGGCGACGATCGCCTCGACCTCGATCTCGACCTTCCAGCGTGGGTCGAGGAAGCCGACGACGACGACCATCGTCGACGCCGGCCGGACGTCTCCGAAGACCTCGCCGTGGACACCGCCGACGACCTCCGCGTCGGCGGCGTCCACCAGGAAGGTCCGCGTCCGGACCACGTCCGTGAGCGCGGCCCCCGCCTCGGCGAGCGCAGCGCCCACGATCTCGAGGCAGCGCCGAGCCTGCGCGCCGGGATCCGGGTCCACCGATCCATCGGGCCAGATCGGCGCCGTCCCGGAGACGAGGACGCGGTCGCCGACCCGGATCGCCCTGCTGAACCCGATCACGGGTTCGTACGGAGATCCGGATGACACGCGGCGGCGCTCCTCCATCACGGCGTCTCCGCGTCCAGCCACATCGTGAACGGACCGTCGTTCACCAGGTCGACCTCCATCTCCGCGCCGAACACCCCGCGGCCCACCCGGATCCCTCGCGACCCGAGGGCGGCTGCGAACGCGTCGACGACCTCCTCCGCGATCGCCGGCTCCGCCGCTCGGATGAAGGACGGACGCCGGCCCGTGCGGGTGTCCGCGTAGAGGGTGAACTGGGAGACTACGAGCGCCTCGCCGCCGACGTCGGCGATCGACAGGTTCGTCTTGCCGTCGGGGTCGCGGAACATCCGCAACCCCACGACTTTGTCGGCGAGCGCCTCGACCTGGGCGGCGTCGTCGCCCCGGCCGACGCCGACCAGGATCACCACCCCGAGGCGGATCGAGGACACCTCGCGGCCGTCGACGCGGACCGAGGCCCGCGACACCCGCTGGATCAGGAGTCGCATCTAGCTCGGGACGACGCGGTAGGCGTCGTAGACGCTTTCGACCCGCTTGACCGCCGCGAGGAGCGACGACAGATGCGTGATGTCCGCCAGCTCGAACGCGAACCGGAGCCGTGTGATGCGGTCACGGCCGGTGGCCGAGTTGGCCGACAGGATGTTCACGTGCTGATCCGAGAGAGCCGTCGCGATGTCCGACAACAGGCGGGTGCGGTCGAGCGCCTCGACCTGGATCGCGACGACGAACGTCGTCGACTTGCCCTCCGCCCACGAGACCTCGATCATGCGCTCGGGTTCACGGCGGAGCGTCTTCACGTTCGGGCAGTCTGCGCGGTGGACCGAGACGCCTTGACCGCGTGAGACGAACCCGACGATCTCATCTCCCGGCACGGGCGTGCAGCACCGACCCAGCTTCACCCACACGTCACCGAGGCCCTTGACCATCACGCCCTGCGCGAGGTCGGTCCGTGTGATCTTGACCGGCCGCGCCAGGGGGACGTCCGTCACGTCTTCCGCCGAACTGCCGCTCAGCAGCCGGGAGAGCCGGGCGACGACCGACTGCGGAGAGACGTGCCCCTCCCCGACCGCGACGTAGAGCGCGTCCAGGTCCGGCTGCTTCAGATCGGTCGCCACCTGCTCCAACGCCTCTTCGTTCGCGAGGCGCTTGAACGAGAGGTTCTGACGCCGCATCTGGCGCTGGAGGAGATCTTTCCCCTGGTCGAGCGCGTCCTCACGCCGCCCACGCGCGAACCACTGACGGATCTTGTTCCGAGCGCGGGGCGTCGCGACGAACTGCAGCCAGTCCTGCGAGGGCCCCTCGCCCTGCGCCTTGGAGGTCAGCACGTCGACCGAGTCCCCCGTGCGGAGCTCGTAATCGAGCGGGACCAATTTCCCGTTGACCTTGGCGCCGATCGTGCGGTGGCCGACCTCGGTGTGGATCGTGTACGCGAAGTCGACCGGCGTGGCGCCCTGCGGCAGGTTCACGACGTCTCCCTTGGGGGTGAAGACGAAGACCCGTCCCCCCGAGAGGTCGATCCGCAGGCCCTCCATGAACTCACGGGGGTCGGCCATGTCCTTGAGCCACTCCATCATCTGACCGAGCCAGGCAAGGTCGGCGGCGTCCTTGGCGTGCTTCCCGCCCTCCTTGTACCGCCAGTGGGCGGCGATCCCGTACTGGGCCGTCCGGTGCATGTCGCGGGTCCGGATCTGGATCTCGAGCGGCGTCCCGCCCGGCCCGACGACCGCCGTGTGGAGGGACTGGTACATGTTGGACTTGGGCATCGCCACGTAGTCCTTGAAGCGTCCGGGCACCGGTTTCCAGAGCGCGTGGACGGCTCCGAGCGCCGCGTAACAATCGCGCAACGACCCGGCGAGGATCCGGATCCCGACGAGGTCGTAGATCTCCTCGAACTCCTTGCCGCGGATCACCATCTTCTCGTAGATCGAATACAGGTGCTTCGGTCGGCCCTCGACGTCCGCCTTGACGCCGAGCTCCTTCAGCTTCTGACGGATCGTCGCGATCAGGTCTTCGGTCAGCGCCCGGCGGTCGTCACGACGGGCCTCCACGAGGTGCGCGATCTCCCGGTACGGCCCGGGATGCAGCGTCTTGAACGAAAGGTCTTCGAGCTCCCACTTGAGCTCTTGGACACCGAGCCGGTTCGCGAGGGGCGCGTAGATCTCGAGCGTCTCGGTGGCCATCCGACGCTGCTTCCCCGGCGACAGCGCCTCCACCGTCCGCATGTTGTGGAGCCGGTCGGCGAGCTTGATCAGGAGGACACGGATGTCGCCGGCCATCGCCACGATCATCTTCCGGACGTTCTCGGCCTGCGCGAGCTCCCGGGTCTGGAACTCGAGCCGGTCGAGCTTGGTGAGGCCGTCGACGATGTGGGCGACGTCGTCGCCGAAATCCTGCTCGATCCGTTCGAGGGTCACATGGGTGTCTTCCACGGTGTCGTGGAGCAGGGCCGCCGCGAGCGTCGTCGTGTCCAGCCGGAGATCGGCGAGGACCCCGGCGACGGCGAGCGGATGCTCGATGAACGGCTCGCCGGACTTCCGGGACTGCCCCTCGTGTGCCTGCTCGGCGGCCTGGTACGCCTGCTCCAGGATCCGGACGTCGCCCTTGGGGTTGTAGGACCGGACCTCTTTGAGGAGGGCCGAGAGGCCGGTGACCGGAGGGGTCTCGCCCCGACGGAGGCGTGGGATCGGAAGCCGTCCGCTCCTTCTCGTCGGTGGAGACGACGGCGGCGCCTCGATCCTGACCTCTTCCTTGCTATCCACGGCGACACGGCCAGTGTACGGCCGCCGCGAACCCCGGCCCGGAACTAGTAGTGGATCAGCGTGAACAGCTCGTGATCCGCGACCTTGTCGCGGCCGTGGAGGAAGTCGAGCTCGATCAGGCACGCGATCCCGCAGACCTTGCCGCCGATCTGCTGGACGAGCGACGCGGCGGCCTTCGCGGTCCCTCCGGTCGCGAGCACGTCGTCCACGATCAGCACCCGCTCGCCCGGCCGGACGGCGTCGCGGTGGATCTCCAGGGACGCCGTCCCGTACTCGAGCTCGTACTCCTCACCGATCGTCTCGGAGGGCAGCTTGCCGGCCTTCCGGACCGGGATGATCCCCGCGCCGAAGTGGTAGGCAACGGGAGCGGCCAACAGGAAGCCGCGAGCCTCGATCCCGACGACCTTGTCCACGTTGCCTCGACCGAAGTGCACGACGATCAGGTCGACGATCGTGGAATACGCGATCGGGTCCGACAGGACCGGGGTGATGTCCTTGAACACGATGCCCGGCTCGGGGAAATCGGGGACGTCCCGGATCAGACCCTTGATCTGTTCGACCTGCACCGCTCTACCTCCGTTTGCGCTTGGCCGGTGGACGCCGCTTCTGACCCGGACGCGGGCGCGCGCCCTGGCGGGACCGTTGCCGAGCCGTCGCGCTCGTTGCGGCGGCGTCGGAAGCGACCGCGACCCCTGCGCCATCGACCGCCGGCACGGTCGCCGCGCGCTGTCGCGGCCCGGCGCCCGGTCGGCCCGGAGCTCGGACGGGCCCTCGCTTGGCCATCTCCCGGTTCTTGATGATCGTCAGGATCGGGGCGGCGATGAAGATCGACGAGTAGGCGCCGATCGCCACGCCGACGAACATCGCGAACGCGAAGTCTTTCAGCGTGTCGCCACCGAACAGGAGCAGCGACAGGATCGGCAACAGCACCACGAGCGATGTGTTCACCGACCGCATCACCGTCTGGTTCAGCGACAGGTCGACCACCTTGGTGTAGCCCATCCTCGCGAGGAGCGCGGCCGACTCGGTGTTCTCCTTCACCTTGTCGTAGATGACGACGGTGTCGTACAGGCTGAACCCGAGGATCGTGAGGATCGCGATCACCGTCTCCGGCGTGACCACACGGCCCGTCAGCGCGTAGACGCCGGCGGTGATCGTGACGTCGTGGACCAGGGCGATCATGGCGCCGGCGGCCATCTCCCACTCGAACCGGAGCGCGATGTAGAGGCCGATCGCGATCAGGACGATCACCAGACCGCGGATCGCCTTCTTGGAGATCTCGGCCCCCCACGAGGGTCCGATGTCCTGCACGTTGATGTCCTGGCGCGCCACGCCCGCCTGGGACGCGAGGTCGTCCAGCAGCTTGGGCGAGTCCTTCACCCCCGTGAGGCTCTCCGTGCGGATCGCCACGGAGTCGCCGCTCACGACCTGGACCTCTCCGGTCAATCCGTAGGTGCTCAGGGTGGACTCGATGTCCTGAACGGTCACGGGTGTGTGCAGTGGGTAGGAGAGCTGAGCCCCGCCCTCGAAGTCGATCGAGAAGTTGAACCCGCTCAGGACCATCGCACCGATCGACACCACGATCAGGACGCCGGAGAAGATGAACCACCAGTTGCGGTGCTCGATCAGCTTGAAGTGGGGGATCCGGTAGCCGCGGTACACGTCGACGAACTCGCGGAACGTCATGCGTCGGGCTCCACCGTCGTGTCGAGCGCCTCATGGTCCGCCGCCGTCGCCGCCGTGAGACCGAAGCCGTGCATCTCGGACAGCGCCTTCGTCCGGGCGATCAGGTAGACGGTCGGCCGCTTGAAGAAATAGACCACGAACAGGTCGAGCGCGGTCGCGACCCCGAGCGTGAGCGCGAACCCCCGCACCGAGCTCACCGCGGTCAGGTACAGGACGGCCGCCGCGATGCCGGTCACGATGTCCGCGGCGACGATCGTCTTAAAGGCCCGCTTGAACGCCGGCTGGACCGCCGCCCGCGGCGCTCGGCCCGATCGCACCTCGTCCTTCAAGCGCTCGAAGAACACGATGTACGAGTCGGCGGTCACGCCGAGCGAGATCACCAGGCCCGCGACGCCCGCGAGCGTCAGGGCGTATCCGAAGCTCTTGCCGGCGATCGAGATCAGGGCGATCGCGAGCACGGCCCAGATCGTCATCCCGAACCAGGCCACGATCCCGAGCAACCGGTAGTACAGGAGCAGGTACAGGAACAGGAGGATCAGCCCGGCGATCCCGGCGACGATGCCCTGCTTCAGCGACTCCTCCCCGAGCGTGGGGCTCACGGTCCGGACCGATTGCCGCGTGAGCTCGACGGGGAGCGCGCCCGCGTTCAGGAGCGACGCGAGCTGCTTGGCGCTGTCCTCCGTGAAGTTGCCCTCGATCTGGCCGTTCCCGGTGGTGATCGCGCCGGTCACCTGCGGGTTGGATATGATCGTGCGGTCCAGGGCGATCGCGATCTGGTTGCGCGGGCTGGGCTCCTGCAGGGCGGCGGTCGTGGCCGTGGCGAAAGCGTCGGCCCCCGCGCCGTCGAGCTGGAAGGCCACGACCCATTGCGTGAGCGGATCGGTCTGGCTGCCCCCGGACAGCTGCGCCGACGCCTTCGTGATGTTCCCCCCCGTGATGATGATCGGCCCGAGATGGACGTAGTTGCCCCGGTCGTCGGGGTACCAGACCTCGTTCTGGTCCTGCTCCTTGCCCGAGCACGCCGGCGTGTCGAGCTCCTCCGGCTTCTGACAGGTCAACTGGATCGAGGCCGCCTGGGGGCTGGTGCTGGGAACGATCTCGAGCGTCTGGCGCTCTTCGAGACGCGCGGTCTTGCCGATCGTCTCGAGGAGGCGCTGCTGGCCGGTCTCCCGCTGCCGCTGCGCGGCGGCGGCTTGGGTCGTGAAGCACCCGAGGTCCTCACCCTGCGAGCTCACGACGCAGAACTGCGTGGTCACGTGGGCGGTCGTCCATCCGGCCAGCGCGCCCTGGGCCGCCGCCTTGCTGGCGAAGTCGCAGGGCAGTGGTTCTGCGGTGGTCGTGTCGAGCTGGGCGTACGCCGCGGCGGGGTCGGGGGACGACGACGCCGATGGGGATGCGCTCGAGCTGGCGCTCGGTGAGGACTTCTTCGACGACGGCGTCGCAGATGCGCTCGGGGTGGCGCTCGGAGAGGTCGACGCCGCCGGCGCCTGGATGCACCACGAGGACTTCGTCACCTGGGAGCTGATGCCCTTCTTCGCCGCTTCGGCCGCCGATCGGCTCGGGTAGCAGCGGAGTTCCGTGCTGCTGATGTCGGTCAGGCAATACTGCGAGGCTCCCTGCGGCGGCCCGACCGTCGGGGAGGCGCTCGCGGACGGCGAGGCCGACGGGGAGCCGGAGGCGGCCGCGGACGGCGTGGCGCTCGCCTTGGGCTCGGTCGTGATCCCCTGCTTCGCGGTGTCCGCCTCGTCCTGGGACGCGTAGCACTTCAGCTGGTCGCCGTTCGCATCCAGGAGACAGACCTGGGAGGCCTGCGACCCGACCGTGAACCCGCTGAGCGCCTCGGTGGCGACGGCCTCGTCCGCGGAGCATCCGTAGCTTGCCTGCGCCGTGTCTTCGATGCAGAACAGGCTGGTGTCGCGCTGCTCGATGGTGCTGTCGGACAAGCCCGGGATCTGGATCTCGATCGTGTTCCCCGACAGGAAGATGTCCGGCTCGCCGACGCCGAAGGCGTCCACCCGGTTCCGGATGTTCTCCAGCGCCTGCTGCATCGTGCCGGCCTCCGTGCCCTCGGGGGCCGACAGGATCACCGCGAGCCCGCCCTCCAGGTCGAGCCCGAGCACCGGCTTGAACGCACCGAGGGCCAGCGAGAGCGACGAGGCGACGACCAGGACGGCGACGAAGATCACCGACACCCAAAGCCCACGGTTGCGCTTCACGCCAGCACCTGCCCGTTGATCACCAATCGGAACCGCGCCTCGATCGCCTCGGCCGCGAACCTGCACATCTGCATCCGGCCGAGGAAGATCTCGAAGTACTCCATCACCTGGCTGATCGTGGTGTCGATCGTCAGCTCGAGGCTGACCGTGCGGGCGTCGGAGTCTACCCGCAGGAAGCTCTGTTCGACCGCGTAGTTCACGCGGTCGTGGATGTCGCGTTCGACGGTCACTGCCTTGCGGACGCGGCTGCGGTGCACATCGGATTTGTCACCGAGGATGACCGCCGCCGACACGGGGGACACGGCCGTCCCCTCCGCTTCCTCGTGGTTCGCGATCGCGGCGATGATCGTCATCAGGTCCGCGCCGTCGACCCGTTCACGGAGCGCGTGGTAGACGAGCACCCCGCCCGTCTGACCGTGCGCGTCGCGCGCGAGCGCGTTCCCCACGTCGTGGAGGTAGCCCGCAACGCACGCGAGCTGGGCCTCACGCTCGGTGAACCCGAGTCGGTGCAGGACCTGGTACGCGATGTTGCCCACGAGGTTCGCGTGCCGGAACCCGTGCTCCGTGTATCCCATGGCGTCCATCACGCGGTCCGCCGACGCGATGTACAGCGAAAGCTCCTCGTCGCGCTGCACGTCCTCCAGCGTGATGCTGGCGGCCTCGGGCGGCGCGGGTTCGGCGGGAGGGACCTCGGGGACGGGTGCGCCCTCGGGCGTCCCGATAGCGTCGGATCGGCTCACGTGTGGATCGGACCCTGCGCGTTCTCGTCGGTGCCGTCGTCGTCCTCGTCGTCGTACGCCTCGTCGTCGTACGCCTCGTCATCCTCGGTGAGGCGGCGCGCGATCCCGGATCGGACCATGCGGATCCGCGTACCGGGGGCGATCTCGACGGTCACGGTGCCTTCGTCCTCATCCTCGTCCACGATCGTTCCGAAGATGCCGGCGGTCGTGAGCACCTCGTCACCGACCTCCGCCGCCTGCTGCAGCGCCTGCTGCTGCCGTACGCGCTTCTGCTGGTTCCGCATGAACAGGAAGAGCAGCCCGAAGGGGACGACGAAGATCAGCAGCATGACGAGGCTGCCCGAACCCGAGCTCTGCGCGAGGAGGATCATCAGGGTCCTTTCGATCGGTGCCGCGCCCCGCGAAGGGGACGGGACGGGAGTCTACCTGCGGGAACGCGAGCGCAGGCCGCTCAGATCGGGAGCCTGCCGGGCGTGGTTCGGCCCAGATGGCCGAAGGCCCGTTCCGTGGCGACGCGGCCGCGCGGCGTCCTGTGGATGAAGCCGAGCTGCAGCAGGTACGGCTCCACGACGTCCTCCACGGTGTCGGGTTCCTCCCCCACCGCCGCCGCGAGCGTCGTCAGACCGACCGGTCCGCCCGAGAACTTGTCGATCACGGCGTCCAGGACGGCGTGATCGAGCCGGTCGAGCCCGAGCTCGTCCACCTCGAAGACCGCGAGACCCGCCCGAGCGACGTCGCCCGTGATCCGCCCGTCGTGCCGGACCTCGGCGACGTCGCGGACGCGGCGAAGGAGCCGGTTCGCGATCCGGGGGGTCCCCCGAGACCGCCGCGCTATCTCCGGGGGTCCGTCCTCGTCGACGGGGACGCCGAGGATGCCGGCGGACCGGACGACGATACGTTCGAGGTCACCGACGTCGTAGTAGTCGAGCCGCGGGCTGAACCCGAACCGCTCGCGGAGCGGCAGCGTGATCCGTCCGGGCCGGGTGGTCGCGCCGATCAGGGTGAAGCGCGGAAGATCCAACCGGATCGACCGAGCCGTCGGCCCCTTCCCTAGCACCACGTCGAGGGTGAAGTCCTCGAGCGCCGGATAGAGCACCTCCTCCACCGAGCGCGGCATCCGATGGATCTCGTCGACGAAGAGCACGTCGCCGTCGCCGAGGTTGGTGAGGATCGCGGCCAGGTCGCTTGGACGCTCGAGCGCCGGACCGGACGTCGGCTGGAAGCCCGCGGTCATCTCGTGGGCGACGATCTGCGCGAGCGTGGTCTTCCCCAAGCCTGGAGGGCCGCTGAACAGCACGTGGTCGACGGGCTCGTCTCGCTCTCGCGCCGCCTGCAGCAGCAGCGCGAGCTGCTCCTTCACGCGATCCTGGCCGACGAAGTCCCCCAGCGATCGGGGTCGCAGCGCGACGTCGAGCTCACGATCCTCCGGGGAGAGCTCCGACGCGCCCGTGATCCGGTCGTCGCCCCCGTCCGGGCCGGTGAGATCGACCACGCGGCTCATCGTCCCACCTTCTGGAGGGCGTCCCGCAAGAGGGCGTCGGTCCCCCGGCCGTCCGGGTCGATCCCGCGCATCGCCTCGGTCGCCTCGGACGGCGTCAGGCCCAACTGCAGCAACGCCTCCCGGACGTCGGCCAAGGGGCCCTCGAGGACGAGGACGGACTCGCCCCCCAGCTTGTCGCGGAGATCGAGCACCACCCGCTGCGCGACCTTCTTCCCGACGCCGGGGACGACCGTAAGCGTGGCCGCGTCGCCGGCGACGACCGCGCGGCGGATCTCATCGGGGGCGAGCGCCGACAGGAAGCTCAGGGCGACCTTCGGACCGACCCCCGTGACGCCCGTCAGCAGATCGAAGAGCGCGCGTTCATCCGTGTCCGCGAACCCGTACAGCGTCATCGAATCCTCCCGGACCACCATCCGGGTGTGGACGCGGACCGTCCTCCCCACGGACGGCAGGGAGGCCGCGACCGAGGTCGGCACGGCGACGTCGTAGCCGACGCCGCCGACCGCGATCACGACGCGCGTCCCGGCTTTCTCGACGATCTCCCCGTCCAGGAACGAGATCATGGCGCCCCCGCGCGAGCGGCCGCGAGCATCCGCGACCCCATCAGGTGCGTGAGCGCGATCGCCACCGCGTCCGCGGCGTCCGGTTGCGCCGGCACGGCGCGAAGGCGATGGATCCGCGCGAGCGCATCACGGACCTGCCGTTTGTCGGCGCCCCCCATCCCGGTCACCGCGATCTTCACCTCGTTCGGGCCGTACTCCTGCACCGGGAGGCCCGCCCGATCGGCCGCGACCATGATCGCGCCGATCGCCCGGGCCACCCGGAGCGCGCTCACCTGGTTCCGGTTCCACGCGACGCGCTCGATGGCCACCGCGTGCGGACGATGCTCCGCGATCGCCGCCGTGACCGCGTCGGCCGCCCGACGCAGCCGGCCCGCCTCGTCCGTGCCCGGGGGCGTCCGGATCGTGTCCGCCCACAGGAGCACCGACCGTCGCTCGCGGCGCGCGACCGCCGCGAGACCCACGTTGGCGATCCCTGGGTCCACCCCGAGCACGCACGAATCGAACATCTGTTCGCGGAGTCTAGGCCCACGCCGGAGGCCGGGCAACGACTCGCGGGCCGGGGCTGCGCTCGCTTCGGGCGGCCGACCGGCCGCCGGATGGGCTCATCACCCGACGCCGCCGAGCGGCGGCTGTCCCTCCGAGGAGTTCGGCGCGGGAACGTGGTCCGGCGCGTTCCGAAGGACGGTGCGCGGCGCGGCGAGCTCGGCTCCCGTCACGAGCGCGATCGGCTGGCCGCCGCCGGCGTCGACCGAGAACAGTTCGGTCGGGTTGCCGCACCCCCCCGCGGCGACGAGGAGATGGGTCCCGTCGAGCCATCCGAGCGCGGACGTCGGTCGGTGCTCGAAGGGCATCGCCGGGGACGCCGCCCCTCCGTCGACGATCAGGGCGTTCCGTCGCTCGCACACCGTGCCCTGGGTCATCGACTTGAACCGGCCACCGCCGGGAGAGATCTGGAGCCCTTGCGCGAACGTCCCGTCCGCGCCCTTCCACACATCCGTGAACCCGGTGCGATCGCCCAGGTCCATCCAGTGGAGCGCCGGGTAGCCCTGGGCGTGCTCCGCGATCCACCACAGGCGCTGGCCGTCGGGGCTGAACGCGATCGACGTGAACCGCGTCCCGTTGACCCCGAAGACGAGTCGTTCGGGGTCTTCTCCTTCGTTCGTCGAGAACCAGATCGACTGCTTGCCGTCCTTCTCGAGGACGAAGCCCAGCGCGAGGCCGCTCGGGTGGTACGCGACCTGGAGGTAGGTCGCTGACGGCATCGCGGACAGCTCCTCGACGCTGCCGTCATCCATCAGGCGCTTCTCCGGAACCCCGACCCCTCTGGCGAACACGACCGCCAGGCCGATCGGGTGCCCCCAGTCGAACGTCGCGGGGCTCGAGTCGATCGGTGGGAGGTCCGGCGCGTCGGCGGAGAGACCACGCACGCTGAGATCACCCAGCAGGACGCGGTCGCCTTGCGGGCCCCAGGCGAAGGGACCCGGATCGCGGACCGCGAACAGGCACGACAGGGCGTCGGTCGTCGGATCGAGCGCCCACGCGCGGCCCGCTGACACGAAGGTCACCGTCTGCGACGCCGTGGCGCCCTTCGGGCATCCGCTGGGGAGCGGCGTCCCGTCGGCGAGGACCGCTCCGATCGGCGCCGGCGGGCTCGTCGTGGCGACGGACGCGCTCGGCGCGATCGACGACGTGTCGGAACCGCCCTGCGTGCACCCCGCGAGGAGCCAGACGACCGCGAGTGACCATCGGAGTGCTCGCATAGGCGAACCGACGCTACACCCGGCGGCCGGCGCGAGCGAGCGACACGGGCCCCGTCAGAGCGACGCCATGACGTCTTCGGGGATGTCGAAGTTGGCGTAGACGTTCTGGACGTCGTCGAGCTCCTCCAGCGCGTCGATCAGGTGGAGGACCTGCCGCGCGTCGCCGCCGTCGACCGGGACCATCGTGCTGGGGATCAGCGCGATCTCCGAGGACTCGACGGGGACGCCAGCCTGCTGGAGCGCGCGCTCCACCGACGTGAAGTCGTGCGGTGCCGTCAGGATGTCCCACGATGATCCCTCGTCGTTCAGATCCTCGGCGCCACCCTCCAGCGCGAGCTCGAGCAGGCGCTCCTCATCGGGCGCGACGGCCTTCTCGACCACGATCACGCCCTTGCGCTGGAACATCCACAACGTCGAGCCGGTCTCCCCGAGGTTGCCGCCGCTGCGCGTGAACGCGTGGCGCACCTCCTGCGCGGTGCGGTTCCGGTTGTCCGTGAGGGCCTCGACCACGAGCGCGATCCCGCCCGGCGCGTACCCCTCGTACGTGATCTCCTCGTACCTCGTCCCGCCCTCGAGCTCGCCCGTCCCGCGTTTGATCGCGCGCTCGATGTTGTCGCTCGGGACCGAGAAGCTCCGTGCCTTCTCGACGGCCGAGGCGAGCGTCATGTTGCCTTCGATGTTGCCGCCTCCATCCTTGGCGGCGACCTCCACGGCACGGAGCAGCTTCGCGAACATGTTGGAGCGCTTCGCGTCGGCGGCGCCCTTCTTCCGCTTGATCGTCGCCCATTTGGAGTGACCGGACACGCGTCACACCTTCCCCAACAGGTAGTCGTGGAGCCCGGTCTCACCCGCGAGCTCCGGATGGAACGAGGCCACGACCAGGTTGCCCTGCTCGAGCACGACCGGCCGCCCCTCGAAGGTGGACAGGACGCGCAGCCCGTCGCCGACGCGCTCGATCCACGGCGCGCGGATGAAGATCGCTCGAACGAGGTGCGCGATCCCGTCGACGTCCAGCTCCGCTTCGAAGGAATCGACCTGGCGCCCGTACGCGTTGCGGCGGACCCCGATGTCCATCAGCCCGAGCAGCGGCTCGCCGCCGATCACCTCGTTCGCGAGCACGATCATCCCGGCGCAGGTGCCGAGGATCGGCATGCCGGCCCGGGCCCGCTCGCGGATCGGCTCCACGAGTTCGTACGCGCGAGCGAGCTTGGAGATCGTGGTGGACTCCCCGCCGGGGATCGCGAGGCAGTCGACGCCGGCGAGCTGTTCGGCCGTGCGCACCTCCACGGGCGTCGCGCCGGCATCCCGGAACGCGCGCGCGTGTTCCCGGAAGTCTCCCTGCAGCGCGAGGACACCGGCCTTGGTCATGACGACATCGTAGGCGAGCCGGACGCGATGGGAGCCGCTACCAGCCGCGGTCCTGCAGGCGCGTCTCGAGCGTGCCGATCTCGAGCCCGTGCATCGGCTCTCCGAGCCCTCGGCTCACCTTGGCGAGGACGTCGGGGTCCTGGAAATGCGTCGTGGCCTCGACGATCGCTCGCGCCATCGTCGACGGGTCCTCGGACTTGAAGATCCCGGAGCCGACGAAGACGCCGTCGACGCCGAGCTGCATCATCAGTGCGGCGTCGGCCGGGGTCGCGATCCCGCCAGCCGAGAAGTTCACCACCGGCAGCCGGCCCTGCTCCGCAACGACCCGGACGAGCTCGACCGGGGCGCCGAGCTCCTTGGCCTTCGTGACGTACTGCTCGGGCCGGAGCTGCGTGCACTCGGCGATCTCCTCGAGGAGCGCCCGCTCGTGGCGGACCGCCTCGACGACGTTCCCGGTGCCGGCCTCGCCCTTGGTCCGGATCATCGCCGCGCCCTCGGCGATCCGTCGCAGCGCCTCGCCCAAGTTGCGGCAGCCGCACACGAACGGCACGGTGAAGGCCCACTTGTCGATGTGGTACTGCTCGTCGGCGGGCGTCAGGACCTCGGACTCGTCGATGTAGTCGATGCCGAGCGACTGGAGGATCTGCGCTTCGACGAAGTGACCGATCCGCGCCTTCGCCATGACGGGGATCGACACCGTCGACTTGATCTCCTCGATCTTGGTGGGGTCCGCCATCCGCGCGACCCCGCCCTCCTTCCGGATGTCGGCGGGGACGCGCTCCAAGGCCATCACGGCGCACGCGCCGGCGTCTTCGGCGATCTTGGCCTGCTCGGCCGTGGTGACGTCCATGATGACGCCGCCCTTGAGCATCTCCGCCAGCCCGGACTTCACGGTGAAGGTGCCGGTCTCGCGCTGCACGGGTATCGCCTCCTCGGAAGGTATCTGCCGGTCCGTGGGAAGTGTATCGCCGCCTCGGTGACGGGTGACCGAGGACGGCCCCCCTCACATGTCCCGGAGTCGATCGATCCGTTCTTGGATCGGCGGGTGCGTCGAGAAGAGCCTCTCCACCCTGCTCGTGCGCTCACCGGGGATCCGCGACGGTTGATCGAGCCACAGATGCGCCGTCGCGTTGTTCGCGGCCCGCATCGCGTGGGGCGCGTCCCGGATCTTCTCGAGCGCTGCGATCAGCCCGGGCGGGTACCGGGTGAGCAGGACCCCTTGCGCGTCGGCCAGGTACTCGCGGTTCCGCGACACGGAGAGCTTGATCAGCTGACCCGCGATCGGCGCGATGATCAGCAGCACGATCCCGACCGCGAACAGGACGAGCGCGAGGATCCCGGCGTCGCCACCGCCGCCGCTGTCGCGTCGCCCCATCCGGCCGCCGCTCCAGAACCACGTGCGCGTGAAGAACTCGGACATCAGGATCGCCGCCCCGACGACGGTCGCGACGACCGTGCCGACGAGGATGTCCCGGTCGAGCACGTGCGAGAGCTCGTGCCCGATCACACCCTCGAGCTCGACGCGGTTCATGACGTCGAGCAGGCCCTGCGTCACCGCGACGGACGAATGCTCGGGGTTCCGGCCGGTCGCGAACGCGTTCGGCGCCTGCTCGGGCACGACGTAGACGCGTGGCTTCGGGATCCCGGCGGCGATCGCGAGGCCCTCGACGACGTTGTGCAGCCGAGGCTCCTCCGCGGCGGTGACCTCGCGTGCGCGCGTCGACGCGAGCACCAGCCGGTCCCCGGCGAAGTACGAACCGAGCGACAGGATCACCGCGAGGCCGACCGCGATCGCGACCCCTGCCGGACCACCGGCGAAGAAGAGGTAGCCGATCGCGTAGCCGATCAGCCCCGTGAACGCGATCGCGACGCCGAAGAGCAGGACCGTCTTTCGCTTGTTCGCGGCGATCTGCTCGTGCAACCTACGCCTCCGGCGGCGCCTGACCGTTCCCTCGGCCCAGGTGCACCTCGACGGGGCCGCGCGCTTCGTCCTCGATATCGAAGAACTCGCGCCGATCGAACCCGAACGCGTTCGCAATCACGCTCGAGGGGAAGGACTGGATCCGGGTGTTGAGCAGGCGGACCTGCTCGTTGTAGTACTGCCGGGCGTACGCGATCTTCGACTCGGTCCCGGTCAGCTCCTCTTGCAGCGCGAGGAAGTTCTCGGACGCCTTGAGATCGGGATAGTTCTCCGCGACCGCGAACAGCCTCCGAAGACCGGACGTGATCGCGTTCTCGGCGTTCGCTTGCTCGGCCGCCCCGGTCGCTCCCATCGCGGCGGCCCGCGCCTGCGCCACGTCCTCGAACAGCTCGCGCTCATGGGTCGCGTAGCCCTTCACCGTCTCGACGAGGTTCGGGATCAGGTCGTACCGCCGCCGGAGTTGGACGTCGATCTGCGACCAGCCCTCATCCGTCCGGTTGCGGTAGGTCACCAACCGGTTGAAGGCATAGATCGCCCACAGGACCAGCAAGAGCAGGACCCCCAGGACGATCCAGAGCACGGCCACGTTCCTAGCGTAACGAAGGCGGCCCAGCGTGGAGCGCTCGCCGGTAGAGCGTTTCGATGCGCTCGACCACCACGGACCAATCGAACCCCGCCGCGCGGTCTCGGCCGGCCGCGGCCAGGCGTGCGGCCAGGGCGGGATCGTCCAAGACGCGGGCGGCCGCGACCGCGAGCGCGTCGGGGTCCGACGGCCGGACCAGGAGACCGTCGACCCCATCGCGCACGACCTCGTCGTAGCCGGGCGTGTCGCTCGCGACGACCGGGAGACCGGCGGCCATCGCCTCGATCAGGACGACACCGAACGACTCGCCGCCCGTGGACGGTCCCAGGTAGAGGTCGCATGCGCGCTCGATCGGTGGCAACTCGGTGTTCGGCACGGCGCCGAGCATCGCCACACGGGCGCGGAGCTCGGCGGGAAGCGTCCCGACGGCGTCGCGCTCCGGTCCTTCACCCACCGCGACGAGCCTGAGGTCAGGACGCGTCGTCGCGAGCGTCGCGAACGCACGGACGGCGACCCAGAAGCCCTTGCGCGCGTCCAGGCGGCCCACGAACAGCAGCCGCGTTCCCTCCGGCAGATCCGCCGGGTGGGCGGTCGAGAAGCGGACCGTGTCGACCCCGTTGGGGACGATCTCGAACGTCCCGCCGATCCGGGTGCGCTCGAACGCCTCCGCGCGCTGCGAGACGGCGATCCGGACGGCGATCCGACGGGCCACCCGTCGCAGGATCGGCGCCGCGAGGTCGTACAGGCGCGCGCGCCGGGCTCCCGAGTGGAAGGTCCCCACCACCGGCACGCTCGACTCGAGGGTGGCCCACATGCCGGTCGAGGGCGCGGTCGGCTGGTGCGCGTGCACGACGTCGGGCCCGAACGCGGCGAGGACCTTCCGAACGCGACGTCGTGACCACGGGCGCGGATCGATCGGGGCGTTGGAGGCGTTGTAGGGGATGTCGATCGGACGTCCGACCCGCACGACGTGCGGGTCGGACGAAGGAGCCCGGGACGGCGTCATGACGATCACGTCGTGACCGCGTTCGCGCAGCCGCTCGGCCAGCTCGCGCACGTGGACCTGCACGCCACCGGCGTCCTCCCACGCGTAAGGACACGCGAGCGCGACGCGCACCTCAGTCGTCCCGCTCGGACCAACCGGGCTGGAACAGGTGCCAGTCAGGTGGCGAGGCCGAGATCGCCCGCTCGAACGCGCGGGCGATCTCCTCGGTGATCGCGGTCGCGTCCTCCCGCCGGCGCCCCGTTCGCGGGACGTCGGCGAGAGGATGCAGGACGCAGCGCCAGCCATCCGGCGTCTCGTAGATCGCCGCGACGACGATCGGCGCCCCGCTCGACATCGCCAACAGCGCCGGCCCTGCGGGGAGCTTCCGCCGACCGCCGAACATCTCGACGTCGATCCCGCGGCCCGTCAGGTCGCGATCCGCAACGAGCGCGACGACGCGCCCGTCGCCGATCGCCTTGCTCAGCTCCCGCCCGACGCGGCCATCCTGGTCGAGCCCGATGATCGTCATCCCG
>JBKOUM010000168.1:0-10051 GCA_046723385.1 Actinomycetota bacterium
GTCGGGCGATGATCGTCTCCGATCCACGAGGCCGAGGGTGAGCACCACGGTCCCGATGAGGGTCAGCGGGGTGATCACGAGAGCGCCTTGCGAGAAGAGGTAGAACAAGGTGACGGGCACGATGCATGCGAGCCCCGTCCAGATCAAAACGCCGCCGTCTCGCTTCGTGCTCATGATCGCGCGCTTCCTCCGCACTCACGCGTGGTCGACGACACCGTCGCTCCGGATGTCGGCGAACACCGCATCCGACCGCTCGCTCAGATGGACGACGCTCTGCGTTCCCTCGTAGCCCGTCGAGCCCTGGAGCGCGACGTTGTTCACGTTCGTCCACGGGATCTGGCCGGCGACGTACGCCAACGAGATCGACTCCTCGAACGGCAGATCGGTGTCGACGTTCCGCATGAACGTGCCCAGCCACGAGAGGGTCGACGCAAGGTCGCCCGTCGCGTCGCCTTGGTACTGCTTCAGCGCGGCGATCAGCATCGCTCCCTGGTTCCGGGTTCGACCGAAGTCGCCTCCGGGCACGAAATGCCGCGCCCTCGCGAACGCGAGCGCCTCGTCTCCGTCGAGCCGTCGAAGGCCCTGGGGGATCGACGGACCGCCGTCGGTCGGATCGTGGATGTCGTACGGGACCCGGATCCGGAGACCGCCGATCTCGTCGACCATCGCCCGCACGCCCGGGAACGACGTCACGGCGTAGTAGTCGAACCTGATCCCCGTCAGCGCTTCGACGGTCCGGACAGCGAGTGGCACACCGCCCGCCGCCATCGCGGCGTTGATCTTGTTGGACCCGAGGCCCGGGATCGCGACCCACGAGTCGCGGGGGATGTCGATCACCGACGCGCGGTGCCGCCGGAGATCGATGCCGACGATATGGATCGCGTCGGACCTCGTTCGTTCGACCACCTCACCCGGTCTCGCGTCGCTCCCGAGCACGAGGATGAAGATCGGCTCCGCGTCGTCGGGAGACGGGGCGTACGCGGCGTGCGCGTGCCCGACGACCATCCCGGGCGTCCCCGTTGCCGCCGTTCGCGCCGGCTGCGGGGGATGCGTGAGGACGGCGCGCACGATGGCGACGGACGTCAACGCGGCCGCGAGCGATGCCGCGCCCACCACCCGTCGACGCGTCCGGCTCGTCACGGATCGATCGGACGCCGGAGGTGGATGCCGAACTGCGCGAGGTTCGATCTGGATGGATGCAGCCGGCCGGCCGGTCCGCGCCCGAAGACCGTGAGCAGCTTGATCGTCGCCTTCACGACGACCGGGCTGCACCACGCGATGAGGCTTCCACGGGGGGCTCGGCCGTCGCCGCATCGGAGCGCGCCGATCCAGGCGTTCGTGCCGGTATCGATCACGCCGGCTCGACTCCGGGTCGTGTAGTACGTGAGGTCGGCGTGGTCGGCACGCCCGCGGCAGGTCAGGGGTGAGTGCGCGAGGATCTGGATCCGCCGCGGTGTCGGGGCTGACGCGTCGACCTTGTCGTATTCCAGGCGGATCAGGTGCGTCAGGTGATCGCCGCGGTAGGTGCCCGTCCCTCTGAACAGCCAGGACGACGGCTTCACCACCACCATGTCCGCCTGCACGGGATTGCATTGGTAGTAGCCGCCGTTGACCGCGCTCTCGGGACGCGGGACGGGACCCGTCCGCCACTCGGACGTCACGTCGCGGTTGCGAACGCCGTACAGCGGATCCTTCCGCCAGTCGGACCGGTAGTTGATCTCCCGCCGAGCCCCACCCAGCGGGGACGCCACCAAGCGGATGTGTCGGTAGTCGGCGTTGGATCCGAGGAACGCCAGGTTGACGCCGTGCGCGCGAGCCTTGAGCGCACCTCTGCGCATCTCCGAGGACCAGTACTCGTCGTGGCCCAGCGTGATGAGCGCGCGATGGTGCCGGAGCAGGCGCGGACGCTTGTGGAAGTCGGTGTCGGTCCAGTAGGTGACGTCGAACCCCTTTCGCTCCGCGAGTGCGATCAGCGGCCTGGCCCGATCCATGAAGTCGGGCGCGCCCCGGCTCGTCGCGTAGGGCCGGTCGTACGACACGACGTACGACCGGTTGGAATCGCCGTTCGGTCCGGCGTACAGGCTGTAGCCGCCCCATCGGTTGTACGCCTGCCACGTCGTCGTCGGCAGCTGGATCACCAGATCCGCGCGGCTGGCATCGTTCCTGATCGTCAGCGGCACGTAGCTCTTCGAACCGTCGGTGCCGACGAGCAGCAGCAGGTACGCGCCTTCGACCCACTCGGAGGTGATCCGGAACCGGAGGGAGCGCTTCCACGCTGCTTCGACCATCCGCGTCCCCGCGAAGAAGCGTGTCTTCGTCTGTCGATGGCCGGCGACCCAGTCGGACCTCCAGATCAGTCGGCCGCCGTCTCCGCCGTACCAGCCCATCCGGTAGGCCTCGACGTGGAATCGACGAGCCGCGGTCGAGACGAACAGCCGGACCCGGTCGCCTCGCTTCGCGCTCACGTGGTCCGCGAAACCCTCGATCCGATGGGGGGCGGACTTGGGGATCCGCCACGTCCCCTGACCGGGCCTCAGGTTCTCCGCCGCCACCCAACCCGCCGTCGCGTCGAGCAACGTCGCGTCGATCGGGTCGTCCTCGACGACGGTATCGGAGGACCGTTCCGCTGGTCCCGCGACCGCGGTGGTGGACGCGAGGATGAGCGCGGCGCACACGAGGATCGCGGCGAACCTGCGCTCGGATGTGCGAAGGACGGAACGTACAACTCGGGAACGCTTCATCGGGGTTCGCCTCCTCCGGGATCGCGACGTGGAGCAACGAGGCGAACGTAGGAAGGAGGGTTTCCGCGAAGAACCGTGGGTCCACGCGTGTTCGGGGCGTGGACTACCTAGGGGTGGGCGTGGCTAGGAAGGCTTGAGCTGTGCGTCGCGCGGCTAGGAAGTCTTGACGCCGCTCCAAAGGAGCGGCTGCCCCTTCTCGTTGACGCCGTGCACCCCGAACGCGAACGCGGCGATCCTCGCGGATCGGTACGGAACGAGTGCGCGGATCTCCTGCGCTCCCGGGTCGCGAAGGTCGTAAGTCAATATGCCGCGTCGCTCCAGGGACCAGTGGATCCCGTCTCGCGAGAACCAGACCGCTGCGTCCTTCTGAGCCTCCGACGCGCCATTCCAACCGCCCGCGATGAAGCTGCCGGGGGTTCCGGACATGAACAAGACGGAGCTGAGTCCCTGATGCGCGCCTCCCGGCAACGGGTCCGTTCGTTGCCAGGTCGACCCGTCCTCCGACGTCCACACGACCGCGTCGTCGATGTCGGGGTCGGTGCCGACCGCGACGAGGCGACCCGCCTCCGGATCGAACGTCACGTCGCGGAGGTACTGCGATCCCGGCACGTCGAAGGTCGGAGGGTCGATACGGGTCCAGGCACCGTCGCGGAGGAGCCACACAGCGGCGTCCGAGGAGCCGCTGGGCCCCGTCGCTTGACCGACCGCCACGACCGCGTCGCCGTACGCGATCGCGTTCCAGGCGTAAGCGCCGGGCTGGAACGCGGTCGAGGGAGCGAAGGTCCAGGTGGCGCCGTCTGGAGAACTCCAGACGGCGCCGGGGCCGAGCGCCCAGATCGTTCCGTCCGACGCCTCGACGACCGCCTTGGCGTCCGTGCCACCCTCCAGCCCGACGACCGGTGTCCACGACGATCCGTCGTCATCCGAATACCAGCCGACGGCATGACCCGCGTCGTAGCCGACGGTGATCAGTCGGCCTCCTTCGACGAACGCGAGCCCCTCGAGCTTCTGCGCGCCCGGCCGGCCGTGGCCGGCGATGTAGTGGCGTTCCCAGAGCCCTGCGACCTTCGTCCAGACGACGGCGTCCTCGCTGGGATCGTCGGCATGCCCGACGGCGATCACGTGGTGGCCCGGGGTGCTGATCGCGTCCGTGAACGCAACCTGGCCGGTGGCCTGCGCGAACCTGCTCCGATCGGCCTCGTTCCAGAACAGCCTGGTCTCGACCGGGACCACCGTCGGGCCGGTCGATCCTGCGGTCGGTGACGTGGCCGGCGACGAAGGCGGCGTCGCGCCGGTCGTCCCGGCGTCACGGAGGGCGAGGGCGATCGTGATCGCCGCGACCGCGGCGATCACGATCGCGCCGACGACGATCCGTCCGCGGCGCCGCTGGTCGCGGCGCCGCGGCACCGCCGTCTCGACCGTCTCCTCGGCGGTCTCCGGCGTCGCCAGGATCGCGGTCGGAGCCCCGCCGTGCAGGTTCGAGCGCGCCGCCTCGACGAGCGCCGCGCACGTCTGGTAGCGATCGTCCTTGTCCTTCGCGAGGGCCCGCGCGATCACCGGGTCCAAACCGGGGAACGAGCCGGCGGGGAGGACGGGCGTCTCGTCGTGCAGGTGCGCGTAGATCGTGGCGACGTCGGTCGGCCGCGGGAACGGGATCTGTCCGCTCAGAGACTGGTACAGGACGCAGCCGAGCGAGTAGATATCGGTCCGTCCGTCGACCGGCTCTCCCAGGATCTGCTCGGGTGCGACGTAGTCGACCGTCCCGACGAATTGCCCGGTCCTGGTCAGCCCGGCGCCCGACGTCATCCGCTTCATGACGCCGAAGTCGGACAAGAACGATCGCTCCAGCGTGGTGCCGGGTTGGGACAGGAGGACGTTGCCCGGCTTCACGTCGCGGTGGACCAGGCCCTCCGCGTGCGCCGCGTCCAGGGCCGAACCGACCTGCGAGACGATCGTGAGCGTCCTCCACGGATCGATCGCGCCGTCCTCGTCCAGGACGCGACCCAGGTCGCTGCCTTCGACGTAGCGCATCGAGATGTAGAGGAGCCCGTCGAACTCTCCCGCGTCGTAGACCGTGACGATGTTGGGATGGTCGAGGCCGGCGGCGGTGCGCGACTCCCGGATGAACCGCGCGCGGAACCCAGGATCGTCGGCGACGTGCGGCGCGAGGACCTTCAACGCGACCTTCCGACCGAGCCGCAGATGCTCGGCGAGGTAGACGACGCTCATCCCTCCGCGGCCGATGACGCGTTCGAGGCGATGGCCCGCTACCTCGTCGCCCGGATGGAGGTCGAACTCCACCGCGCGGTTGTATCACCCCGAAGGAACCTCCGGGAGCGGCCGGGGTTGACCTGGTCGGACGTTGTCCTGAAGATGAACCGCTACCCCCGGCAGCCGGGAGGCGCGATGATCGTCGGTCGAGAGGAGGAGCTCGCGCGCCTCCGGTCCTTCCTCCGCGAGGATGCGCCGCACTCGGCCGCCGTCGTGCTCGAAGGCGAGGCCGGGATCGGGAAGACCACCGTATTCGTTGCGGCGCTCGACGCCGAGGTCGACGTCGACGTTCGGCAGCTGTCCGCTCGCCCTTCCGAGCCGGACAGCGAACTCGCCTTCTCGACGCTGACCGATCTGCTCCGGCCGATCGCGGGTGACCTCGTCGACGGTCTCCCCGGACCCCAACGCAGGGCGATCGCGGTCGCGTTGCTCGAGGAGACCGACCCAGGGGTGGCAACGGACGTGCGCGCGGTCTCGGCCGGCGTCCAGACCTTGTTGACCGCCGCGTGCGAACAGGCGCCCCTGCTCATCGCGATCGACGACGCCCAGTGGATCGACCCGAGTACCGACCGCGTCCTCGGGTTCGCGCTGCGCCGGCTCCAGTCCCGAAAGATCCGACTCCTGTTGGCGGTCAGGAGGTCCGACGAGGTCTCCTTGCCTCCGGGGGTGGCCGCCGCGGTGCGTGCCGGGCCGTCCGAGACGATCACGATCGGAGCGCTGAGCCTGGACGACATCTCGAGCATCGTGACCGAGGCGCTCGGGGAACGTCCGACCCGACGGGAGCGGATCGAGATCCACGCGCAGTCGGGCGGGAACCCGTTCTTCGCCGTGGAGCTGGCCCGGGCGGCTCGCCGCGGTGATGACCGACCCACGGGTCTCTCGCTCCCCGTCCCCAAGGCCCTCCGCGAGGACCTGGTCCGGCAGCGGTTCGCCGGCCTGTCAAGCGCGAGCAGGGAAGCGTTGCTCGTCGCAGCCGCGACCTCGCGTCCCGCGGTGCAGCTCGTCCGCGCAGTCGTCGGCGAAGCCGAGCTCGACGAGACGATGGACGCTGCCGAGCGAGTGGGCGTCGCTCGCATCGCCGGCGGCGAGGTTCGGTTCGTCCATCCGCTCTATCGGTCGGCGATCTACGCCGACGCGTCCCGGGCACACCGTCATCGGATCCATGCGGCGATCGCTCGGGTCGTCGAGGAGCCCGAGGAGCGCGGACGCCACCTCGCGCTGTCCTCGGACGTTCCCGACGAGGAGGTCGCCGGGGAGATCGAGCGGGCCGCCTCGATCGCCGGGGCACGGGGAGCGCCGGATGCCGCGGCGGATCTGCTCGACCACGCGATCCGTCTCACGCCGGAGAGGGAGACGCTGCCGCTGGCGCGACGGCTCCGGGCGGCCGGCCGACACGCGTTCGACGCCGGCGACGTGCAGATCGCGATCGAGCTCACGCTCCGCGCGGCGAGCCTCTCCGAACCCGGACCGGAACGCGCGGCGGCCTTCGCGAGCCTCGGCGAGATGGAACACTTCGTGTGGCGACTCGGCGAGTCCCGCGGCCACCTCGAAGCGGCGCTCTTGGAACCGAACATCGGTGCCAAGCTCGGGTGCGCGATCCGCTCGCAGCTGTTCTGGACCCTCGACCTCCTCGGCGATCCATCCGGCGCGGCGGATCACGCGGAGCGAGCCCTCGCCCTCGCCCGGACGATCGACGATCGTCCGACCAGAGCTCGGGCCTTCGGCGCGGCCGGCCGCGCCCGATTCCTCGCCGACGGCTCGTCATCGGAAGCGCTCGAACGCGAGGCGCCGGAGCTGTGGGAGCCGATCGACGATCTGCCCGTGCACGAGTGGCCACGATGGCTCGGAGAGGAGCAAGGATCGCTGTGGGCAGCCGATGTGAGCGGGTCGATCGAACGACTGTCCGAGTTGTTGTCGCGGGCCGAGGAACGCGGGGACGAGCCTTCGAGGCTCGTCCTCCTTTGCGCGGTCGCGTCGGCTCACCGACGCACGGGAGACTGGTCTGCGGGCGTCGCGTACGCGAGAGAGGCCGCCGACGCCGGGGGTCAGCTGGGAGGGGCAGGTCAGGAGCTCGCCCTCATCGTGTGGTACGAGGCGGCCACGGGTGACCTCGACGCCGCTCGCCTCGATGCCGATCGATGCCTCGAGCGGATCGCCGACGTGGCGAACCCGCGCGCCGCGCTCCCGTCCTTGACCGAGCTCGCGAACGTCGAGCTGATGCTCGGTTCACCGAGCGAGGCGTGCGCACGATTGATGGCGGCACTCGGGGATGTGCCGTCCCTCGGTGTGGGCGCGCCGATGCCGGGGTGGTTCGTCGCCGCCGACGCGTCCCTCGCGTCCGGCCGCCTCGACGGAGCGGAGGAGATCGCCGCGTGGCTCCGCGAGCGCGCCGAGACCCTGGACGGCTCGTTCGTGATGGGGTTCGCCGAACGCATCGACGGTGAGGTCTTCTCGGCTCGTGGAGACCTCGCATCCGCCGAGCGCTCGCTGGAACTCTCGCTCAAGGCGATGGAGACCGCCGACGTTCCGTTCGAGATCGCTCGTTCGTTGCTCCTGTTGGGGGACGTTCGTCGACGATCAGGGCAGAAGCGGCTCGCACGTCAGGACCTCGTCCGCTCGCGTGCCATCTTCGGGAGGCTCGGCGCGTCCTCGTGGGTCGCCAAGGTCGATCTGGCGTTGGGCCGGATCACGGGGAGGCGCCCCTCGATGGGGGAGCTCACCGACGCGGAGCTCCGGGTCGCGCGCTTGGCCGCGGCCGGCTTCCGGAACCGCGAGATCGCGGAACAGCTGTTCATGAGCGTGCGAACGGTCGAGGGCCACCTCTCGAACATCTATCCCAAGCTCGGGATCCGCTCACGGACGGAGCTCGCGGCGCACTTGGCCGACAGCTGATGCGACGCGTCCGCGAGCGCGGGCGCATCGAAAGATACGTGGAGCCACGGGTCCAACGACGGCATCTCCTCCGTACGTTGGCTCGCTGACGGGCACGGAGGATCGGGAGGAGGGAGCCTGAAGTGACACAGCGTGGACGCGTCCTTGGAGCGCGGACGCTCGTCATCTCGTGCCTCGGCTTCGCCCTGGGCGCCGGGGCGTGCACGACCGGAGCGTCGGACGCCACGTTGAGCGACCCGGATCCCGTGACCGCCTTCCTCGGGATCGTCAAGGATCCAGGGTTCTCCGGTCGGTACACCCTTACCGGCTCGTTCAGGTTCGGTTCTCGGACGATCACGTCTTCGGGACTGGGGTCCTTCAGCGGTGCGGGCTCGGAAAGCACCGAGACGGCGATCCTGGGCGGGCGAGAGCTGACGATCCGATCCATCACGGCGAACGGGGTCGACTACGAACGGGTTGGAGATGGTCCTTGGGTCGAGAAGCCACAGGCTCACCTCGATGCCGTCTTTCGGCGTCTCATCGACCTCGAAGACCTGGGGATGGAAACGCGAGCGGGTCAACCTTTGCGCCACCTGCGTCCCCCCGCAGGTTTCGCGATCATCGATTCTGATCTCGGTCTGCAGGATTCACATGTCTCGGACCTGCGGGGATCGATCGACTTCTATGTGAAGGACGATGGGATACCGGTGGAGATCACGCTCGCGGCAGCGTGGACCCAGCCGGAAGGCAAGGCTTCAGTCACCGAGACGCTCCAGCTCTCGGACCTCGGCGCGCCGATCTCCATCACGCCTCCGACCGAGGTCTGGAAGACGTTCACGGCGATCGGATCCGGATACATGGTCGCCTATCCGCCTGACTGGGGATCGAGGGAGAGGGGCGGTGATCGGTACTTCATCGGGCCTTCAGGCGACTGGGTCGAGGTCAAGGTCGATTCGGTTCCCCCGGGCACGACACTCAGCGAGCTCGCGAGGCGGCAGATAGCAGGGTACGCAGCGCGGTTCGGCACCCCGGACGGGGAGCAGAAGGACATCCTCGGAGGTCTGCCGGCCCAGAGGCTGACGTTCCATACCGAACTCCGGGGCGTTCGGTCCTACTTGATCGTCGTGTTCGCCGTCCGTGGCACGCAGGCGGCTTGGCTCCTCTGGGTCTCGCCACCGGGTGCGGAGTCGACCGACGACGCGACGTTCGACGCGTTCGTCTCGACCTTCGAGTTCGTCGGCTCCATCGTGGTGTGACGGCGGCTCGGCTAGGGGGCGCCGTCTTCGTCGAGGTGTGCCAGCGCGTCGTACGCCGCGTACTTGTACGTCTCGCTGAGCGAAGGGTAGTTGAACACCATGTCGATGAACGTGTCGATCGTGCCGTCGAGCTGCATGACGGAATGACCGAGGTGCACGAGTTCGCACGCCCGTCCCCCGATGCAATGGCATCCGATCAGACGCCGGGTCGCGCGGTCGAACACCAGCTTCGTCATGCCGTCGCGGTCGCCGATGATCGCGCCCCGGGCGTTGTCCCGGAAGAGCGCGCGGCCGACGACGGCGTCGATGCCTCGCTCGCTCGCGTCCCCTTCGGAGAGCCCGACGCTGCTCACCTCCGGGATCGTGTACACGCCGTAGGGCAAGGCCGTGGAGTCGTACCGGTCATGATCGAACCCGAAGGCGTGCGAAACCGCCACCCGAGCTTGCTCCATCGAGGTCGACGCGAGTGCCGGCGCGCCGATCACGTCGCCCGCCGCGAACACGTTCGGCGCCGACGTTCGGAACGCGTCGTCCACCAGGATCCGTCCTCGGTCATCGGTGTCGACGCCGACCTCCTCCAACCCGAGCTCCGCGGTGTTGCCCGTGCGCCCCGCCGTCACGAGCACCTTCTCGGTTCGGACCGTTCCGCCCGAAGGGAGCGTGCTCACGAGCGCTCCGTCCCGTCGAGCGACGGCATCCGCGCGTTCGCCCAGGTGGAACGTCACGCCGAGGTCACGCATCCCGCCGGTCATCCGCTCCACGATCTCGGCGTCCAGGAACGGCAGGAGGGGCACGCGTCGCTCGACGAGGTGCACGTCGGAGCCCAGGACGGCGAACATCGACGCGTATTCGCACCCGATCACGCCGCCGCCCAGGATCGCCAGGGAGGCCGGGAGGTGATCGATCTCCAGG
>JBKOUM010000117.1:0-7893 GCA_046723385.1 Actinomycetota bacterium
ACCGAGTCCCGCGCCCACGTCCGCGTTCACGACGCCGGACGGCCACGCCCCGCGGATCCGCGGGGCATGGCCGACCTACCACGGCGACCCCGCCCGGAGCGGGGTCGCCGCCGGCCCCCCACTGGGCGACGTCCGGCATACCTGGACGTCGCCCGCCCTCGACGGCGACGTCTACGCCGAGCCGCTCGTCGTCGGCACGCGGGTGTTCACGGCGACCGAGAACGACACGGTGTACGCGCTCCGCGCTTCGACGGGCGCGGTCCTGTGGAAGGCGCACGTGGGCGAGCCGGTGCAGAGCTCGACGCTGCCGTGCGGCAACATCGTGCCGGTCTCGGGGATCACCTCGACGCCGGTCGTCGACACGGCGACGGGCATCGTCTACGTCGCGGCGTTCCTGAGCCCGGCGCGGCACGAGCTCTTCGCCCTCCGGGCCACCGACGGCGCCGTCGCGTGGCACCGGCCGATCGACCCGCCGGGGATGGACCCGCGGACGCAACAACTGCGCTCGGCGCTGACGCTCGCGAACGGCCGCGTGTACGCCGAGTACGGCGGCCTCTTCGGCGACTGCGGGTCGTACCACGGGTGGGTCGTGGCGGTCGCCGCCGACGGGACGGGCCCGCTGCTCGACTACCAGGCCCCGACCGGCAACGCCGGCGGCATCTGGGCGCCCTCGGGGGCGGGCGTGGACGGGGCCGGGAACGTGTACGTCACGACCGGGAACTCGTTCTCGGGCGACACGTTCGACCACGGTGACAGCGTGATCCGGCTCTCGCCGGGCCTGAAGGAGCTCGGGTTCTTCGCGCCGAGCGACTGGCCCGACCTGAACGCCGGCGACGTCGACCTGGGGTCGGTCGGACCCGCGATCCTGCCGAACGACCGCGTGTTCCAGATCGGCAAGGGCGGCGTGGGGTACCTGTTAGACGCGACCCACCTGGGCGGCATCGGCGGGGAGCTCGCGTCCGCCGACGTGTGCGACGGGGCCGCGTTCGGCGGGACGGCCCACACCGACGACACCGTCTTCGTCCCGTGCGGCGACGGCGTGGTCGCACTCCGCTTCGGGGGCGACGAGCTCTCCGTCGCGTGGCGGTCCGAACGCTTCGACGCGGGACCCCCGATCGTCGCCGGAGGACTCGTGTGGAGCGTGGACGAGAGCGCTCAGGCGTTGGTCGCGCTCGATCCGGCCGGCGGCGGGCGGCGGGCGCGGATCGCGCTCGACGACGCTTCGCACTTCGCCAGCCCGTCGTCCGCGCCGGGGTGCGTCTTCGTCCCGACGCTTCGGACGATCACCGCGTTCTGCGTGCCGGGGGCGTCCCGACCGTGACGGCGGCCCGTACGAGCGCGGGCGTCCTGTTGTGGCGTCGTCGCGACGAGCGGATCGAGGTCCTCCTCGGGCATCCCGGGGGTCCGTTCTTCGCACGGAAGGACGTGGGGGTGTGGTCCGTGCTGAAGGGCGAGACCTCCCCGGGAGAGGAGGATCTCCAAGCGCTCGCACGACGGGAGTTCGAGGAGGAGACCGGGCACGCCGCGCCACCAGGCCCGACGATCGAGCTCGGAGAGGTGCGTCAGGCCGGTGGGAAGCTCGTCGTCTGCTGGGCGATCGAAGGCGACCTTGACCCGGACGACGCGTTCTCGAACACGTTCGAGATGGAGTGGCCACCGCGGTCGGGACGAATGCAGGAGTTCCCGGAGATCGATCGCGTGGCGTGGTTCGACCTTCCCTCCGCGCGGGACGCGATCAACCCCGCACAGGCCGCGTTCCTGACCCGGTTGGACGAAGCCTTGCGGTAGCGCTACGCGGGGATGACCGCGACGACCTCGACCTCGATCACCGCGTCGGGCACGACGAGCGCGACGACCTGAACCGCGGTGCTCGCGGGCGGCTCCTCGGGCAGGTACCGCGCACGGATCCGCCGGCTCGCCTCGAGGCCCTCGAGGGTGGTGAAGAAGGTCTGGAGCTTGACGACGTCGGCGAAGGTGGCGCCATTCGACTCGAGGACCTTCGACACGTTCTCGAAGACCTGTTCCGTCTGCGCCGGGAGGTCGCCGGGTGCCACGAGCGTGCCTTCGGGGTCCAGCGCGATCTGGCCGGAGACGTAGATCCAGATCGCCTCCGGGGTCTCCACGCGGACGGCGTGGGAGTAGCCGCCGACCGGCGGCGCGACGCCGGCGGGGTTCAGACGGGTCGTTCGCATCCGGCCATGATGCCCCAACCGTCCTACCCTTGGACCGTGCTGACGTGCCCACGGTGCGGCGAAGGGAATCCCGAGCGAGCGCGGTTCTGCCTGAACTGCGGCGAGCCGCTCTCGGAGCCGACCCAGCGCCGGAGGGAGCGCAAGTACGCGACGGCCCTGTTCGCGGACCTGGTGGGATCGACCTCCCTCGCCGAGCGCGAGGACCCGGAGATCGTCCAGTCGGTCGTCGGGCGGACATTCGATCGCTTGGCCGACGAGATCGGGCGCTACGAAGGATTGCTCGAGAAATTCATGGGCGATGCGGTGCTCGCCGTCTTCGGCGTCCCGCGCGCGCACGAGGACGACGCCGAACGCGCCGTTCGGGCGGCGCTCGAGATGCAGGCGGTGTTGTCGGAGCTCAACCGGAGCTTCGCCGCCGAGGGCAAACCCGAGCTCGCGATGCGGATCGGCGTCGAGGCGGGCGAGGTGCTCGTCGACGTCGAGCGTGCGAGCGGACCGCGGGACCGGATGCTGACCGGCGACGCCGTGAACACCGCGGCCCGTCTCCAAACGGCTGCCGATCCGGGCCGCGTGCTCGTCGGGCCCGGCGTGTTCGCCGCGACGAAGGACGTGATCGAGTACGGGGAGCTCCCGGCGCTCGACCTCAAGGGGAAGGAGCAGCAGGTCCCCGCGTGGCAGGCGCTCCGGATCCGGGCGAAGCAGCGGGGCGAACGTCCCGAACTGGGGATGGAGGCGAAGCTCGTCGGTCGCGACGAGGAGCTCTCCGTCTTGAAGGAGACGTTCCGTCGCGTCGAGGGCGAGAGTCGTCCGGCGCTCGTCACCGTCGTCGGGCCGGCCGGGGTCGGCAAGTCCCGGCTCGTTCGTGAGCTCGAGCGGTACGTCGAGGGCCTTCCCGAGTTCGTGTACTGGAGACGCGGTCGATGCCTGGCGTACGGGAACGCCTCGTACTCCGCGTTGGCGGACGCGATCAAGGCCCAGTGCGAGATCCTCGAGGACGACGCGACGGACGTGGTCCTGAAGAAGGTCGAGGGGACGGTCCGCGAGCTGTTCGGGGATGGGGAGCTCGTGCCGCAGATCGGTGCCCTCGTCGGGGCGGGTGAGCCGGGGTCGCTCGGGCGAGAGGATCTCTTCGACGCGTGGCGGCGGTTCCTCGAACGGTTGTCCGCGCGGTACCCCCTCGTGCTCGCCTTCGAAGACATCCATTGGGCCGACGATGGTCTGCTCGACTTCATCGAGCACATCGCCGATTGGGCTCAGGGGCCGATCATGACCGTCGCGCTCGCGCGCCCGGAGCTCTTCGAAGCTCGCCCGACGTGGGGCGGAGGCAAGCGCAACGCGGCGTCGATCTACGTCGACCCGTTGTCGCCGGGTGAGAGCTCCGTGATGCTCGACGACCTCCTGACCGGTGCCCTGACCGAGGAGCTGGTCGGGACGATCGTCGAGCTGAGCGAAGGCAACCCGCTGTACGTGGAGGAGCTCGTGCGCAAGCTGATCGACGACGGCGTGCTCCGCGCGACCGAGGCCGCGCGCTGGGAGGTCGCGAGGTCGGTCACGGAGCTCGAGCTCCCGCGGTCGATCCAGGCCTTGATCGCCGCCAGGTTGGATGGGCTGCCGAACGACGAGAAGGCCTTCCTGCAGGATGCAGCGGTCGTCGGCCGTGTCTTCTGGGTCGGCGCCGTCGCGGCGTTGAGCGGGGGGAGCGTGCCGGAGGTCCGAGATGCGCTCGGGCGGCTCCGCGTGAAGGAGCTGGTGCTCCCCAACGATCCACCCAGCTTCTCGGACGAGCACGAGTTCACGTTCCGCCACGTCTTGATCCGTGATGGCGCGTACGACAGCCTGCCGAAGGCGCTCCGAGCGGAGAAGCACGAGCAGGTGGCGCGGTGGGCGGAGGCGCGGGCCGGCGATCGAGCCGAAGAGATGGCCGAGCTGATCGCGACGCACGAGGTCGAGGCGCTCCGCTACCTCGATGAGCTCGGCACCATGTCCGGTCGCGAAGCGGTGCAGCGGGCGGCGTACCGCTGGTCGCGTGCCGCCGGAGACCGCGCCGCGGGCCTGTGGCTCGCCGCCGAGGCGGTCCGTTGGTACGGCGAGGCGCTCCGGATCGCCGACGACCTCGGGCTCCCCGCCGCCGACCGGGCGGCGCGCGCTCGCGACCTGGGCCTGGCGATGTTCGGGAGCACGCCGTCTCCGGAGACCGAGCGGATCTATCGGCGGGCGGTGTCCCTGTTCGAAGAGGCGGGCGACGAGCGAGGCGCCGGGTGGGCGGGATCATGGCTCGTCCTCCCTCTGTTCCAACAGGGTCGCGACGACGAGGCGCTCGCCAGCGGCCGCAGCGCGGTCGCGCGGTTGGAGCCGTTCGGCGACACACCGGAGCTCGCCGATGCGTTCCGCCTGCTCGGCCAGTTCCACTGGCGTCGAGGTCACTCGGAGGAGGCTGATGAGAACCTCCGGCGAGCGATCGCGGTGACGGACCGTGTCGAGGCTCCCGTGGTCCGCGCCGCGGCGATGCAGGATCTGGGGATCCTTCAGGCACAGACCGGTCACTCGGCCGAAGCGCTCGCCACGCTCGAGGAGGCGTTCGAGCTCGCGAAGGTCGCGGTCGATCGCGTGAACCTGATGCGGATCCACAACAACCTCGCGTCGACCCTCGTGAGCAGCGGATCGGACTACCGGCGGGCCCGCGAGATCGGGCTCGCGGGGTTGGAGCTCGCGCAGAAGGCGGGTGGTGGATGGGCCGGGTGGATCCTCGGGACGCTCGGCGACATCTCGTTCGCCCTCGGCGACCTCGACGACGCCGAGGCGCGGATCCGGTCGTCCCTCGAGTACGCAGAGGCGGGCGGCGACGAGCCGCTCCAGGGCCAGCGGATCGCGGCGCTCGCGCAGGTCGAGCTCGCGCGTGGCGACACGGCGGCGGCGGCGGCGTCGATGCGCCGCGCGGACGACATCCTCGAAGGGTTGCCGGAACCGCAGATCGACATCTACCGCGAAGAGATCAGGGCGGGGCTCGCGCTCGCGTCGGGCCGCGACGACGACGCCCTGGTGCATCTCCGGCTGGGGGTCACGTACGCGGAGGACTACGCGGTCGACGGCGATCCGCAGGTCGTGCTGGAGCTGGTCCGGTTCCTGATTCCGCGCGGCGGTGGCGAGGAAGCGGAGCGCGCGCGCAGGCTCCTCCACGAGGGCGACGCCCCGCTCACGCGGGCGTGTGCGCTCGTCGCGGACGGTCTCCTCGCATCCGACCCGACCGAGGCCGTCGCGCTCTTCCGTGACGGCGCCGGCCGCCTCGAGGCGCTCGGGACGCGCGTCGATCAGGCCCGGGCGCTGCTCGATCTCGGACGGGCGGAGCGACGCGCGGGCGACGACCCTCGTCGCTCCTTCGAACGCGCCCGAGAGCTCCTGGTCGACTGTGGCGCGCTGCTCCACCTCCGGGAGGCCGACGCCGAGCTCGCGGGCTGACGCCTAGTCCTCGCGCGCGGCACGCGAGAACCGCCGGTCGGGGATCAGCCACATCACCGCGACCGCCACGTAGAGCACGTACGCGACCCACACGGTGCTCGGCGACGCGGCTGCGAACGCGACCCCCGCCGCGTAGAGCACGAGCGACGCGTAGCCCTTGACGTCGGACGAGATCGCGCGGGCGAGCAGCGAATCCTTGCCGTTCGCGCGGATCAGCGAGCGCACCAGCAGCGTGTACGACAACGCCGCGGCGAGCGCGATCACGCCGAGCGACGCCACCGGCGTCTGCGCCTTCGGATCGTCGCGGATCCAGTCCGTGACCACCGGGATGAGCGACAACCAGAAGAGCAGGAGCATGTTCGACCACATCGCCGCGCCGTTGATCCGGGTCGTCGCGCGCAACAGGTGGTGGTGGTTGTTCCAGTAGATCGCGACGAACACGAACGCGAGGACGTAGACGAACAGGGCGCCGCCCTTCCGCCCGAGCGCCTCGAGCGACGTCCCCTCGGGTGGTCCCAACCCGAGCGCGAGGATCGTGATGATCACGGCCATCACCGCGTCGCTGAACGCCTCCAGGCGGCCGGCGCCCATCGTCTCCGGTGCCCGCTCCTCCTGCTCGGGTGGGTGCTCGTCGCTCACGAGAGCATCAGGAACTCGGCGTGGGCCGAGAGGTAGTCGTCCAGGATCGAACGCGCGAGGGGGGACGACCCGACGAGGGGATGGGTCGTGAGCGCCTCGAGCGCGGTGTCGTACGAGCCGGTCGTCGCGGCTTCGACCGTGAGCCGCTCGTAGCGCTTCACCTGCTGAAGGAGCGCCTCCGCCTCGGCCGGGAGGTGCCCCTGTGCCAGCGGGTGGGCGCCGTGCTCGTCCATCATGCTCGTCACCTCGACGACGTCGTCCTCACCGAGGCACGCGATCGCGCCCCGGTTCGGCACGTCGACGATGATCGGGACCCGCAGACGCCGCGCGGCCGTCAGCATCACGGCGGTCGCGACACCTTCGTACCCCTCGCCCTCGAAGAGCTCGGGCTCATCGTCCGTCGTCGCCGGCGGCGCGACGTCCTCCCCGCGTTCGCGCGCGAAGTACGTCTCGTCGCGGGTCTCCATCGCCCGGGTCCACGCCTCGGCGGCCCCCTCGAGATCGCCGGCGTCGACCCGGGCGCGGAGCTCGGGCCACAGCGCGTCGTTGATCGCGGCGATCTGGGCCGCTCGTGTCCCGCCCGATCGGAGGATGTTCTCCACGGCCTGGTCGCGGTCGTAGAAGAAGTAGAGGTACTCCATCGGCAACATGCCGAGGCGTCGGACCAGCTCCGCGTCGAACAGCCGCCACTGGTCGTCGAGCTTCCGGAGCTCGTCGAAGCGATCGAGCAGCTCCGGGAGCCGGTCCTCCCCGTCGACCTGCACGCGGTGGATCCACCCGCAATGGTTCAGCCCCGCGTAGTCCGCGTGGACGCGATCGCCCGGGACCCCCAGGAACGCCGCGATGCTGCGCTTCATCGAGACCGGGCCGTCGCAGACGCCGACGACGGGGACCGAGGAGCGGTCGTGGAGGGCCTGGGTCACGATCCCGACGGGGTTCGTGAAGTTCACGAGGAGCGCCCCGGGCGCGACCTCCTCGGTCAGGCGCGCGTGCGCCAGCATCGCGGGGATCGTGCGCATCGCCATCGCGAACCCACCCGGTCCGGTCGTCTCCTGGCCGAGGACGCCGTGCTTCAGCGGCAGCTCCTCGTCGAACGTCCTGGCTCGCTCCTGACCGGGGCGGATCGCGGCGAAGACGAACCGCGCGTTCGCGATCGCGGCGCGCGGGTCGGCGTCGGCGCGCAGGTCGAAGGTCCCGCCCCACGCGCCGCACAGGAACCGACCGAGCGCGGTCATCACGTCGAGCCGACCCGGGTCGATGTCGTGCAGCACGACCTCCGTCAGGTCGAGCTCGTCCTGGCGCTCGACGAGCCCGTGGAGCACGAACGGCGCCCGCACGCCGGCGCCGAGGATCGTGAGCTTCACCCGACCTACGGTACCGGTGGAGCGTGCATCCCGGGAACGTCAGCCTGCGAGCATCTTCTCGAGGGGCGTTCGGAAGCGGGGCACGACGCGGGTGCCGCCGAACCAGTCCTCGAGCCGTTCGCGTTCGTCCTCCACGAGCGTTCGGGTCCGCCGGTCGACCCTCTCCAGCAGCCGCACGACCACGTGCCCGTCGGCGGTCTGGGTCCAGCCGCCGATCACGCGCCCGTTCGCCCACACGGTGG
>JBKOUM010000002.1:0-21213 GCA_046723385.1 Actinomycetota bacterium
CCGTTCGCCACCGGCGTTCCCTCCTTCCTCGGCCCGGACGAGCGTGGTGCGAGATGCGGTGCTCGCCGGCCTAGCGGCGCCGAAGCGCCGTGAGGGAACTGCTCGAATCGGGATGACGACTGCGATGCGGAACCCTCGCGCCGCAGGATACCTGAGGCGAACGACGCGCACCAGCGTGTCGCGCACCGCCCCTCGTCGACCGCCCGTCGCCCTACGGGATGAGTGCGTCGTCGAGGTGCTCGGTGACGGGCCACGCGCCCTCGCTGGTGTTCGCGAGGACGGTGTGGGTGAGGCCGGTGCTCGGATCGTGAACGGAGCGGAACGAAACGCCCGCGTCGTAGCCGTGGAGCTCCGCGATGGGCCCGGTCGGATGGAGCCAGAAACCCAGGCCGTACCGGGCGGGCCTCTCGGGCAGGTCGCTGTGCGGCCGGAGCATCTCGGCGACGAGCGCGGCCGGCACGATCCGGCCGTCGACGATCGCCGTCCAGAGCGAGGCGATGTCCGCCGCGGTCGAGTAGATGCCTCCGTCGCCGCTTCCCCGGACGGCCAGATGGAAGACGTTGCTCCTCAGGCCCTCTTCCCGCAGGTATCCCACCGCGGTCGAGCCGGGGAGCTCGTCCGACCGGAGGAACGACGTGTCCGACATCCCGGCTGGCCTGCAGACGCGATCCTCGACCAACCGGTCGAACGGAACGCCGGCGGCTCGCTCGGCGATCAGCGCCAGCACGACGAAGCCGCCGTTGCAGTAGGAGAACCGTTCGCCGGCCCGGAACTTCGCCGGGTACCCGTCCAACGCGCGGAGGTAGTCCTCGGTCGTCACGAGCTCGTGGACGGGAACGTTCAGCACGTAGTCGTCGATCGGACGCTCGAGCTCCTCGTCGAAGTAGTCGCCGATCCCCGACCGGTGCGAAAGCAAGTGCCGGACCGTGACGTCCTCGTCGATGAGCGGGAGGTCGTCGCCGAGAAAGGATCGGGCGGAGGTGCCGAAGGTGAGGATCCCCGAGTCGATCAAGCTGATCACGGTCAGGGCCGTGAAGCCCTTGGTCCCGCTCGCGATCCCGAACCTGGTCGCCGGCTCGTTCGGGATCTCGAAACCGCGATGCGCGAGCCCGTAGGCAGCCAGGAGCTCCACGTCGCCGCGGCGATCGACGCGAACGACGCCGGAGAACCCGGTCTCCGTCGCGAGCCGGTCGACGGATCGCCGTAGATCGTCCATCGGGCGAGTGTAGGGCGGCGGGCTCGCCGACCGGTTCGCCGACCGGCCCACCGACCGGCCCACCGACCGGCCCACCGACCGGCCCACCGACCGGCCCACCGACCGGCCCACCGACCGGCCCACCGACCGGCCCACTGACCGGCCGGAGATGACGAGCGTGGGTAGGCTTGAGGTGCATGACCGAACGGACCTTCTCGAGCGCGCTCGTGCTGTTCGCTCACCCCGACGACGCCGAGTTCCTCTGCGGCGGGACGGTTGCCGCGTGGACCCGCGCGGGGTGCCGGGTGCACTACGTGGTGGTGACCGACGGATCCGCCGGTTCGAACGAGCCGGGCGTCACGCGGGAGCAGATGCGGCCCATCCGTGAGCGTGAGCAACGGGCCGCCGCGGCGGTCCTCGGGGTCGAGTCCGTCACCTTCCTCGGCGAGGTCGACGGGATGCTCGAGGTGAACCTGGACACCCGTCGCAAGGTGTGCCGCGAGGTGCGGAGGCTCCGGCCCGAGGTCCTCCTGGCGCCCGATCCCTCACGGTTGTGGTCGGGACGAGGCTACGTGAACCATTGGGACCACAAGCAGGCCGGCCTGCTCGCGCTCACCGCGGTGATGCCCGACGCGCCGTCGCGACCGATGTTCCCCGAGCTCCTCGACGAGGGCATCCAGCCCTTCGAGGTCCCGAACCTGTGGCTCGCGTCGGACGCGCCCGATGCGTTCGTGGACATCACGGACACGATCGACACGAAGCTCGCGGCCCTCGCCGAGCACGTCTCGCAAGACACCGACACGGCGACGCCGTGGGTGCGGAAGTGGGCCGAACAGCTTGGGGCGCAGTCAGGACAGGGGTTCGCCCTCGCCGAAGGGTTCAAGGCCCTCCGTCTGGTGGACGACGAAGACGGGGACCGATGAGCGAGGAAGGGTTCAACGCCGAGGAGGAGCCGTACGAGCTCACTCCGCAGGAGCGCCGTGACGTCGAGGCCGACCTCGAGGACCTCGGGAAGATGCACGCGGCGTTCTCGCCCCAGGGTGTCAAGGGCGTCGTGATCGCGTGCCAGGACTGCGGGCAGAACCATTTCTATGAGTGGGCGCTGCTCCAGGACAACCTGGAGCACATGTTGGACACCGGCGAACCGCGGATGCACGAGCCCGCGTTCGACATCCAGGAGGACGAGTACATCCAGTGGGACTACGGCAAGGGATACGTGGACGCCCTCGCCGATTCCGGGCTCCAACCGGGTCGCGCGATCGAGATCACGCAATGCCCGTGGTGCGGGACCCCGTTCGACGCGGGATACCAGTTCTGTCCCCGGTGCGGGCGGCAGCTCGGGGCGATCAGGCTCTATCAGGAGCTCGTCGATCGCGGGATCGAGGAGCGCGAGGTCCGCGCGCTGCTCGTCCGCGCGGGGTACGAACCCTTCTGACGGGCGGCCCCGGGCCGCTATCCTTCGCGCGATGTCCTACCGGTGGTCGCTCCTGCTGCACATCGCCTCGGTGCTGGCGCTGTTAGGCACGCACGGCACATCGATGACGGTCCTGTACCGGATCCGCCGCGAGCGCGACCGGACCAAGGTCCTCGACCTGGTGACGCTGTCCGGCGAGACGATCCTGCCGATGTACATCTCGCTCGCCGCGATCGTCGTGACCGGTGTGTTGCTCGGACTCAAGGTGCACGCGTTCTCACGGTGGTGGCTGTGGGTCGCGATCGTGATCCTCGTCGCGATCACCGCGCTGATGGGCGCGATCGCGCGACCCTACTTCGCTCGCGTGAAGGAGGCATGCCAGGTGCGCCCGTCCGGCGTCCCGAGGGTCTCCGACGAGGAACTGGGCGAGATCCTGAGCGCGCCGATCGCCCACGTGATCGCGGCGATCGGGGGCTTCGGGCTCCTCGCGATCCTGTACCTGATGGTCTTCCAGCCGCACTGAGCGGGGAACGGCTCAGGCGGGCGGGAGCGGTCGCGCGGCCGGACCGTTGACGACCTCGCCCATCGGCGAGAACCGCGAGCCGTGGCACGGACAGTCGAAGGTCCCGGCGCCGGCGTTCCATCCGACCGTGCACCCGAGGTGCGTGCATCGCGCCGAGAAGAGGTGCTGCGCCCCCGCCTCGTCCACGAACACCGCGAGCTTCTCGCCGCGACGCTCGATCACGCCGCCCTCGCCCGGGCCGAGCTCGGACGCGATCTGCATCACGGTGCGACACACGAGCACGTCGCGATCGGTGCCCTCGATCACCTGCTCGGGCACCGAGCCGAGCAGGAAGCCTTTGGCGCCTTGCAGGCCGCGGTTGCCGACGATGACCAACTCGGCGTCCACGTCGTCGGCGGCCGCGAGGATCTGTTGACCCGGGTCGCCCTCGAGGAGCCGGACCTCGGTCTCGATCCCGCGCCCGTACACGTCGATCGTGTCCTGCATCACGAGCTCGCCCGTCCGCGGGTGCCCCACGAACACGAGCGTCACGGACGCGAGCACCTCGCGGGCGAGGTCGAAGCCCTTGCGGGCCGCGCGGTCCGCGGTCGCCGAGCCGTCGCTCGCGATCACGATGCGCCCGTAGGGCGCGTGGGGATCGCTAGCGCCGGCCGCCACGATCAAGAGGTCGCACGGCGAGTGGCGCGACAGCCACCGCGACAGGTCCGAGAGCGGCTGGCCCTCGCCCCGCGCGACGACGATCAGCCCCGCGTCCTGCTCCTCGGCGACCGCCACCAGGACGTCGCCGGCCCGACCCGACACCGCCTCGGCCTCGAGGCGTCCGGGTCGCATCCCCGCCGCCTCCGCGGCCTGGAGCGCCTCCCCGAGCCGTTCCTCGGCCCCGACGGACGACGAGCGATAGCCGCTCGTGGCGATCAGCTTGGCCGAGGTGGCCCGCGCGACCGTCGCGGCGACCTCGCCTGCGCGTGTCGCGGCGGGCGATCCGTCGGTCCCGAAGACGATCCGACCCCACATCGCGCCGCAGCCTACCGGCTCGATCCGACCGCGGGCTCGAGCACGCAGTCGGCCGGCAGCTTGTCGTCACGGATGCCTTTGAAGACCGGGGCGCGCATCTTCTTCGTGCCCCTCGTGATCTCGGTGTACTCGATCTCGCAGACGACCTCGGGCTCGACGAACACGGCGCCCTTGACACGGGCGAGCTCGGGATCGTCGATCGGGGGGGCGGGTCGAACCAACGGCGTGAGCTTCTCCAACAACGTCTCCAGCATCTGCTCGGTGAACCCACTGCCCGCTTGACCGATCCATCGGAGCGTGCCGTCGGCGTAGGCCCCGACGAGCACCGCGCCGAACGTGGAGCCGCGGCTCCGCTGCCCCGGCGTGAACCCCAGGATCACGCAGTCCTGCGTGTCGCGGATCTTGATCTTGCGCCACGCGTCCGTCCGCCGGCCGGGGGCGTACGGCGACCCCTTCCGCTTCGCGACCACGCCCTCGAGCGCCTGCTGCCTGGCCGCCTCGACGAGCGACGTGCCCTCGCCTTCGACGAACGCGGTGAGCTGCAACCGGTCGTCCTGTTCGACGACGTAGGTCAGCAGCTCCCGGCGCTCCTCCAACCCCAGCCCGGTCGTGTCCTTGCCGTCGAGCCAGAGCAGGTCGAACGCGACGAAGGTCACGGGGATCTGCGTCTTGATCCGCTCGATCTGGCGTGGGTTGGCCAGGTTCATGCGCTGCTGGAGCGTTTCGAAGGAGATCCGCCCGTCCTGATCGAACGCGACGATCTCGCCGTCGATCACGGCGTTCACCTGATCGACGAGCTCGTGGATCATGTGGATCTCGGGGTACTGCGAGGTCACGTCCCGGCCGGTGCGCGAGCGGAGCACGGTCTCGCCGGTCGACATCTCGGCGAGGCACCGGATCCCGTCCATCTTGGGCTCGAACCACCAGTCCGGATCGTCGAAGGCTTCGGCGCCGGCCTCGGCGAGCATGGGGCTGAAGCGCGGAGGCGCCGCGATCAACGGTTCGGTCTGGTTGGAGGCCAGGAACGCGAGCCAGTCGGTGCGCGTCTTCACGAAGTGGAACTCGAGGCCCGGGTAGCGACGCCCGTGCAGCCGGAACGACACCTTCGTGTCCGTCCACTCGACCGGCTCGTACCACCCGTCGTCGAAGATCCGGACCTCGCCCGCGCCGTAGTGGCCCTCCGGGATCGTCCCTTCGAACGACCCGTACTCGAGCGGATGGACCTCCGTCTGGACCGCGAGCCGCTTGTCGCCCTTGGCGGTCGGGAGGCCTTTGGGGACCGCCCACGATGGCAGCCCTCCTTCGTGCTCGAGCCGCACGTCGTAGTGCAGGCGCGTCGCCCGGTGCTTGTGGATCACGAAGGAGTTCCCGACGCCGGGCTCGTCGCCGGGCGCCGGCTCGCTCGTCCCCCCGGGGCCGAACTCGCGACGGCGCACGTACTCGAACAGCGCGGGGTCCTTCGACGCGAGGGCGATCTCGTCTGACGACTTCGCCGCTGCGGACGGAGCGGCGGTCCGCGGGAGCGGACCCGAGGGCGGGTCCTCCTCCTCGACCTCGACGCCGAGGGCGTCGAGGGCGGCGCGCAGGTCGGCGCCCGGGCCGGCGTTCACGCCGGCCCAGAGGTCGCCGACCTCGGCGAACCGCTCCCACACGTTCTCGATCCGGAAGTCCTGGGGCTCGAAGCCTCCCTCGGCGACCTCGTCCCACGTGAGCGGCGTCGACACCGGCGCCCGCGCCTCCGGACGGAGCGAGTAGGCGGCCGCGATGTTCGCGCCCTGCCGGTTCATGTTGTGATCGATGAACACCTTCCCGGCGCGGTCGGCAACGCGCCAGGCCATCGTCACCTTGTCGGGGTCGGCGTCCTTGATCAGCCGCCCGCACGCGCCGACGAACGCCCGGGCCTCTCCGTAGGTGAAGGCTCCGTGTTCGAGCGGCACGTAGATCTGCAAGCCGGTCGCGCCGCTCGTCTTCGGGTACCCGACCATGCCCAGCTGCTGGAGCAACACCTGGATGTGACGGGCCACGTTGAGCACGTCCTCGTACGTGTAGGGCTCGAACGGATCCAGATCGAAGAACAGATAGTCGGGGTGCCCGACGGCGTCGCACGTCGAGTGCAGTGGATGCATCTCGATCGCGCCCAGGTTCGCGACGAACAGGAGCGTCGGCAGATCGTCCACGGTCAGGTAGTCGATCTGCCCGGTCTTCGCGTCTTCGGAGAACACGGTGCACCGGTGGATCCAGTCGGGCGTGTGCATCGGCGCGGTCTTCTCGTAGAACGCGTCCCCGGTGATCCCGTCGGGCATGCGTTTCATCGTGAGCGGCCGCCGCTCCAGGTGCGGCAGCAGCAGGTGCCCGACGTTGAAGTAGTAGGCGATCACATCGCCCTTCGTGTAGCCCTCGTCGGGCCAGAAGACCTTGTCAAGGTTGGACAGCCGGAGCTCGCGTTCGGGGAGGTCGAGCCACCAGGCGTCGCGATCGCCCTTGCGGACCTCGAGGGCCTTGGGAAGGTCCACCGTGAAGGCAGGGCCGCCCGAGCCGCGCGTGCGTTGGGGCATGCGATCGATGGTAGCCGTGTGCGCTTGGTCGCTGCGCCTCGCCCCGCCTCTGGACCGGCGGGCTTGTCGGCCTGGCCCGCTAGACTGACTGTTCTCGCAGCGTGCGGACCATCCCAGGGAGGCGAGCCATGCCACGATCCATGTGGAAGGGGGCCATCTCGTTCGGCCTCGTGACGATCCCGGTCTCCGTCTATCCGGTGACCGAAGAGAAGGGCCTGAAGTTCAACCAGCTTCACGACGAGGACGGCGGCAGGATCCGCTACAAGCGCGTCTGCGAGAAGGACGGCGAGGAGGTCACCTTCGAGCACATCGTCAAGGGCTACGAGGTCGAGAAGGACCGGTACGTGGTCCTGACGGACGAGGACTTCGACGCCGTGCCGGTCGAGTCCAGCCGGGCGATCGACATCGAGCGGTTCGTCGACCTGGACGACATCGATCCGGTGATGTTCAAGAAGAGCTACTACCTGATCCCCGAAGAGACCGGCGCCAAGGCGTACGGGCTCCTGCGCGAGGCCATGAGCGAGGACGGCCGGGTCGGGATCGCCAAGGTGAGCTTCCGCGACAAGGAGCATCTCGCGGCCCTGCGCTTCAAGGACGACGCGTTCGTGCTCGAGACGATGTACTGGCCGGACGAGATCCGCGAGGCGGACTTCGGCGGCGTCGACGTCAGCGGCAAGGTGACCGGACAAGAGCTCGAGATGGCGCGGCAGCTGATCGATTCGCTCGCGGGCGAATGGACGCCGGATTCGTTCTCCGACGAGTACCGCGAGGGCTTGCTCAAGATCGTCGAGGCCAAGCTCCACGGCCAGGAGATCGAGGTCGTCGCCGCCGAGCCCACCGCCAAGGTCGTCGATCTGATGGAGGCCCTGAAGGCGTCGGTCGCAGCCGCCAAGAAAGGTGAGCCTGTGGCGGAGAAGTCCACGGCCCGGAAGTCCACGGCCAAGAAGCCGGCGGCCAAGAAGCCGAGCTCCAAGAAGCCGGCGGCCAAGAAGACCGCGTCGCGCAAGAAGGCCGTTGGCGAATAGCCTCGACCGGAGCCCCGACCCGGGGCTTCCGGCCGGCTACGTCGTGCGGGCGGCGACGTTCCACGCCCTCGATGCCGTCGCGGATCTCCTGGCCGACGTCGACATCGCGTTGTTCGGCGAAGCGGAGCCGTCCCGCGTCTGGCTCCAGGAGGACTGGTCCAGCGACTGGGTCGACCTGCCGACCATGACCCGATTGATCATCGCCCCCGACGGGACGCTCGCCGGGTACGCAACCCTCGAGGCCGTCGACCCGGCGAAGGAGGTCGGCGCCTTCGGGCGCGTGCATCCGCGGCACGCCGGCCGGGGGATCGGCTCGGCGCTCGTGGATTGGACGGGACGCGCGACCAGGACCCTGATCCGACCGAGGTCGTCGACGTCGCTCCGTCATTCGATCGCGGGCGCCGACGCGGCCGCGTGCGAGCTCCTGACGCGGGCGGGGTTCACCCACGTCCGGACGGCGTGGCACATGCGGATGGAGCTTCCCGAGGGGTACTCCGCTGCCCCGGCGCCGAGAGGCGTGACGATCCGACGGTCGGTCGCCGGCCCGGATGATCGCGAGATCTGGGAGACGATGGAGGCGGCTTTCCGGACCCACTTCGGCTACCAACCCGTCGGCTTCGAACAGTGGTGGGACAACATGCGTCGCACGGGCGCCTACGATCCTTCCCTCGTGCTCGTGGCCGAGGTCGATGGACGCATCGTGGGCGCCTCCCAGCAGTTCGTGATCGAGGACGGCGGCGTCGGGTGGATCGGCGACCTCGGCGTGCGACCGGAGCTGCAGGGCCGTGGGATCGGGAAGGCGCTGCTGCGTCACGCGCTCGCCGATCTCTCCGCGCGAGGGTTCCGACTCGCCCAGCTCAACGTCGATGCGCAGAACGAGACGGGTGCCGTCGAGCTCTACCGCTCGGTCGGGATGACCGTGCACCGTGAATGGCTCGACCTGGCGATCTCGATCGAGGGGTAAGCTCGCGCGCGTGAAGCTGGTCACGGCGATCGTGAAACCGCATCGGATCGACGACGTGAAGGACGCGCTGCGTGAGATCGGCGTCGGCGGTCTGACCACGACGGACGTCGAGGGGTTCGGTCGCCAGCGCGGACACACCGAGGTGTATCGAGGGGCGGAGTATCAGGTCGACTTCGTGCCCAAGGTCAAGGTGGAGATCGTCGTGGAGGACGGGGACGTGGACGGCATCGTCGACGCCATCGTGAAGGCCGCTCGGACGGGGAAGATCGGCGACGGCAAGCTCTGGGTCAGCGACGTCGACCGCGTCATGCGGATCCGCACGGGCGAGATGGGTCCCGACGCCCTGTCGGGGTAGCCGTGGCCGGACCCGCCGACGCGCTGCGCGCCGAGCTCGGTGCCCTCGAGCGGGCGTATGCCGTGGGGCACCACGGCCGGTCCGTGGCTCGCCGGCGTGCCGAGCTCCTGGACGCGTGCGTCCAGGAGCTGTTCGCGCGGTCCGGTGCCGCCCCAGACGTCGCGGTCGTCGCGATCGGCGGGTACGGCCGGATGCGGCAGCTCCCGGCGTCGGACGTCGACCTCCTGGTCCTCCACGACGACGAACGATCCGTCCGGGCGGCCGTCGACGGGTTGCTCTACCCGATGTGGGACGCGGGCTTCGCGGTCGGACACGCCGTACGAACGCCCGCGGAGTGCGTGGCCGCCGCCGACGAGCACTTCGACGCGTGGACGGCGATGCTCGACGGCCGGCGGGTGGCCGGCGACGAGACCTTGTCCGAACGGGCCCTGGGTCCCGTTCGGGCCGCCGCGAGGGTGGACCCCGCGGCGTTCGCCCGCCGCGCGCGGGACGCCGCGGCTGCACGCCGTGAGCGCTTCGGCTCCTGCGCCCATCTCCTCGAACCCCAGTTGAAGGAGGGCAGCGGCGGTCTGCGCGACGTCGCGTCGCTCGGCTGGCTCGCCGCGGCCGTCGGCGACGACCCGGATGCCGCCGGCAACGTCCGCGCTCGCGAACGCGAGCTCGTCGACGACGCCGAAGACTTCCTGATCCGCGTCCGCAGCGCCGTCCAGATCCTCACCGGGCGGCGCGACGGCAGGCTGGTCGCGGTGCTCCAGCCGGACGTCGCGCGGGAGGTCGGGTTCGTGGACGAACCCGACCTCCCGGCCCCCGACGCGCTGTTGCGTGCGTTCTTCGAGCACGCGAGGAACGGCCAGCACGGTTCGTGGTTGGCGGTCGAACGGATCGTCGGGGACGCGACGGCTCGGGGAGCGGTCCCGACCGACGCCTCGTCGATCCTCGGCGCGCTCGCCGAGGCCGCGGAACGGGGTGAGGTCCCGTCGCCCGCGCTGCTGGATGCGATCGAAGACGTGGACGTGTCGGATCAGGTCTCGTGGGACCCGCCGATGCGGTCTGCGTTCGTCCGGCTGCTCCGGGCCGGCGAGGCGGGGGCGGCGATGCTCGACACCCTCGATCGCATCGGTTTGCTCGCGCGCTACGTCCCTGCATGGACGGCCGTCCGCTGTCGGCCGCAGCGCGATCCGTACCACCGGTCGACGGTCGATGCCCATCTGGTGGCCACGGCGGGTCGGATGGCGGCGATGCTCGACGGAGGCAGCGACGCGGACGATCCGATCGAGCGCGCCGCCGTGTCCCACACCGAACGAGCGGACGCCCTGCTGTTGGGGGCGCTCCTGCATGACGTCGGCAAGGTCGGCAGGGGCGGTCACGTCGAGATCGGGACGGCGGTCGCTCGCGAGACGCTCGGGGCGATGGGCGTCGAGGGACCCGACGCCGACCTCGCCGTGTTCATGGTCTCCGAGCATCTGCTCCTTCCCGACACGGCCACGCGACGGGATCTCTCGGACGAGGAGTTACTGGTCGGTGTCGCGGCGCGGATCGGCACGCCGGAGCGGCTCGAAGCGCTCTACCTCTTGGCCAAGGCGGATGCGATCTCGACGGGACCCGCCGCGTGGACCCCGTGGCGCGAGACGCTCGTGCGCGAGCTCACGGGCAAGGTCCGGCGGATCTTCGAACGTGGGCAGATGGGAGAGGAGCTCGCGGCGATGCTCGCCGAACGGACCGAGCGGGTGCGCGATCTGCTCCGGGGTGAGCCCGAGGGCGAGGTCGATCGCTTCATCCTGCGGATGCCGCGCGGCTACTTCCTCACGGTGGATCCGGCCCGCGCGGCCTCGCACGAGCGGCTGATCGCGGCCTCCGTCGGGGCTCACGAGGTGAGGACGGCCGCCACGGAGGGGTCGCGCCCCGGCACGTACGAGGTCGCCGTCGTGGCGGGGGACCGCCCGGGACTCCTGTCCTGGATCGCCGGCGCGCTCACGATCGAGGGCGTGTCGATCCTGTCGGCGCAGGCGTTCACGACCGACGACGGGGTCGCGCTCGACCTCTTCGAGGTGCAGGGAGCCTTCGAGCCGGAGATCACCGAGCGCCGTTGGCGAGCGTTCCGTACCACCTTGCGCCGGACGATCGAGGGATCGATCTCGCTCGAGCACCGGGTCGACGAGAAGCGACGGCACTATCCGGACCCGACGCTCTCGACGCCCGTGACGGTCCGGGAGGACAACGACGCGTCCGAGTACTCGACGGTGATCGAGGTGGGCGCGCCCGACCGGATCGGGTTGTTGTTCGACATCACGCGAACGTTCGCGGAGCTGCACCTGGACGTGCACCTGGCGAAGGTGGCGACCTTCGACGGCAGGGTCGTCGACGCCTTCTACGTCCGCGATGCCCTCGGCCGGAAGGTCGTCGACCCGGACCGGCTGGCCGAGATCGAGGGTTCATTGCAGCACCGTCTCGGGAGCTGAAGCGGGTGGCTGACCTCGCGTCCGCAGGCGGCATCCGGTCGCTGCGACGTGAGGGCTGGCTGGATCCTCTCAGACCGCCATGAGCTTCCGGATCGACGCCGCCACCGTCGGTTCGTCGGTGCCCGGGAGCCGCACGTTCACGATCGGCAGCGTGAACGAGAACGTCGAGCCGACACCGATCTCCGAGTCAACCCAGATCCGACCCGACATCGCCTCGACGAGCGATCGGGCGATGTACAGACCGAGACCGGTTCCCGGACGTCGCCCGCTGTCGACGTTCACACGGAAGAAGCGATCGAAGATCCGCCCCTGATGCTCCCTCGGGATCCCCTCTCCCCGGTCCCGTACGGAGATCACCGCGGCGCGTTCCTGCCGCGTCAAGAAGACGTCGATCGGCAGATCGGCCGGTGTGTACTTGTCCGCGTTCGTCAAGAGGTTCAACACCACTTGCTCCACGCGGAACGCGTCGGCGAGCGTGACCAGACGTTGCTCGGTCCCGTGCAGGTTGAGGACGCGATCGGCGTGCTGCTCGTGGAAATCGGCCACGAGCCGCTGGAGCAGCGGCGTGAGCGACACCGGCTCCAGGTCGATCACGAGTCCACCCGCGTCGATCTGCGAGGCATCGAGCATGTCGCCCACGAGCCGTTCGAGCCGTTGGGCCTGGCGGAGCATGATCTCGTAGTACTCGCGGCGCGCCTCGGGCGAATCATCGACGGCACCCTCGAGCAGGCTCTTCAGGAACCCTTTCAGCGGCGTGAGCGGGGTGCGGAGCTCGTGGGAGACCATCGATACGAAGTCGCGCTTGAGCTGCTCCGCCCGGGTCTCCTCGGACGCTTCCCGCATCACGACGATGTGCGAACGCGGTGCCGCCTCGTGGTCGCGGATCGTGCTGGTGCGGAGGCGCACGCTCACCATGGTGCCGCGTTTCGTGCGGACGAGGGCATCCTGTGGCTCACTGCGAGGGATCTCCGGACCGGAGAGCGCGTCGAGGTCGTCGATCCCCAGCAGGTCCTGACAGCGCCGCCCGATCGCTTCCTCCTCCGCCCAGCCGACGATCGCCCGCATCGCCGGGTTCCACGTCGTGACCCGTCCGGATCGATCGACCGCGAAGACGCCGTCGGACGTGTGCATCATGATCTCGGACAGGCGCGCGCGCTCGAGCGTCTCTCCGTAGACCCGGTGGTTGTGGAGCCGGATCGCGATCTGGCTCGCGAGGCCGTCCAGGAGCATGCGTTCCTTCGTTCCCAACGGCTCCGACCGATAGACGGCGACGACGCCGCGGACGTCCTCGTCGTCGCCCACGAGCGCGATCTGGGGAGCGATCCCCGACCGGACGGTGACGAGCGCCTCGAGCGGATAGGGGCCCTTCTCGTCCACCGTGAACGAATAGACGCCGGTGGTGGCGTGCACGGACACGCGGTCGCCGTTGACCACCACGAGCTCGACACGGTCTGCGGGGAGCAGCCGCTCCAACAGCTCCAGGAAGTCGCCGAACCCCTCCGTGGCAGCGAGCGGCCTCGACAGGACACGACCGGCCTCATAGAGGTCACGGAGCTGGTCGCGCTCGGCGATGCTCTCCGCCCAACGTCGGTAGGTGATGTACGCCAGCCCGACCGGCACCGTGAGCAGGACGAGCGCGATCGGTTCCTCGACGATCAGCAGTGCGCCGAGGATCCCGAGCGCCATGTTGCCGAGCCAGTGGAACGCGTTGAGCGCCAGCGGGAGCCGGAAGACGTCCCGGAACCGGCTGCCCTCGACCATCGAGACCACGAGCATGATCGCGCAGGCGTTGAACGCGAACGCGACGTACATCGAGGCGAGGACCGCGAACCAGGTGCGCGGATCGGTCACCGACGGATCGATGTCCATCGCCGCGAACGCCGCCTGGGCGAGCGTGATGCTGATCAGGAACTGCGAGACGTTGTAGGCGATCTTGTACGGAGACCAACGGTTCAGCGCCTGGCCGACCCCGACCCCGAGGAGCACACCGACGGTGAGGACGCTCGGCGGCACCAGGATCAGCGCGCCGGCCCAGACGCCGTCGGTGAGCGCGAAGTTCACCGTCTCCGATCCTCGCTTGAGTGGGATCGAGCACCGCTCCGCGATGATCGTCAGGATGACGATCACCGCGACCCCCAGCAGATCCCCGGCGTCCCACGTCCGGATCTGCGGGACGCGGAAGGCCACGCAGCCGAACCCCAGGAGGGTCGCGACGACGATCAGCGCCTTGACCCGTGGGGGAAGCATCATCGGCGTCTCACCTCAGCTCCATGCGATCGAGCTCCAGGAGTTGGAGCTCCAGGAGTTGGAGCTCCAGCACATCCCGCTCCACGAGTTCGAGCTCCAGGAGTTGCTGCTCCATCCGTCGTTCTCTGCGATCAACGACGACCAGCTGTTCGACGACCAGCTGTCGGAGGACCAGCTGTTGGAGGACCAGGAGTTCGAGTCCCACGGCTCGCCGAGGACGTCGATCTCGCCCTGGACCACCTCGTCGCTGGACCCATCACCGTTCAGGTCCGCGGTCACGTGCATCGTCCCGCGGCTCAACTCCAGCGCTCCGATACCATCCGCGCGATCGAGCCCGGCGTTCGGGTTCCCGACGGCACCGTCGGCCGCGAGGACGGCGCCCTCGGCGTCGACGAGCCCGACTCCGCCACCGACGCGGTACGCGGTCGTCTTGAACGCCGTGTCGAGGAGCATCCCCTTGACCTGGTTCGGCTTCAGGGATGGGTTCACGTCGTACATCAGCGCCGCGACCCCCGAAACGATGGCCGCCGCCTGGGAGGTGCCGGTGCCCTTGAAGTAGTTGGCGTCGACGACCGCATCCTGGTGCTGCTGGTCGATCGTGCTGCCGACCGAGCGGGTGGAAACGATCGTGATGCCCGGAGCCACGAGATCCGGCTTCTCGAAACCGTCCTGCGTCGGGCCACGGCTCGAGAAGGGCGCCACCTGGTCGTCGCTGCGGTCGGTGGTGCCGTTGAGGTCGGCCGCACCCACCGTGATCACGTACGGGTCGTCGCCCGGCTTGTTGATCGTGCCGGGGCTCGAGCTCGAGCCTCGGTTCCCGGCCGAAACGACCACCGTGATGCCGGCAGCCCACGCCCGCTCGACCGCGGCGTCGAGCGGATCGAGTGCGTAGGGTTGAACGCCGTCGGTCCCGAACGCCAGGTTCAAGACCCGGATGTTGTAGAGGTCGCGGTGCGTGACGATCCACTGCAGCGCCGCGATCACGACGGAGACGTCGGTCGAGCCGTCGCGACCCGCGACCTTGATCGAGATCAGGTGCGCGCCGGTCGCCACGCCGCGCCACTTCCCACCGGAATCCGAACCGTTGCCGGCGATCACGCCTGCTAGATGGGTCCCGTGGCCGTACTCGTCGTCGCCGGCGCCGTTCGGCGTGAAATCGATCCTCGCGTCAACCCGCCTGCCGAGGTCGTCGACGTTCGCGACGCCGGTGTCCAAGAGCGCGACCGTCACCCCGGAGCCGCTGACGTTCACTTGCCCCAGCCGGATCGCTTTCCGCCACGCGAGGTTGGGCTCCCACGTGTCGTACTGGTTGGTCCCCGTCGACGCCATCCGGATGTGCGTGTCGGCCCAGACGCCCGCGATGCCGTTGCCGCGGGTGAGGGAGTGGAGTCGGTCGCCGGGGATGGTCGCCGCGAAGGCTCCAACGAGGGGCAACTCGCGCGTGACGCGACCCCCGAGGGCGACGACGAGCGCCTCGGCCGCGTCGGTCGCTGGCAGCGTCTCGTGGACGATGACCGCGACATCGGCGTGCCGGCCTGGGAGAGGGGCGGCGAGCGAGGCGGCCAACAGCGTGGCGAGTACGACGGACGCGGCGAGACCGATCTTGCCACGTGAGCTGCGCGTGATGCTGCGATCGGCGATGGGACTCCCCCTCTGTTGCGGCCGCCGGGACATCGGCCCTACGACAGAGCAACTCTGCGGTGCGGGAACGGTCGGCGTTATCGCGCAGACGGCCGAAAGTGGGGGGCCGGACCAGGTGACGTGCCCGCCGGGCGGACGGGGGACACGATGTCCCTCGGGGAGGGGAGCTCGGCGTCAGTTCTCGACGGCCTCGTTCGGTCGCGCAGCCCGGGAACCCAAGACGTCTTCGAGGCGCTTGGCCATCTTCGGGCTCGCTCCCTCATCTTCGTGCTTGAAATACGTGAACACGGTGCCGCCCGCGTCGAGTGCGGGTCCGATCCGCTCCGCCCACGTCGCGAGCTCATCGTCGGTGTACTCGGTCTTCCGGAGGCGCAGGTAGCCGACGGGCTCCCACGAGAGGTCCTCGGGCTTGGGGTCCTTGTCGTCGGTCTCGGCGACGCACCACGCCACGCCGCGCTCGCGGAGCGCGCCACGCGCCTCGGTCCACGACGGGTGACGGAACTCCATCGCGTACGCGGGGCCGTTCTCCGGGAGGGTGTCGAGGAACCTGGCGAGCAGGTCGGGGTCGTGGTGAAGGCTCGGGGGACATTGGAACAGCACGCATCCGAAACGGTCGGCCAGGAGGCGGCCCGTCGTCACGAACCCCCGAACGTCCTCCTCCACGTCCTCGAGCCGCTTCCAGTGGGTGATCCGCTGGTTCGCCTTCAGCGTGAAGACGAAGCCCGGCCGCGCGCGCTCGCGCCACCGTTCGATCGTCTTCTCGGAGGGGTTCCTGCGGAACGTGTAGTTGACCTCGACGGACGACAGCTGCGACGAGTAGTAGTCGAGCATGTCGTCCTTCTTCAGGCCCTCCGGGTAGAAGACCCCGTGTCGCCACTCGTCGTAGGCGAACCCCGACGTCCCCAGGTAGAAACGGCCCTCCATCCCGACCATGATGGCACGCGGCCGGCGCGGTGTTCGTCCGTAGACTGCGCGCATGACCGATCCGACGGTCACGGCGGCCGACGACATGATCCGGGAGTCCGTCGCGGGTCTGCGCGCGGCGATCACGGGGCTCGCGGCCGACGGGCTGAACTGGCGGCCCGGCGGGCAGGACACGAACCCGATCGCGGTCCTCGTGGTGCACGCCATGCAGAGCACCAGGTCGTGGCTCGCCGTCGCCTTCGGTGCGCCGCTCCCGGAGCGAGACCGCGACGCCGAGTTCCTCACCGTCGCGGACAGCGCCGACGCGATGCTCGCGTTCGTCGATCGTGTCGACGGCGACTGTCGGGCGCTCCTCGACGGCATCCCGTCCTTCGACCCGAGCGCGCAGCGCGTTTCGCACGTGCGAGCGAGCACGGGCGAGGCGGAGGTCGTCTCGGGCGCATGGGCGCTCCTGCACGCGGTCGAGCACCTGAGCGAGCACGTCGCGCACGCGCTGCTCACGCGGCAGCTCTGGGAGCGTCGCGAGGCGTGAGCGAGGACCGCTTCGCCGTGGCGACGCCCCGGGGGGACGTGACCGCCGCCTGGCACGACGCCGAGGGCCCGATCCTGATCGTCGGGCATGGCGCCGGAGCCGGGATGGATCACCCGTTCATCGTGGGGTTCTGCGACGCGGTCGCGGCCGAGGGGATCGCCGCGGTGCGCTTCAACTTCCCGTACATGGAGGCCGGGAGGCGGAGCCCCGACCAGGCCAAGAACGCGATCGCCGCGTTCCGGGCGGTGTTCGAGGTCGCGGTTGGGCGGGGCGGCGGCCGGCAGGTGCTCGGCGGCGGCAAGAGCTACGGCGGGCGGATCGCTTCGATGGCCGCCGCCGAGGGGATGCTGGCCGCCGCCCTCGTGTTCCTCGGCTATCCGCTCCACCCGCCCGGCAAGCCCGATCAGATCCGCGATGAGCATCTGTACGGCCTGTCGATCCCCATGCTGTTCCTCCACGGGACGAAGGATCCGTTCGCCGACCCGGCTCGCCTCGCGAACGTCGTCGCCCGGCTGGGCGAGCGCGCGACCCTCGTCGACATCGAGGGGGCGGGCCATTCGTTCGAGCGATCCAGGAAGGACGACGCTCGGGAGGTGGGCGCCTCGCTCGCGCCCATCGCCGCCGGCTTCGTCCGCGACCGGCTCTGACCCGATGCCCCGGAAGAACCGGCGCGCGCCGCTCGAGTCGCTCCCCTCGCCGAGACCTCGGCCCAGGTCGGCTCCGCCGCCCTGGGCCGAGGCCCCCGGCTTCGAGGTCCGCCATCTCGTGGGCGACAAGGAGTACCGCTGCCCCGGCTGCGACCACATCGTGCGTCCTGGCTCGTGGCACTTCGTCGTCGTCCCCGACGGTGCCCCCGACGACCGCCGCCATTGGCACATCGAGTGCTGGAAGACGGAGCTCCGGAGACGCGGCCTGTTCCGTCGCGCCGACGAGGAGTGAATCGGCGGCTCCCGCGGCCGAGGACGCCGTCATACACTCCGTCGCGGTGGACGACCCCGTACGCGCACGGATGTGGGGATCCGGGGGCCGATGGTTCGCGGTGGTCCTCGACGCCCCGGTTTACGTCGAGGTCACAGGCACGTCGGAACGGACGTGCCTGGACGAGCTCCGCACGGCCGTCGGCGACGACGTCGTCCTGACGATCGAGGTCGTCCCGCCGCTCGCGGGTGTTGCGGAAGCCGCGGAGATCATGGGCTGGGACAAGCGGCGCGTCATCACGTACATCGACCGGGGTCAGTTCCCGGAGCCGATCACGTGGCTGGCGTCGGGCCGCATCTGGCTCCGCGAGGACGTCGAAGCGTTCGCCGAGGATTGGCGGTCGAGGCACCCCAACGCGAAGGCCGCTCGGTGAGCCAGGCCGAGCGAAGGCTCTACCTGATCCGCCACGGGAAGGCGGATCTCCGTTCCTCGGGTGAGGCGACGACCTCCCGTGGCGTGGTCGCCGACCCGCCCCTGGATGCCACAGGCCGCGAGCAAGCGTCGCTCCTGGCGCGGCGGCTGCGGAGGATGCCCGGGCCGGTGGCGATCTACTGCTCGACCCTCACCCGGGCGCGACAGACGATCGAGCCGTTCGTACACGAGACCGGGGTCGCCGTGACGTACGACGAGGCCCTCGTGGAGTGGTACGCCGGCGATTGGGAGTTCAAGGAGTTCGAGGAGCTGCTCGCGGAGCACCCCGAGATGCCCCGGCGCGTCCTGCTGCAGGATCCGGTGTTCCACTTGGCGCCGGCGGGGGAGCCGTTCGACGACTTCCAGCGACGCGTGATCGACACGATCGAGGCCGCGCTCGGTGCGCACGCGGATGGCGATGTGTGGATCGTCTGCCACGGCGGCGTGATCAACGCCTACCTATCGTGGATCCTGGGTCTCGAAGGCCAGGACATGTTCTTCCTGCCGCCGAACACGAGCATCAACACCATCAAGGTGAGCGGAGACCGGCGGGCGCTGTGGTTCCTGGCCGACGACGCGCACGTGACCGAGCCGGGGCTGTTCCCGGACTGACCGATCCGATCGGCCCGCTAAGGTGGCGATCCGATCTCGACCGAAGGAGTCCTCCGTGAGCCTGACGTTCCTGTCGCCCGAGTGGGCCGACGCCCTGACGGATACGGTCAACGGCGACGAAGCCTTCGCGGCCGCCGCCGCCGGGCAGCGGGCACGGATCCAACAGGTCATCGCCACCACCGATGGCGAGAAGCGGTACTGGACCACGATCGAGGACGGGAAGATCGCGATTGGCATGGGGGACCTGGACGCACCGGACGCGACGATCCGGCAGAGCTACGACACGGCGGTCGCGCTCGCGAAGCGCGAGCTGTCCCCCGTGACCGGTTTCATGATGGGCAAGATCAAGGTCGAGGGGAACATGGGGATGCTGATGGGCCTCGCGGGCGCCCTCGGCAAGCTCGCCGACGCCATGGCCCGGCTCGACGTCGCGTACTAGCCGGCGGCGACCCCTCCCGGCTCGCGTTCGGCCGTGACGCTGTACGTGCCGATCGCGCGCACGAGGAGACGGCCCGACGCGTCGACCACGCTTCCCTCGGCGAAGGCGATCTGGGTGCCGACCCGGAGCGTCGTGCCGATCGCTTCGATCCGACCGGGCGCGGTCGGGCGCAGGTAGTGCACGGTCAGCTCGATCGTCACGTGCCGGCGGCCCGGGCCCACCGCGGTGCGCACCGCGAGCCCCATCGCGATGTCGACGAGCGTGGCGAGGACGCCGCCGTGGACGAGGCCTTGGAGGTTGCGGTGCTCGCCTCGCGCCTCCCAGCCGAGCCGAACCTCACCGCCGCGAGCGTCCTCGACCGTGATGCCGAACGCCGCATGGAACGGAGAGGCGTCGATCCGGCGCCGCAGGTCTTCCGTGATCGCACCGTCGTCCATCGATCCCCCGCCTCGCCAGTCTCCCACCGCCTCGTCCTCGTCCCTCACGTCGAGATGTCTTCGAGAACATCCCGATGAGAGGATCGACGTCCCTCGCCGACCTCGGTGCCGAGGAGGGTTCGCTGGCTTGCCTCGGTCGATCCGATGGGCCAAAGTACGCGGCGGCGGGCCGGCCTGAGGCCAACTGGTCCCGCTGTGGCCGTATGGGTTCGGATGCGCTGAGCGCGTTCGGTCGAGGAAGGAGAAGGATGAAACGAACACTGCGCTGCGTGGCCCTGCTGGCGGTGATGGCGCTCTTGGGCGCCGCCTGCAAGTCGGAATCGACGTCCGCCGCCGCAAGTGGGGGCGCACCGTTGCCGGGTGCCGGCAAGACGGTCTGCTTCGTTGCGGACGTGGGCGGCGTGAACGACAAGAGCTTCAACCAGCAGATCTACGAGGGCTTGCAGCAGGCACAGACGGATCTCGGCGTCGGGTTCGACTACGTGACATCAAAGGGCCCCGCGGACTACGCGCCCTTCATCCAGGATTACGTGAATCAGGACTGCGACCTGATCGTCCTGGCGGGCTTCACCATGGGCGACGCCCTGGTGAAGTCGGCCAAGGCCAACCCGGATCAGCTGTATACGATCGTCGACTACGACATCGTCGACTTCTCGGATCCGGCTCATCCGAAGGACGTGACGCTCCCGAACGTGAGCGAGCTCACGTTCCAAACCGATCAGGCGGCATTCCTCGCTGGGTACCTCGCAGCGGCAGAGACCAAGACGAAGGTCGTCGCCGCCTACGGAGGCTGGCTCCTCCCGACGGTCACCATCTTCCTGAACGGCTTCGCCGCCGGCATCCGCAAGTACAACCAGGACAACAACGACAGCGTCAAGCTCCTCGGCTGGGATCCGGAAACCCAGAAGGGCGTCGAGATCTCAACCGACCCTGCGATCGCGTTCTACACGCCGGCCGAGGGCCGCCGCGTCGGGGAAGACTTCCTCTCGGAGAACGCCGACATCATCCTGCCGGTCGCGGGCGGCACGGGGATCGGAACCATGGCCGCGGCCCAGGACGCCGGCGGCGCCTACGGGATCTGGGTGGACACCGATGGCTGCGTCTCGGCCCAGGAGTACTGCTCCATCTTCCTCACCACCGTGGAGAAGCACATGAACGTTGCCGTCGAAGACACGGTCAAGGCTGCGCTGGATGGGACGTTCAAGGGCGGCCTGTACGTCGGGACCCTCGCGAACAACGGTGTGGGCATCGCTCCGTACCACGATCTCGAGTCGATCGTTCCCCAGGACCTCCAAGCCAAGATCGAAGAGCTGAAACAGGGGATCATCGACGGGACGGTCTCCGTGGATCCCGCGGACTACCCCGCCAGCTAGGATCGTCGGCCGTGAGGGGCCTCGGGATCCCGATGCCCCTCACGGCCTGTCGAGGGGGCCATCGGGGAAGCTCGAGCTCAGGGGGGTTTCCAAGCGATTCCCCGGCGTCCGAGCC